>NZ_CP022412.2:4266082-4570803 GCF_002222615.2 Bacteroides caccae | reverse complement strand
AGTAACTTTTAATACATTTATTAATTAAGCAAAACTTCTACGCTTGCAAAATTCGGAATCTTATTTGGAAAAAACAAATCTATTTTTTCTTGTTTATTTCATGAAAACAATAATGTGTTTACTTTCAGTGACTTATACATTTCTATAAAAACATGATGCCTCTGAAGGCTATTGCATTTTTATAAGTATCTGTATAGTAGCTTTTTATATCCCTAAATTATGTAGCTTTTCTTTCATTTATCTGTTTGTACGGGAATATTATTTCGGTTTGTAGATAGACATTTGCAGAGTGATCCACATTCTTTTTACGCTCTCTCGTTATTTAGATAAAATCTATATAACGATGAAAACTTACTTATCTTTTTTACCGAATAATGAGAAGTGAACATAACGCTTCGGATGTGCTTTCAGGTCTTCAAGCAAACTGGCGGCATTCTCTGTCGTTGCGTTCAGATTATTGTATAATGACGGATCGTTGAAAAGCAACCCAAGCGTGTTGTCTTTGCTGTTCAATTTCTCTGTAAGTATTTTTACGTTAGCCAAAGTTTCGTCTATTTTTTTGAAAGTAGCTGCATAGTCTATTTCCTTTAAATTACCGCTAATGGCTATGAAGTTGTCTCCGATTGTATTAAGTTTCCCGGTGAGCTGGGGGATGTCTTTGCTCATTAGTCCTTTCATCTGTGAGCTGACTACTGCGAGGTTGGCGGTGGTAGTCTCCATTGAATGCAGGGTGGCGGGGATGCTCTTGTCTCCCAGAATATTGTTCAGGGAGATCAGAATTGAATCCAGCTTGGGCAACATCTCCTGCACTTTAGGCATGAGCTGTGCCACGCTTTCCATCATTCCGTTATTCAGTTTGCCGGGAATCGTATCTCCTACGGCATATTTTTCGCGCGGATTGTTGGCGAGAAGGATGTTCATGCGCACACCTCCCATTAACTCGGATACCAGTTCGGCGCTACTTCCTTTGGGGATACGCAGTTCCGTATCCAGTTCAACTTCGACGATCACATTTCCCGGGTTCACGTAGTCATAATAGATGTCACGTACAATACCTACGCGGACACCGTCTGCAAATACCGGACTTGATTTGGTCAGTCCGTTTACGTTTTGAAATTTGGCATAGAAATAACTGGAAGGCTGGAACATGTGTATACCTTTCAGCCAATTAATTCCATAAATCAGTACGCATAGTGCTATTATACCTGCAATACCTATTCTGACTTCTTTTGTAATGTACTTCATTTTATATTTTTATTTATTTTTTCTTTTCTTGAATTCGGTGATCGCTTCGTTGACGTTCATTTTCTCGCCGTTCCGGAAAGCGATGATAAAGGCATCCTTGAATTGTGCCGTGATGCTACGTTTCGTACGCAATACCTTATTATAGTCGGCAGAGGCACCATACGTATATTTATAGATTCCTTTTTCTTTATAATAGTCCACTCCTTTCAGTCCTTTCAACCTTTTGTCATTTTTAGTGAGAGGCTTGGAAGAGGTGAGTATCTGTATCTTAAACGTAATTTCACTGTCATTGGTTGCACTTTCTACTACAATAGGACGTTTGGGCGTTGTTTTCGCTGTTACGGCAGGCTGGGGAGAAGCTTGTGCGATTACCGGAGCATTTTTCTCCTCCTGTTCTTCAGCAGGAATAATCGTCTTGCTGACTCCTGTCAGGCGCAGTTCATGTTCTCTCTTGTAATTCAGAAAAGCACGGTAAATTCCGTTCGCCATTGTATTGGCACCTGCTTCCGAGTTCAGGTAACGTTCTTCCTCGGGAGTGGAGATAAATCCTAGTTCCACCAGAATGCTGGGCATGGCACTTGCTTTTAATACAAGGAATCCGGCTTGGTGCACGCCCCGGTCCACTCGTTTGCAAGTATGTCGGAATTGTTTCTGTACCAGTGAAGCCAGATGCACGCTCTGCTCCATATATTTATCCTGCATAAATTCGAATATGATATAAGATTCTGCAGAATTCGGATTAAAACCGGCATATCTTGTTTCGTAGTCGCTCTCGTAGAGAATTACGGCATTCTCTCGTTTGGCAACTTCCAGGTTGGCTTCTGATTTGGCCAGACCCAGGGTCCAGGTAGAAGCACCTTTTGCTGTACGGTTGTTTGCCAGTGCGTTGGTGTGAATGGAGATGAAAAGATCGGCTTTCGCGTTGTTTGCGATTTCCGCCCGTCGTGCCAGAGGAATGAACACATCTTTGCTGCGCGTATAAATCAGTTTGACATCATCACAGTTCTTTTTTATCAGATTTCCTACTTTCAGGGCAACGTTCAGGTTGATATTCTTCTCTTTAGAGATTTTGCCGATAGCTCCCGGGTCGTGTCCGCCGTGTCCGGCATCAATGACTACGACAAAATCTTTCCCCCATAAACGGTTGGTGCATGAGGGCAGGAAAAGTAGCCAGAGGCAAATGCATATATATAATATGTATGGTCTATTCAGTTTCATATCTGTAATACGCTGCAAATGTAGTAGAATTTTGTAGAAAACTCATTATTTGCCATTAAGTTTTGTGTTTTTTTCGGTTTAAAGGTAGCTTTTCTCCTGAAATCTCCGTTACTTTGCACCCCGAAGTTAAAATGTACGCCGATGCTTAAGTTTTTAAAGAATTGGACATTACCTATCGCTATGTTGGTAGGCGCTGTGGGGTATCCTTTGTTCATCAGTCTATCTTTCCTGACTCCTTATCTCATATTCACGATGCTGCTGCTCACTTTTTGTAAAGTATCTCCGCATGATTTGAAACCAAAGCCACTTCATGCATGGCTGTTGTTGATCCAGATTGTGGGGGCGCTGGCTGCTTACTTGCTGCTTTATCGTTTCAATAAAATTGTGGCGGAAGGGGTCATGGTTTGCATTATCTGCCCTACGGCTACTGCTGCGGCAGTGATTACTTCCAAATTGGGAGGGAGTGCGGCGAGTCTGACTACTTACACATTGCTGGGGAATATTGGAGCAGCTATTGCCGTCCCTATTTTTTTCCCTTTGGTGGAGGTACATCCCGATGTTAGTTTTTGGGGAGCGTTCTTTGTTATATTGAGTAAAGTATTTCCATTATTGATCTGTCCTTTTCTGGCTGCGTGGCTGTTGGGCAAATGTCTGCCGAAAGTGCATCAGAAGCTGTTGGGCTATCATGAACTTGCTTTCTATTTGTGGGCAGTCTCTCTGGCTATTGTTACAGCCCAAACGTTGTATTCGCTGTTGAATGACCCTGCGGACGGCTTTACCGAAATAATGATTGCAGTCGGGGCTTTGGTTGCTTGTTGTTTACAGTTTTTCTTAGGGAAAACAATCGGCTCTGTCTATAATGACCGTATCAGTGGCGGTCAGGCATTGGGGCAGAAGAATACAATTCTGGCTATTTGGATGGCACATACCTATCTCAATCCGTTGTCTTCTGTTGCTCCGGGATCGTATGTGCTGTGGCAAAACATTATCAATAGCTATCAGCTTTGGAAAAAGAGAAAGAATGAGATGAAAAATTAAATATAAATAACTGAAATATAGTGATTTATAGAATGATGCGCACGGATTTCAGAATACCAATAAATCCAAAGCAAACGTACTTGACTATTTGTTGGATATGAGAGCGCAATCTAAAGAGCGTGGCAGTCTGAATTATGAAAAGATTATTGGCAACACTATCCGTGAATTGAAATTGTGACTTTACGGCAGAAAAGTTGTCCCGATTATCCCGACCTTGACAAGCAAGACTATCTTGTTTTGAACTCTGTTTCCAATCTCCCAGCTTGTGAAAGTCGGGGCTTTGTGCATAAAAAAAAAGAGGTGTGCATTTTGACACACCTCCTTATTTTTGTACTTTTGTCACATATAACAAAACGCAAATGGATATAAATCAGAATTATAGAGAAGCAGTAAAGACCATAAAAGAAGCTATTCTGCGCAGCCAGTACCGTGCAGCCACATCGGTGAACAAAGAACAGCTATCTCTTTATTACGGCATCGGACGTTACGTGTCGAAAAATTCCCGTATAGGCTTTTGGGGTAAAGGAGCAATAGAGCAAATATCTTCTCTGTTGCAAAAAGAATTGCCGGGGCTAAGGGGATTTTCAACTTCGAATATAAAGAATATGCGAGTTTTCTATGAAGAATGGGAACCTGTTCTAAATCGCCAGCCATTGGCTGGCGATTTGGTATTAGATGAAAAATTGCTGTTGAGCGTAATTCGCCAGCCACTGGCTGATGAATTCAATTGGGCTGATTTCCTTTCAATCGGTTTTAGTCATCATACCGAAATAATATCCAAAGCTAAGACTTTGGAAGCAAGGCTATTTTATATACATGAGTGCGCTACTCGCTATTGGAGTAAATACACTTTAAGGGATTATTTAAAAGCAGACCTCTACAGCCATCGGGGAACTTTGCCTAACAATTTCGCACAAACATTGCCTGATACTAAGCAAGCTCTAAAAGCTGTTTGTTCATTTAAAGATGAATACTTGCTTGATTTCATCAATGTGGAGGAACTGGATGAACAAGAAGAGGATTTAGACGAAAAGATAGTAGAAAAGGCGATTGTTGCCAACGTAAAGAAGTTCATTATGACCTTTGGGCAAGATTTCAGCTTTATAGGCAATCAATATCGCATGGAAGTTGCAGGAGAAGAAATGTTCATTGATTTGCTCTTTTTCAATCGGGAGCTTAATTCCTTGGTCGCAGTCGAGCTGAAATCCGGAAAATTCCGTACATCTTATTTGGGGCAGTTGAATACTTATCTATCCGCCTTAGATACATATATCAGAAAGCCGCACGAAAACCCTTCTATCGGAATAATACTTTGTAGAGAGATGAATCAAACCTTTGTAGAGTTTGCCGTTCGTGATTATAACAAGCCGATGGGGGTTGCTACTTACCGTGCATCTAAAGATATGCCGGAACGACTTCGTAACGCTCTGCCGGACGTTGAGGACTTGAAAAAGCTATTGTAAGGCAAAAGCCTTGTTTCTTTTTTGGCAGGTAATTGCCTTTTGTTACCTTTGCACATGAAGTCCACCACTAAGCGAATTTCTTCGTTTTTTTGTTGCTATTTTGTTACCCATTGTTAGTGATAGGTGGGATTCTTCTTTGATAATCAGACTAATATGCTATTTGGTATATAATATGTGGCAGAATATTATTAATTCGTGGCAACTGTGGAAGAAGAGAAAGAAGGAAATGGAATAATGATTGCAGGACATTGTAGTTGCGTCGGTGAATAACTGATATGTAGGAGCTACTGTCACGATTTTCGCCGCTATTTTCCAACTGTACCGTTTCTCAAGGCAAAAAATAACTTTCATGACTCTCATCCTTTTTGCTAATATGCTGGTATACTGATAAATAAGTATGATAGATCATTCCGAACTCCGGTATCTATCATGCTTTCTTCATGAAAAATGAGCATCTGTCATTCCTGTTTTACTGCTTTTATTGCTTAATCTTTCCCAGTATTTGCCCGCACATAAATTATATGGCTACCGCTTCCAATGGTGTCGAGTACCCCTTCTTTCACCCAACCGTTCAACTCATTCAGTGCTTTGTTCTTCAGGAGTCCCGTCAGTTGTGTATATTCCTTGCGTCGTATCATCGGACGTTCATCCAGAAATTTCTCCAACCTGCGACGACGTTCTTCCACCGGAATTTCGGCAGAATGTGCAAATCCCGACTTCGCTTTTTCTACAAATCCGCGAACCTTCTTTCGGAAAGAAGATGAAGGACGAAAATTTACATTGTCGAAATAGATGGACTGCGCATGTATCTCTTTGGCATCCATTACCGGACGTGCTTTCAACTTGGCTGAAAAATATCCGAGGTCGCCCAATTGAACGTGATAACCACTGATTAAATATTCAGATATTTTATTTTCAATAGCCAGCTGAACTCCTTCGATGTCTGCCGGGGTAAAACTGGAAGCCTGGGCGATCTCTTTTACAATGCGTTGAAAGTCGATAGTCCCGTTCGATACGATGCGGGGATACAACGGCTGTTTATCTTCATCTTCTTTTGAAGACGGCTTTTTGCGAAAATCATACTTTGCGTACATCTCTTTTCTTTTATTGGTTAATGTGGGTGAAATGCCTTTCCAAAGGCGCTCTAATGCTTGTTTTGCAGTAAGATAACCTACCTCTGCTGCCTGAATAATCAGCTTGGAGCAGCTGCTTTTTTCGGGCACACATTTGTGGGCTGTACAGCCCGCGAATGTAAACTGCACAGCCCGCATACATGGGCTGTACGGCACACGTATGCGGGCTGAAGTCTTACTGCCTGCAAAGATACATTATCCCGGCTTTATTTGCAAATTTAGTAAGTATTATTTCTGTAAAATAAAGCCGTATGATGCGGCAAATAAAGATACGGAAATTTGTTTGGACGAAGTGCTTGTTGTATCTTTGTATAGTTATAGTGCAGCTTTCCCTTTTACTAGAATGAATAATAAAAAAAGATGAAAATAACATTAGTCAGAGACGATGGCAAGGTAAATACCTTACGGACGTTGAAAATAGAGCTCCTTCTGGAGCAGATGAAAACGGAAGTCAAGGCGCAACCTGTCTCCAAAATGAGGGAAGCTTTGAGATATACTCTTCCGGGAAATTCGATTGAAGGGGTGCGTAAGGTTCCCAAAGTGATTCCTGCCGCAGCTTTTGTCCGTAAAGAAGGAGTGATGACTTTGAACGAATATAACGGCATAGTGATGATGGAAGTCAATCATCTTTCGGGAAGGACGGAAGCCGACGAGATAAAGGAATTAGTCAAAGAGTTTCCGCAAACGTTCCTCGCTTTCACAGGCTCCTCCGGTAAATCAGTCAAAATATGGGTACGGTTCACTTATCCGGACGATCGCTTGCCGGTCTCACGCGAGCAGGTAGAGCTTTTTCATGCGCATGCTTATCAGACGGCCGTGAAATATTATCAGCCGCAACTGCCTTTTGATATTGAACTGAAAGAACCGTTGCTCGAACAATATTGTCGGTTGACGTATGATCCCGAACTTTATTTCAATCCGGAAGCGATGCCCATTTATATGAAGCAGCCCGTCAGTCTTCCCTCCGAAACGGCTTTCATCAGGCGAACGCGGGAAACCGATTCTCCTTTGCAACGAATGGCGCCCGGATATGAGAACTATGAAGCGTTGTCGGTGCTTTTCTCCGCTGCATTCAACAGGGCGCTTGAGGAACTGGACGGATATCGGGAGGGAGACGATATACAACCGTTGCTGGTGTGTCTGGCGGAGCATTGCTTCCGGGCGGGTATTCCCGAAGAAGATACCGTGCGGTGGACGAAGGCGCATTACAGGCTCCCTTCGGACGAGTTGCTGATTCGCGAAACGGTGAAAA
This sequence comes from Bacteroides caccae, assembly GCF_002222615.2. NCBI lineage: Bacteria > Pseudomonadati > Bacteroidota > Bacteroidia > Bacteroidales > Bacteroidaceae > Bacteroides > Bacteroides caccae. The sequence continues at coordinate 4,563,454 of NZ_CP022412.2, read as the reverse complement.
GTGTATACCGGACCGCCAAAGGATTCGGAAAGAAGAGCAGTTTGACGGCCGAACAGCTTTTCGCCATGCAGATGGATGAATTTATGAAGCGTCGTTATGAATTCCGATACAATGCGTTGACCACGGAGGTGGAATATCGCGAACGGCATAGTTTCAACTTCTATTTTCGCCCGGTAGACAAGCGGGTATTGGCGAGTATTACGATGAACGCCATGTGTGAAGGAGTGAAAATGTGGGACAGGGATGTCATCCGTTATCTGGATTCCGACCATGTGCCTATCTATCATCCTGTGGAGGATTTCTTGTACCACTTGCCTCGCTGGGATGGTAAAGACCGGATTCTGGAACTGGCTAACCGCGTTCCCTGTGATAATCCGCACTGGGCACCGTTGTTCCGGCGATGGTTCCTGAGCATGACTGCCCATTGGATAGGGATGGATAAAAGACATGCGAACAGCACTTCGCCTTTGCTGATTGGTCCGCAGGCATACCGGAAGTCCACTTTTTGCAGAATGCTTCTTCCTCCTGCTTTACAGGCGTACTATACGGACAGCATTGATTTCAGTCGGAAGCGGGATGCGGAGTTGTATCTGAATCGCTTTTTGCTTATTAATATGGATGAATTCGACCAGATAAGTCCCACCCAGCAGGCTTTTCTGAAGCATATTCTGCAAAAACCGGTGGTGAACACGCGCCGTCCGAATGCTTCGGCGGTGGAAGAACTTCGCCGGTATGCTTCGTTCATCGCTACGAGCAATCATCGGGATTTGTTGACAGATACTTCCGGTAGCCGTCGTTTCATCGGCATTTACATGACGGGAGGCATAGATGTGTCGCGTCCCATTGATTATGAACAATTGTATGCACAGGCGTTGGAACTGCTTTATCATAACGAACGTTATTGGTTTGACTCCGAAGAAGAGGCTATCATGACGGAAAGCAATCGTGAGTTTGAACAATCACCCGCTATTGAACAGCTGTTTATGGTTTATTATCGTGGGGCAGAAGAAGAGGAGGAAGGTGAATGGCTGTTGGCTATCGACATCCTGCGACGGATTCAGAAAGCAAGTAAGATGACATTCTCTGCCAGACAGGCTTCTTATTTCGGACGTATCTTGCAACGGCTTGGGGTGAAATCCAGACGGAAAACGTATGGTACGTATTATCATGTCGTACCTTTGGAGGTAAAATAGATACTTCATTTTAATAGTATAAGTATGATAGATACCGGAGATAATAGTTATCTATCATACTTATAGCTTTAGTTATAAGGGATTTATGAAAAAGAATGAAAGTATGATACTTGTTTTTACTCATAAAGAAGATATTTGTTTCTCATCTTCTTGTAATCCTGTAACTCCTTTTGCCAACTATTCCGGATAGTCTCTTCCGAATCACCTCTGAGGATAGCTTTGCGTACACTATCCGTGCCCATGAGCAAGTCAAACCACCGGGCACGGGAGAAGAAAGCGGCACCTTCGCCGGATAAACGGTAGAAATGCAGGAAATAGCGGAGTGTAAATCCGTTCACATCGTCTGCGTTCCGGAGGTCTTCACCGTAGCAGACTACATTTTTGTGCATCGGATTCTTGTCAAAACCGGGGAGAGAGCGGGGAGTGAAAGTAAAATCTCCGTATTTCTTGTTGGGTGCGCCCAATACTTGGAAAGGAAATGTCGTTCCCCGCCCTACGCTGACGCTGGTAGCCTCAAACGGGCAGAGTGACGCATACAGGCGAATGGACTGATCGTTCGGCAGGTTGGGAGAGGGCTTTATGGGAAGCGAATAGGGTTCTCCGTGTATCCAACCCGTGGCTGGAATTACTTTTAATGAACAAGGATTTTTCTTGTGGGCAATCCAGCCTTCTCCGTTAATCATTCGTGCCAGTTCGCCGATAGTGCATCCGTGGAGTACCGGGATAGGAAGCATACCGACAAAACTCCGGTAGGCCGGTTTGAGTATCGGACCCTCTACGTAGTCGCACGGATTGGGCCGGTCTAGTACAATCATTTCCTTATTGTTTTCTGCACAGGCTTCCATTACGTAGTACATTGTGCTGATATAGGTATAGAAACGTGCTCCCACATCCTGAATATCGAATAAAATAACGTCGATGTCTTTCAGTTGGGCGGCAGTCGGCTTTTTGTTGTTTCCATAAAGAGAGACGATACTGACTCCGGTACGGGAGTCTTTGCCGTCTTTCACAGTCTCCCCCGCGTCTGCATTTCCACGGAAACCATGTTCGGGGGCAAATACCTTGACTACGTTGATATGCTGTTTCAACAGAGTGTCGAGCAAATGAGTCTGCCCCGTTCCTACAACAGAGGTATGATTGACCACCATTCCGACACGTTTGCCTTGAATGAACGGCAGATATTGTTCGAAGCGTCCGGCGCCTGCGACAACTTTGCCGCTAATGCATTCGGGAAAGACTGTAACAAACAGAAAAAAAAGAATGAGGGAAGTTCTATTTCTCATGTCGGTGATTTTTTGTAATATTGCACAAAAATATTAATTTCTCATCAAGAGAACAAAAAATAGAGCACATGAATCCATACGAAATCATTGATAAGTATTATCCGGAAAATACGGAGCAGCGGCAAATCTTAGTAATACACAGTCTTTCTGTGGCCGGAAAGGCCATGAAAATACTGGATGCGCATCCCGAACTACGTTTGAACCGGAGTTTCGTGAAAGAAGCCGCCCTATTACATGATATCGGTATTTTTCAGACCAATGCGCCTACGATTCAGTGTTTCGGTTCGCATCCTTATATAGCTCACGGTTATTTGGGAGCTGAAATCTTGCGTGAAGAAGGTTTCCCGCAGCATGCACTGGTTTGCGAACGCCATACAGGGGCCGGATTATCCTTGCAGGACATTGTCGACCAACAGCTTCCTGTACCCCATCGCGAGATGTTGCCCATAACTCTGGAAGAACAGTTAATCTGCTTTGCCGATAAATTCTTTTCTAAGACTCACCTGGACGAAGAAAAGTCGGTAGAGAAAGCCCGTCATAGTATTGCTAAATATGGTGAAGAAGGCCTAAGCCGTTTTGACAGATGGTGCTCTCTCTTTTTATAGCACTAAAAAATAATTAAATAACGAAGATTCTAACTCATAATTGGTGAAGTTTATGTACTTTTGCCACTTCAAGCGTAAACTATTAGTTAATGGCGCCATTGAAAGCAAAAATACTTATATCATCTATACTGCTGATTGTCTTACTGATGCTTCCCGATGAGGCTACGTCTCAACGTCGAAGAAGAGGAATGATTGCCCCCAATACTGCACAGAATGATTCCCTCCACGGAAATGATTCATTGAAAGCAGATACGGTTACGGTACGCATGGACTCTATCGCACCGGCTAAGAAGAAACAACCGCTCGACGCACCGGTTATTTATGAATCTAACGACTCCACAGTTTTTACTTTGGGCGGAGCCGCTACGTTGTATGGTAGCGGAAAAGTTAATTACCAGAATATAGAGTTGGCAGCGGAAGTTATTTCAATGAATCTGGATAGCAGTACGGTGCACGCCTACGGTATCAAAGACTCTTTGGGAGTGGAAAAAGGTAAACCTGTATTTAAAGAGGGAGATACCGCTTATGATACGGAAACTATCCGGTATAACTTCAAAACTAAAAAAGCGGGAATCACCGAAATCGTAACTCAACAGGGGGAAGGATACGTGACCGGAAGCAAAGCCAAGAAGGGGTCCAATGATGAAATTTTTATGGAGCATGGGCGCTATACGACTTGTGACCACCATGACCATCCTCACTTCTATATGCAGTTGACAAGGGCCAAGGTGCGTCCTAAAAAGAATGTAGTGACGGGACCTGCCTATCTGGTGGTGGAAGATGTACCTTTGCCGTTGGCTGTTCCGTTCTTTTTCTTCCCGTTCTCCAGCAGCTATTCTTCCGGTTTCATCATGCCGACTTATATGGACGACTCCAGTCGCGGTTTCGGTCTGGCAGAAGGCGGATATTATTTTGCTATCAGTGACATCATGGACCTGAAAATGACGGGAGATATCTTTACCAAAGGTTCGTGGAGACTTTCCGGATTGACCAACTATAATAAACGATATAAATACTCCGGTACGCTGCAAGCGGATTATCAGGTCACTAAGACGGGGGACAAAGGGATGCCGGATTATGCAGTTGCCAAGGACTTTAAGATTGTCTGGAATCATCGCCAGGATGCCAAGGCGAGTCCGAACAGTACTTTCTCTGCCAGTGTAAACTTCTCGACCAGTAGCTACGAACGTTCAAATATCAACAACCTTTATAATTCACAGTTGTTGACTCAGAATACCAAAACATCAAGTATCAGTTATTCACGCAGTTTCCCTGATATCGGTCTGACGCTTTCCGGAACGACCAATATCGCACAGACCATGCGTGACTCTTCCATTGCGGTGACGTTGCCCGACTTGAATATATCGTTGAGCCGTCTCTTCCCGTTCAAACGCAAGAAAGCGGCCGGGGAAGAACGCTGGTATGAAAAGATTTCTCTTAGCTATACAGGACGTCTGACAAACAGTATCCGTACGAAAGACGACCGTCTGTTCAAAGCCGGACTGAGCGAATGGGAAAATGCGATGAATCATAATATCCCTATCAGCGCTACTTTTACTCTGTTCAAATATTTGCAGGTTAATCCTTCGGTGAATTATACGGAACGTTGGTATACCCGCAAGGTAAATCAGCAATATAATGAGGAAACACATAGACTGGAAGCATTGCCGGGCGATACGATTAACGGTTTCTACCGGGTATCCAACTATTCGGCAAGTTTGAGTCTGAGCACCAAATTGTATGGTATGTACAAACCTCTTTTCATGAAGAAAAAGGAAATACAGATTCGTCATGTGTTTACGCCACAAGTTAGCCTGAGCGGTGCTCCGGGATTTAGCAAGTATTGGGAGGAGTATACTGATTATAATGGTGATACACAATATTATTCTCCTTTTACCGGACAGCCTTATGGCGTTCCTTCCCGTGAAGGTTCGGGAACAGTCAGTTTCTCGATAGCCAATAACTTGGAAATGAAGTATTACGATGCAAAAGAAGATACGGTCAAGAAAGTGAGCCTTATTGATGACTTGAGTGCAAATATGTCTTATAATATGGCGGCAAAGGAACGGCCGTGGAGTGATTTGAGCATAAATCTTCGTTTGAAGTTGACCAAGAGTTATACCTTTAATATGAATGCGTCATTTGCTACGTATGCTTATACTTTTGATAAAAGCGGTAATGTAGTTACCGGTAACCGGACGGAGTGGTCGTATGGTCGCTTCGGACGTTTCCAGGGATATGGTTCTTCATTTAACTATACTTTCAATAATGATACTTGGAAGAAGTGGTTCGGACCGAAAGAGGATGAAGATAAGGATAAGAAGAAGCCGGAAGGTGATGATGAAGATTCGGAAGGCTCGGAGGAAGACGGAACTGTCACTAAGAAGGTCGAGAATGCGCAAGCGGACTCGGACGGTTATCAGGTATTCAAAATGCCTTGGTCTTTGAGTTTTAGTTATTCGTTCAATATCCGTGAAGATAGAACGAAGCCTATTAACCGCCATTCTATGAGATATCCTTATACGTATACACATAATATCAACGCGAATGGAAACGTGAAAATATCCAATAACTGGTCGCTTTCATTCAACTCCGGTTACGACTTTCAGGCAAAGGAGATCACACAAACTTCTTGTACGATTTCCCGCGATTTGCACTGTTTCAACTTGTCCGCCAGTCTTTCACCTTTCGGACGGTGGAGATATTATAATGTTACTATCCGGGCAAATGCAAGCATTCTTCAGGATTTGAAGTATGAACAGAGAAGCCAGACGCAAAGTAATATCCAGTGGTACTAGGATAAGCGTAGAGTTGAAAGATATATAATTGCATTGTTGCAATATTATGGAAAAAGAAAATGGCTGTGCTATTCATTGGGTAATAGCGCAGCCATTTTCTTTTTCAACTCTCAACCTGTATTCAACTACCAGTTGATTTCCGTTTCTCCATGTGCCTTTAAATAATCATTTGTCCGGCTGAAATGCTTGTTGCCGAAGAAACCGTTATAGGCGGATAGGGGAGAAGGGTGTGCAGAGGTAAGCACTAAATGCTTGTTCCGGTCAATGAAAGCTCCCTTCTTTTGAGCGTACGAGCCCCATAAGATAAACACCAGGTGCTCCTTGCTTTCTGCCAGGGCACGAATAGCGGCGTCGGTAAATGTCTCCCAACCGCGGTTTTGATGAGAACCGGCTTGGTGTGCACGTACAGTCAGTGTTGCGTTGAGCAGCAGTACACCTTGTTCGGCCCAGCGGGTTAAGTTTCCTGTGGTAGGAGCATCTGTTCCTATATCTGCTTTGATCTCTTTGAATATATTCACCAGTGAAGGCGGGAATTGTACTCCGTCGTTAACGGAGAAACAAAGTCCGTGTGCCTGACCCGGTCCGTGATACGGATCCTGTCCGATGATTACGACTTTTACCTTATCGAAAGGACAAAGGTTGAAAGCATTGAATATCAACCTTCCGGGAGGAAATATCTGATATTGGCTATATTCGCTTCTTACAAATTCTGTAAGTGTGCGGAAGTAGTCCTTGTCAAATTCCGGTTGCAAATGTGTTTTCCAACTTTCTTCTATCTGTACGTTCATAGCAATTATATAAGGTGTATATCAAGTTCTTCGCATTCTTTACGCATATCTTCGGGCCAGATGCTGGCCTGTATTTCTCCGATATGTGCTTTCCGAAGGTAGAACATACACAAACGTGACTGTCCGATACCTCCACCGATAGATAACGGGAGAGTGTCATTCATCAGGCGCTTGTGGAAATAGAGTTCCAGTCTTTTTTCTTCGTGCTCCTCTTTCAACTGACGTTGCAGGGCCTCTTTGTCTACACGTATACCCATAGACGAAAGTTCGATAGAACGTTGCAGTACATCGTCCCAAAGCAACAGGTCGCCGTTTAGTCCGGGTAGGCCGTTCAAGCCGTTTGTTGTGTAGTCGTCGTAGTCCGGAGCACGGCCGTCATGTTTCTTGCCGTCGCTCAGTTTGCAGCCTATGCCGATAATGAATACGGCACCGTATTTCTGGCAGATAGCGTGCTCACGACATTTAGGTTCCAGATTCGGATAGAGTTGGCGTAACTCCTCGGAGTGGATGAAATGTAACTTTTGAGGCAGGCACGGCTTGATTTGAGGATACATTTCGTATACCATATATTCTGTGCGAATCATGGCTGCATAAATGCGGTTAACGATTTCTTTCAGGAAGTTTACGTTTCTGTCTTCGTCGGTAATAACACGCTCCCAGTCCCATTGGTCTACATAGAGTGAATGTAGATTACCCAGTTCCTCGTCGGAGCGGATTGCGTTCATGTCGGTATAGATACCGTATCCCGGTTCAATGTGATAATCGGCTAAGGTCAGTCTTTTCCATTTAGCCAGTGAATGAACTACTTCTGCTTGTGCGTCGCCCAAATCTTTTATCGGGAAAGAAACAGGTCGTTCTATTCCATTCAAATCATCGTTGATACCCATGCCTTTCAACACAAACAGGGGGGCTGTCACACGTCGCAGGCGTAGTTCGGATGATAAGTTTAATTGGAAGAACTCTTTTATTTGCTTGATTCCCAGCTCGGTCTGTTTCAGGTCGAGAAGCGGTTTGTAGTTCTTAGGTTTTATCAAGTAACTCATAGGTTTGTTAAATGTTAATTGTCGGCAAAGATAGGAATAAAAATGATATATGTATTGAGATTTCTCTAAAAGATTGTCAAATTGATAAAGTATGTGCTATAAAGCATTTCAAAATAACAGAGTGTTAACAGGTGTGGGTACTTTAATAACTATAAAAAAAGAAGAATCATTAGGAAGATGAGAAGATTTTTTATACTTTTGTCCTCGCATAAAAAGAATGGCCCCGTAGCTTAGTGAATAGAGCGTCAGATTCCGGTTCTGAAGGTCGTGCGTTTGAATCGCACCGGGGTCACATGGATATCCCTTGATAATCAGTAGATTATTGAGGGATTTTTGCATTTAGTGGTGTTGTTTTAAGGGCTGATAGTGTTACATATTGCGTAAAAAATAAGAATTAGTTATTAAAATAAGGTAAAGCGGCAAGTTATTTCGATAATTGTATGTTCTGTAGTGAAGAAATAGTGGAATGTGAATTATGGAGAGTGGTTATTGTAAAATTCGGATAAAACGTTTTATTCGGATCATTCAATATCTATAAGTTTACGTTTGGTTATATTTGTTTTGAGAAATAATTTTGTATGGCAACAGTAAAAGTAAAATTCCGTGCATCTTCCGTCGCTACGAAAGAAGGTACACTTTTCTATCAAGTGATTCATAAGCGTATAGTAAGACAAATACATACCGGATACAAGTTGTTTCCTGCGGAATGGGACGCGGTACATTCGGAGGTTGTTCTGTCTTCGGTAACCAGTGAAAGTCGGAGAGATTATTTGCTTTCTTTGAAAAATTCTCTGTTGGAGGATAGTGTAAGGCTGAAGAATATTATTACCCGTCTTGAGCGTTCAGGCATTGCTTATACTTCAGATAGTTTGGTAGAACTTTATTGTGCATCCACAGAGCATAGTGGTTTCATATCCTTTACTCTTCATCTTATCAAGGAGTTAAATCAAATTGGCAAACACCGTACCGCTGAAACTTATATGACTACATTAAACAGCTTCGTACGTTTCCGGAAAGGGAAAGATGTCCTGCTGGAAGAAGTTGATTCCAGTTTGATGATGAAATATGAGAGTTATTTGAAGTCTACCGGTATTTGTCCGAATACCACCTCTTATTATATGCGGAATCTTCGGGCTATTTATAATCGTGCTGTGGAGAAGGGCTTGACGGTTCAGCGAAGTCCTTTTAAATATGTTTATACAGGGATAGATAAGACGGTCAAACGTGCTATTCCGTTAGAGGAGATTCGCCGTTTAAAGGAACTTGATCTGACAAAGAGTCCTTCTTTGGCTTATGCGAGAGATATTTTCATGTTTTCATTTTATACCCGTGGTATGTCATTCATTGATATGGCTTTTTTGAGAAAGAAAGATTTGCAGAACGGAATTCTGTCTTATCGCCGGCAGAAGACGGGGCAACAATTATTTATCAAATGGGAGAAGCCAATGCAAGAAATAATTGACAGGTATGATACTCAGGGGAGCCCTTACCTGTTACCTATTATACGAGATATGGAGGTAGACGGAAGGAAACAGTACAAGAAAACTGCCCATTTGGTGAATCAAAAACTGAAAAAACTTGGGATGCGGTTGGGGGTATCTATACCTTTAACTACGTATGTTGCCCGCCATGCCTGGGCTAGCATTGCCAAGAGTAAAAATATTTCCTTGTCTGTTATCAGTGAAGCTATGGGACACGACTCGGAGAACACTACCCGCATTTATCTCGCCTCATTGGATACTTCTTTGGTAGATAAGGCAAATAGTCTTATTCTTAAATCATTGTAGAGATAAGATAATCTACCATATAGCCATGAAACTGTAAATCGGAAATATGTATCAAAGGATATGTATGATTTACTGTTACTTTTTTTTGCACATTAAAACTTTCCTAAAGTAAGGATATAACAAAGTAAAACAGGATCCGGATACGATTTAATAGTCATTATGCATCATTCTTAATTCTATAATGATATCGTACTGGTTATTAAAGAGAAATAACTACAAGAAGGGATAATATTGATATAAGCTAAATTTGTTTAGCAAAATATAGTTCTCTCTATAAGAGAAATACTAACGGGCACAAAGGTACGTAATTTATTGGAAATAACAGCATAAAACAGATGTAATTTTGGGTAATTGCTTCTTCTAGAGAAGGATTTACTTAACAAATGTTTAATTATTATTAATTATATAATGATTGTAATTGCTTGATATCTAAATTGTTAAATTAAAACTTACACCCTGTTATTTATCTTATAGAGAGAAATAAGAAGTAAGGTTGTAAATAGACCTTGAATGCATCTTGTATGGTGAAGATGAAACAGTCTGATAATAACGGGGAGGAATCTCTTATTTTTGTGGAATTTGATTGTAACTGCTTGATATATAGTTTTATATATGATCGGGCAGGACTAGGATAATTGTCTTGAGGTTTTATGGCGCTTCTGAAGAATGAACAACGGATGCATTGGTATGTAATGCGTGACCTCAAACGTCCCAATGCTAAATTGCCTGCTTATAAGCAGCTCAGTGATGAACATCTAGAAGTATTTACTCCTATGCAATGGCGGTTAAAGTTGAAAAATGGCAAACGAATTCGTGAAGAAGTACCGTTTATGCAGGACCTGCTTTTTATCCACGATACAAGAGAAGTTCTAGATCTGTTTGTTCGTAAAATACCGACCCTTCAATATCGTTACCAGAAAGGTGGCGGTTATTGTCAGCCTATGATGGTTGCCGATTTGGATATGGAGCGTTTTATACGTGCTGTCCGAGGTTCGGAAAATCCTAAATATTATTTACCTGAAGAGATAAGCGATACAATGTATGGTCGTATGATCCGTATTATTGGAGGTCCTTTTGAAGGTTATGAAGGCCGTCTGCTTACTACCCGTGGCTCTAAAGTCAAACGTCTTCTTGTCGAACTGCCTAATTTCTTTTCGGTGGGTGTAGAAGTAAATCCTGATTTGATAGAAATAATATAATTATGTACGATTATATACTATTATTCTAGTTGTTTATAATCAGCGTTGTAAGAATATATGATAATTAATTGGGGGATTTAAATTATGAAACACGCATTTGACCGTTTTATTCATTATTTACAGAAAAACTACTTTAGCTATTGGGTTGTATTGGGAATCGATACATTCATAGCTTTACTGTGTACTTGGGTGTCATTTATTGGCATTCATTATATTACGGAAACTTCCAAAGAAATAGTTTCACTTTTCCATATCTTGGCGGTTTCAGTTATATCGAGTGTTTTGGGGGCTACTCTATTTCATACTTATCGTAATACGATTCGTTTTTCTCAGTTGAAGGAATTATGGAGGTTGGCGGGAAGTGTGCTCATAAAGGCTGTCTGCATAGCCATTGTCATTTGGTTTCTTCTGCCACAGACGGGATTACATAACAGTCAGAAAATAATTTTTGTACTGTTTGACGCTATGCTTACTTTTATTGTTATGGTCGGGTTTCGTATGCAGTTGATTATTGTTTATGAATTCTTACTGAATGTACTGAATAAAAAGAATATGCGTATTCTGATTTATGGTATTGATGATAAGAGTGTGGCATTGAAAGTCCGGTTACTGAACAGTTCTCATTATAAAGTTGTAGGTTTTTGCATTTATGGAACAGGTAATTCTATTCGGCGTGTGGCTGATCTTCCTGTTTATTCTTTTAAAGATGAAGAGTGCTTCAATAAACTGATTCATAAGAAATGTATCGGAGGTATCTTGTTTGCCCGCTATGAGAATACCCGTGAAGAGGAAGGACGTTTGCTTCAGTATTGTAAAAGAAACGGGTTGAAAACATTGATAGCTCCGAGTATTAGTGAGGCTGACGAAAACGGAAGTTTCCACCAGTGGGTACGTCCTATCAAGATTGAGGATTTGCTGGGTCGCTCAGAAATTCATATTAATATGGAGGAGGTGATGACTGAGTTTTGTGGCAAGGTTGTGTTGGTGACAGGAGCTGCCGGTAGTATTGGTAGCGAGCTTTGCCGGCAATTGGCTCAGATGAATATCAAGAAACTGATCATGTTTGACTCTGCCGAGTCACCTCTGCATAATGTCCGTCTGGAATTTGAGAAGAATTATCCCGGTCTTGATTTTGTTCCTGTCATTGGAGATGTCCGCGTGAAAGAGCGTCTTCGTATGGTGTTCGATATCTATCACCCTCAGGTAATCTTCCATGCTGCTGCTTATAAGCATGTTCCGTTAATGGAGGAAAATCCCTGTGAAGCTGTGCTGGTCAATGTGGTCGGTTCGCGTCAGGTTGCTGATATGGCTGTGGAATACGGAGCTGAGAAAATGATCATGGTTTCTACCGATAAGGCGGTGAATCCGACCAATGTAATGGGATGCTCGAAACGTCTGGCAGAAATCTATGTACAGAGTCTGGGATGTGCTATTCGTGAGGGAAAAGTGAAAGGTCATACCAAATTTATCACTACCCGCTTTGGAAATGTCTTGGGTAGTAACGGCTCTGTAATTCCCCGTTTTAAGGAACAAATCGAGAATGGTGGTCCTGTCACAGTGACTCATCCCGATATCATCCGTTTCTTTATGACTATTCCCGAAGCTTGTCGCCTGGTAATGGAGGCCGCTACTATGGGTGAGGGCAATGAGATTTTTGTCTTTGAGATGGGCAAGGCTGTGAAGATTGTTGACTTGGCTACTCGTATGATCGAACTGGCCGGTTATCGTCCGGGTGAAGATATTGAAATAAAGTTTACGGGATTACGTCCGGGTGAGAAACTTTATGAGGAAGTCCTGAGTGATAAGGAGAATACGATTCCTACAGAGAATAAGAAAATTATGATAGCTAAGGTACGTCATTATGAATATGCTGATATTCTTGACACTTATGCGGAGTTTGAGAAGTTGTCGCGTACAGTAAAAATCATGGATACGGTGAGGTTGATGAAGAAAGTGGTACCGGAGTTTAAATCGAAGAACTCACCGCGGTTTGAGGTTCTGGATAAATAATTAGAATAATCTATAACACTAACATAAATCAACAATGGATATGAAAGATTTAAAGATTGCTGTTGCAGGTACCGGATATGTTGGTCTTAGTATAGCAACGCTTTTGTCGCAACATCATCAGGTGACGGCAGTCGATGTGATTCCCGAGAAAGTAGATATGCTTAATCGTAAACAATCACCTATTCAGGATGAGTATATAGAGAAGTATTTGTCCGAAAAGGCATTGAATCTAACTGCTACGCTTGACGGTGCTCAAGCATACAGTGATGCGGATTTTGTAGTCATAGCAGCTCCTACTAATTATGATCCGGTGAAGAATTATTTTGATACTCATCATATAGAAGATGTCATAGATCTTGTTTTAAGTGTCAATCCTGATGCTGTGATGGTAATCAAGTCTACTATTCCTGTAGGATATTGTCGGGGACTTTATTTGAAATATGCCCGTAAAGGAGTAAAGAAGTTTAATTTGCTTTTTTCTCCGGAGTTTCTTCGTGAGAGTATGGCTCTTTATGATAATTTATATCCAAGTCGTATTATTGTTGGTTATCCAAAATTTATAGAGAGCGAACAATTTAAAGAGGAAAATGAAGCAATCAAGGCTGTTGCGGATATTCCTGCCCTAGAGAAGTCTGCACGTACTTTTGCCGCTTTGCTTCAGGAAGGAGCAATTAAGGAAGATATTCCTACTCTTTTTATGGGTTTGAAGGAGGCGGAAGCTGTTAAATTGTTTGCTAATACCTATCTTGCTTTACGTGTCAGCTATTTTAATGAACTTGATACTTATGCGGAGATGAAGGGGCTAGATTCTCAGTCTATAATACAGGGTGTTGGTTTGGATCCTCGTATTGGCACACATTATAATAATCCTAGTTTTGGTTATGGTGGTTATTGTTTGCCGAAAGACACGAAACAACTATTGGCTAATTATCAGGATGTACCTCAAAACATGATGAGCGCTATTGTAGAGAGTAATCGCACAAGAAAAGACTTCATAGCTGATCAGGTTTTGTCTAAAGCTGGTTATTACACTGCGTCCAGTCAATGGGATGTTCACAAAGAACAAAATATAGTGATCGGTGTATATCGTCTGACCATGAAGTCAAATTCAGATAATTTCCGTCAAAGTGCCATTCAGGGGATTATGAAGCGTATTAAGGCGAAAGGTGCAGAGGTTATTATTTACGAACCAACATTGCAAGACGATGAATCATTCTTTGGTTCAAAAGTAGTAAATAACCTGACTAAGTTCAAGGAGATCAGTCGGGCCATCATCGCTAACCGTTACGACGCATGCCTTGACGATGTGAAGGATAAGGTATATACTCGTGACATTTTCCAAAGGGATTAATTTTATGGTAACATACAACGTCAGTCTGGAGAATAAAGTGGTTTTAGTGACCGGTGCAGCCGGTTTTATTGGAGCCAATCTGGTGAAACGTTTGCTGGCTGAGTTTGACAGCATAAAGGTCATCGGTATTGATAGTATAACCGAATACTATGATGTACGTTTAAAGTATGAACGCTTGGAGGAGTTGTCGGTTTATGGTGACAGATTTGTTTTCATAAAAGACAATATTGCCAAGAAAGAAATCGTAGAGTCAGCCTTCACTAATTACCGTCCGCAAGTAGTGGTGAATCTTGCAGCACAAGCTGGTGTACGCTATAGTATCACTAACCCTGATGCTTATATTGAAAGTAATCTTATTGGTTTTTATAACATTCTAGAGGCTTGTCGTCATTATGGTGTGGAGCACTTAGTATATGCTTCTTCAAGCAGTGTATATGGAAGCAATAAGAAAGTGCCTTATAGCACTGATGATAAGGTAGACAATCCTGTATCACTTTACGCTGCTACTAAAAAAAGCAATGAGTTAATGGCTCATGCATACAGTAAGCTCTACAATATACCAAGTACTGGTTTGCGATTTTTCACTGTCTATGGTCCCTGTGGACGTCCCGATATGGCTTACTTTAGTTTTACTAACAAACTGTTGAAGGGCGAGACCATTCAGGTTTTCAATTATGGTAATTGTAAACGTGACTTCACCTATGTGGATGACATTGTAGAGGGCGTTGTCCGTATCATGCAGCATGCTCCTGAAAAGAAAAATGGTGATGATGGATTACCAATTCCTCCTTATAAAGTATATAATATCGGCAATAATTCTCCAGAAAATCTTTTAGACTTTGTAACAATCCTTCAGGATGAACTTATTCGTGCAGGTGTACTTCCCAACGACTATGACTTTGAATCCCACAAAAAACTAGTACCGATGCAACCCGGAGATGTACCTGTGACATATGCTGATACGACTCCTTTGGAACAAGATTTTGGATTTAAACCGTCAACATCACTACGTGTGGGATTGAGAAAGTTTGCAGAGTGGTATGCTAAGTACTACGGGAATATGAAAAAATAGTGTATGTATTTTATTCTAAACTGTTTATTTTTTTTGCACTACTTTAACGGGCCAGTTGTGGTACTTCATGATAATAACTATATAAAGCAACACAAAAGATAGACTGTCAAAGTCAACATTATATCCATGCATACAAGAATTCTCGCTAAGTAATTCAAATTGGCTATTGTAAAGATCTTTCTGCCCTCAATGGTACGCAGTTTGAGGACCTCTGTAGGGCTATTATGGAGTTACTATTGGACGAGAAGACTCTACATTAAAGGATGTAATCTTAACGGTAAGCCTGTTCCCTATGCAGTTGATATCAAGACGGAGGATTGTCGGTCAAAGTGGTACAGATGAAGACTATTTTACAAAAAATGATCTGGAAAAGCCAATCCATGATATTAATGGACCCCCAAAAAAATAATCCGTTATGTGAAGTACTTCCCCAATATGAGTTAATTCTCTGTTGGGTGCATGTGCGCAATAAGTTTGCTATGACCTAGGAGGTAAACAAGGATGCGAATGCCGAATAGTTTGTCCAGAAAATAGGTGAATTGTATATGGTAGAAGCTGAATGCATCCTGAAACGGTTAAAGCCTCACGAGATAAAGAAACGACGAAGTCAGGATGATGTGACTCGCATTTTAACTTCCATATATGAAAGGGCGATGAAACTGTTGAACAGTAAACGGAAACATTATGGTGAGATGATGAGGAAGTCACTCAGTTATATGATCAACGGCTGGGAAGAGCTTCAAAATTACAGGAAGGATGGTCGGTATACCATAGATAATATGCTTGTTGAAAGAACCATCTGACCTTTTACAATACATCGAAAAAATTCATTGTTTTTTAGTATTGAAGAGGGCGTTGAAACAGCACTGACATTTTTCACTCTTATTGAAACCTGCAAGAATGTAGGTCTTAATGCCCGTGGCTATATCGCAACAACAATTAAGCTTTTGCTGGACGGGAATGAGAATTATGACGACCTTGTTCCTATGTCAATGGCTGTGTAATACATTATAAATTGTTAACTTTTTAATTGCTCAAAAGTTCATCTTCTTGATTTTTAAGAGGGTGGATGCTATTGAGTGCTTACGGAGGGGAAACCTGATTTTATGTGACGGCTGCCAGAGCTATGACTGGATAGCCAAGACAGGCAGAGTGGTGTGTCGCTGCTCCGCCCATGCTAGTCGTGAATTCGAACGGGCAAAGACTGAAAATGTACTTTTATCAAATTTAGGTCTTGCTTCTCTTTCCAGAAGCATTTATGGGGTGGAAGACCAAATCAAGGAATTGTGCCTTATCGGTGCGGATAAGATTGTCTACTGGAAATCGAATGCAGAAATAGTCTGGCAGTCTTTGTTAGCTTGGTGTGTTTTCACTGTAAATGATGTGCCCCCCAACAGCCAGATGCATAAGGCTTGTAATTATATAATCCGTCACTATGATGAACTGACAGCTTATATGGATTATTGATATGGTTCCAGTGGACAATAAACACTACGGAATCGTCTATTCGTGCTTTAGTCATGGGAAAACAGAATCATCTGTCTTGTCAGAACGACGAGCCATGCCATTATGCTGCAGTGATGTACACATTCTTTGCAGCCTGCAAGGTACTTGGTATTAATCCGGAGAAATGGTTATCTGATGTCCTCGATAAGATATCTTTAACTCCAAAAGAAAAATTGAGTGAATTGCTTCCCCAGAACTGGATAAAAAGCAATTCTCAGGCGAAAGTTTAATCAATCAAAATTATAATTTTTCAAATGCATCGGTGTTTTTCAGAGTCGATGCTGTTTGGTGGACCTTATCACCGAACGGTTATTAAGAAAAGTTGCATTGCTAGTGATGCAGGTCTTCTTTTGAATATCATAGAAGGTGCGTGGAACTCTGGTTTAATGATTACTCCGCACATTAACATAAAATCTTGGTAAAGCACATCTTAATATATAGAAAAATGGCAACAGAAAAGAAAATTTTACAGGATGTGGTATTATTAAGACCGTTAGCAATCTTGCTGATAGTCATTTACCATTCCTTTATTATTTATATGCACGAATGGGATGCCCCAGTTGCCTTTCAAGACATAAAGGCTTATTGGTGGATTGCCAAATTTGCTATTAGCTTCTCTCTGGAGCTATTTGTATTCTTTTCCGGATACATATATTATTTACAATGCAGTTCTAAGGGCAACAATACACTAAGCCTAATTAAGAATAAGTTTCGGAGACTATATATTCCGGCGATAGTTTTTAGTGTTGCATATATGTTGTTATTTTACAGAGACAAGTCTTTATCCTGCTTGGAAATTATTCAGTATTTGATCACAGGTGCAGGACATCTATGGTATCTACCGATGTTGTTTGGTGTATTTCTTTTTGCTTCATTACTTCTAAAGCTTCCCGATACCTTATTCAAATGTATGTTTATTGCTTTAGCATGTCTTGCTGCAATAATACAAACTATACACTTACCGCTTAACTTATCTTTTGTTCTATATTATACCCCCTTCTTTTTATTGGGTTACGAAATTAACAAATATAGACATATTGTCCTTAGGAAATGTGTAAACACTCAAAACATTGTGATTACTGTTATCATGTATTTCCTGCTATTTATTATTTGTAATTACACTAAAGAATATATAGACAATAATGAAGTCGAGATGTTTCAATTTGTACTTCCTATTGTGAAGGTCATGGTGAAAGTTGTCCATCTAATAGTTGCTTTTCTTGGCATTATTGTATGCTATATTGTTGTTAATAAATATCTTATAGGGGGGGAGTGCCAGCGTGTTTCAAAAACTTAAACGAAAATTGCTTTGGAGTTACCTCTCATCGCATTGTTAATTACAATTACTAGTTCTTATTTACTAACCTTTTTATTTAGGAAGAGTAAAGTTGGACGTTTATTAATCGGATAAAAAACAGACCGTGGCTCAAGTTGATTCAAATAAGGTAAAGAATGCGACTAAATGGTCGTCAATAACTGAGATTGTAGCTAAGCTAATCAATCCAATTACTTCCATGGTGTTAGCGCGACTGCTAACTCCAGAGGCTTTTGGCGTTGTAGCTACAATTAGTATTGTTATTTCCTTCTCGGAGATATTTGCCGATGCCGGATTTCAAAAATATCTTATTCAACATGAATTTAAAGATGAGAGAGAACATTCTCAGCATACAACTGTTGCATTTTGGTCTAATCTTTTTGTTTCATGTCTTATATGGTTATCAATCGCATTATTCCGTAATGACTTAGCAGAAGTCGTTGGTTGCTCAGGATTAGGTAATGTGTTGATGATAGCATGCATTTCCATACCTCTTACAGGGTTCTCTAGCATTCAGTCTGCATTATTCAAAAGGGACTTCGACTTTAAAACACTGTTCTATGTAAGAATGGCAGCTTTGATGGTACCGCTCTTGATTACCATTCCGCTAGCAGTTATTTACAAAAATTATTGGGCTCTTATTATTGGTACTATCAGTTCCAATATTGTAAATGCGGTAATCTTAACTTCGAAATCCAAATGGAAACCGACTTTATATTATAGCTTCCAACAGCTTAAGGAGATGCTGTCCTTTACAATATGGACTATTGCTGAATCAATATTGGTATGGCTAACCCTGTACTTAGATTTATTTATTGTAGGAAAGGCGCTTGATTCGTACTATTTAGGATTATACAGAACATCAATATCTATAGTAAACCAAGTTACAAACATTGTAGTAGGCATATTGGTACCAGTGCTTTTTTCCGCATTATCACGTTACCAGAATGATAAGCAAAATTTTGATAACACTTACTTCAAATTTCAAAAATCGGCAGCACTCCTAATTTTTCCCATGAGTGTTGGTATTTATGTGTATAGCGATTTAATTACAAGCATAATGTTAGGTGGCCAATGGGGTGAAGCCGCAGGTTTTGTTGGCCTTTGGGGCTTACTTAATGCACCTGTTTTGGTATTTTCTCAGTTCGCGGGTGAAGCATATAGAGCCAAAGGAAAACCCAATATAGCATCATTATCGCAGATACTTCACCTTATTGCAGTCGTACCTGTAGTAATAGTATGTATCAGATATGGCTTTGAAACATTATACATTGGCAGATCTCTTGTCAGAATTGAAGCAGTTTTTGTAAATATAATATTGTTGGCCGTTTATATAGAGATCTCCCCATTAAAGATGCTGAAGAATTTAATGTCTATAACAATAGCATCTCTTCTTATGGGACTTGTAGGTTATTACATTAGAACACTATCTGATGGAGTGGCTTGGCAGTTCGTTTCAATTTTCATCTGCATTGTATTATATTTTGGATTTATATATTTAGTGCCTTCAGAACGAGAAAATCTCTTGGACTTAAAATCAATCATAAAAAAGTAAAATGACTACACCATTACAATATACAAACCAAGATGTGACATTGATGAAGATACTGTGCTTCTTAATTCTAGTTGCACCTTTTTCGCATTTTATTTTTAATTATGGAATACTGCTATTCTTTGCAATAGTTGGTATATCTATATATTATCTCTTCAGATTGATAGGTAGTGGTAATCTCCCAAAATATTCTCATCTATTATGGGTATTTGTTGCCATCTGGTTTCTTGCTTGGTTTTTCAGTCGCAAACAGGTTTTTCAAGAGTCTTCATATTCAACCAGAAATACGACAGAGCTATTAACTCCTGCTATTGTGTTTTTTTTGCTCTTTTATCCGTTCTATTTTTGGTCTCGTTCAGGGTGCTTAACATATAAAAGACTCAAAGTGTTTTTTATAATACTGCTCATTGTTAACTTCATTAACTTTTTAAGTTCATATATTGGATTTTCATTTGATACGGTTCATGGATCTTCTGTAAATGCGGCATATCCCCTAGTTTGCTTAATGCCGCTTGTTGGTGTTGTTTGGGATAGAAAAAATACATTGTTCTACTTATTATTGGCACTTGTCGCAATCTCCTTTTTGTCCGCTAAAAGGGGAGCGATGCTCTCTGCACTCGCATCTTTTTTAATAATGTTATATTATTATTCTAAAGACAAGAACACAGGAAAGATAAAAATCATTCCAATTCTTCTGATGTTGTTAGCCGCAGCTGGTGTGCTATACTATATATACTCAACCAATGTTAATTTGCAGATAAAAATCGACAATACAAGTGAGGGCAATTATTCCGGCCGCGAGAATATATACCTTATTCTTTGGGAGTACTGGCTTTCTCTGGACTTTCATGCTCAACTATTTGGTGAGGAATTCATGAAAGCAGTCGATCTTGTTGGATTTGATGCACACAACGATTGGTTAGAGATATTATTGGATGCAGGTTTAGTTGAAGCTGCTGTTTACTTATTAATTCTTTTGACCTTTTTAAGAAAATCATTGTCGAAACAAACCTGTTTGACTCCTTGTGAAAGATACATGCTATCTAGTGCGATTATTATTTGGATTACACGTTCTTGTATTTCTGATGGATTTACAGGAGCAGATTGTAGGTATTATATGATTGCGATAGCATTTGTACTCGGCCGAGAGGAATATAATAAAATATACTCAATTTAATAAATATGAAAATAATTGTAGCGGGAATATACTTATACCCGATGTACCAAGAGGCACTGGCAAGTGGTCTTGAATCAATCAATCAGGATGCACATAGAGTTGTGTTGCTTAATGGACATTCTTGGGATCAATGCGTTGCATATAAGAATAGTAAAATAGTAAAACAGGCTGTGGATGACATTAAGCCAGATTGTTTGTTCCTGTATCGAGTTGAAATCATATTTGCGGGGGTACTTCGGTACTTAAAACATAAGTACCCTCAAATGAAGATTTTTATCTACCACAACGATGATCCTTTCCGTAAAACTCTTCATAGGAGATTAAAAAGCTTCCATTATTTGCGGTGCGTGAAATATGCTGACATTACATACGTATATCGTCCTGTTAATATTGAAGAGGCAAAGCAATGGGGTGCGAAAGAAGCCAAATTATACATGTCGCACTATTATTCAAAGACAGATTTAAAGGAATATACACAAGATCAACTTAGTAAAAAGAATGGTCAAGTTGTATTTTTAGGCCATTATGAAGACGATCAGAGAATAACTTATTTTAACGAGTTATTTAAGAGGGGTATAAATTTCCACATATATGGACCTGATAACTGGAAGGAAATTTTTATTGCAAATAATTGGCCGATAGAAAAATTACATAATATTATAAGGGGTGAGGAATACGTAAATACCATAAAGTCTGCCTCTATAGCATTAGCATTCTTCTCTACAGCCAACAGAGATGAATATACCAGACGATGTTTTGAAATACCTATCTCTGGAACAGCCTTATTACAGCAAAGGACGAAGATAACATCATCGTTGTTTAGGGATAATGAAAACGCGTTGTTATTCGACACTATTGATGAGTTTATTGAGAAAATTGAGTACTATCTCGGGCATGAAACAGAATTATGCAATATTGCATGGAATGGGTATCAGTATGTGAAGAATGGCCAGTTTTCCGAGATATCAAGAGCTCATATGGTTCTAGAAGATTATGAACAATTAATAAAGACAATATAGTGAAAGTAGTTCTCCTTGCCGGTGGCTTCGGCTCCCGCATCTCTGAGGAATCTCAGTTCAAACCAAAGCCAATGATTGAGATTGGCGGTATGCCTATTCTTTGGCACATAATGAAGGAGTATGCCTACTATGGACATACTGAGTTTATCATCTGCGCTGGTTACAAGCAGGAGTATATCAAGGAGTGGTTTGCTAACTACTTCCTTCATAACTCTGATATCACCTTTGATTACCGAAATGGAAAGAATGAGATGACTGTTCACCAGACAAACATGGATCCATGGAAGGTGACTGTAGTTGATACTGGTTACAACACAATGACAGGTGGTCGTATCAAGCGTATCCAGAAGTATGTAGGTAATGAGTCATTCCTGATGACCTATGGCGACGGTGTGTGCGATGTGGAGATTGACAAGTTGATCGAATTTCACAAGAGCCATGGCAAGCTTGCTACCCTTACAGCCGTCAAGATGGCTCAGGACAAAGGTGTGTTGGACATTGAGGAGGGTGCTGTAAAGTCTTTCCGAGAGAAAAATGCTGCTGATGGTGCTCCTATCAACGCGGGTTATATGGTGCTTGAACCTCAAATTTTTGATTTGCTTGAGGGCGGAGATGCTTGCGTATTTGAGAAGACTGCTCTTGTGAAACTGGCAGAGCAAGGTGAACTGATGTCATATGTCCATACTGGTTTTTGGCAGTGCATGGACAATATTCGTGAGAAGAATATACTTGAGAAATTGCTTGCAGAGGATAAAGCTACATGGAAGCGTTGGGACAGAACTGTTCCTAATCTTGAGTACCGTAATCGTATGACAAAGGGAGAATAATATGAGCCAAATAGATAAAGTACATGTCATCCAGCGTAGATTGATTGCTGATGATAGAGGTTGGTTCTTGAAGGCTATTACAGGAACCGAGGAAGGCATTCCTTTACATACCGGTGAGGTCTATCTTACTATGGGAAAACCAGGACAAGCAAAGGGTGGACACTATCATCCAGAGGCTGTTGAGTGGTTTACTATTATTGGGGGAAGTGCTATCCTCAAACTGGAGGATATGGAGACCCATGAGCGCAAGGACATTGAGATGTCTCTTGAAAAGGCAATTACTGTTTTCATCCCCAATAATGTGGCTCATATTGTGGTGAACAATAGCGATAAGGATTTCATTCTTTTGGCTTACACAGACAAACTTTATAATCCAAAGGATACAATAGCATATACAATAGAATAAATAAGAAAGTTATGATTGACATATATAATGGCCTCTTTAAAGGTAAGAAAGTACTTGTAACAGGTCACACTGGCTTCAAAGGTTCTTGGCTTTGTATCTGGCTTCACGAACTTGGAGCTGAGGTAGTAGGTGTAGGTCTCGACCCATTCTCAGAGCGTGACAACTTTGTTCTTTCGGGCATCGGTAACAAGATCAAGGCAGACATTCGTACAGACATTCGTGATGGCAAGCGCATGAAGGAAATCTTTGCAGAATATCAGCCAGACATTGTCTTCCATTTAGCTGCTCAACCGCTCGTACGCCTATCGTACGAGATTCCAGTGGAGACCTACGAGGTGAACGTCATGGGTACCATCAACATCATGGAGGCTATTCGTGCCACCAAGAGCGTGAAGGTTGGTGTGATGATCACTACCGACAAGTGTTATGACAACTGCGAGCAGTTGGAGGGTTATGTTGAGACCGATCCATTCGGAGGTTACGATCCATATTCTTCTTCAAAGGGTGCTTGTGAGGTGGCAATCCAATCTTGGCGTCGTTCGTTCTTCAATCCTGTAGATTATGGCAAGAAGCATACCGTCAGCCTTGCATCAGTACGGGCTGGTAATGTAATTGGTGGTGGCGATTGGGCTAAGGATCGTATCATTCCAGATTGTATTCGTGCCCTCGAAACGACCAAAGTTATCGACATCCGCTCACCTGAGGCTGTTCGCCCATGGGAGCATGTTCTTGAACCTCTCTCTGGCTACATGTTGCTGGCTCAGAAGATGTGGGAAAACCCAACTGAATATTGCGAAGGTTGGAACTTCGGTCCAGAACAGGAGAGCGTATTAACTGTTTGGGAGATTGCTTCTGCTATCATTGAAAACTTCGGATTTGGTGAACTCAAAGATATATCAGATCCTAACGCGCTCCATGAGGCAAACCTCTTGATGCTGAACATTAACAAGGCAAAGACCCGCCTCGGTTGGTACCCTCGCTTAAATGCCAAGCAGACTGCTGTACTGACCTCAGATTGGTACAAGCGCTATAAGACAGAAAATGTATATGACCTCTGTGTAGAGGAGATTAACAAATTTATTGGTTAATGGCTGATTTCAGACTATCATACGTAGATACGGCAAAGTTTTTAGCAATATGGTTTGTGATTATCTCCCATAGTTGCATGAAATCAGGAATATGTTTCTTTTTGTTTGCTTTCCATGTGCAACTTTTCTTTATGTTGTATGGCTATGTACATAAAACAAAGAGAGAACAGAGTCTGATTCAATATCTAATGTGGGGGGTAAATTACTGGTTTACAGAGTGTTAGTTCCTTATTTTTTACTTGCATTTATATTCGGTGTTCAAATTTCCCCAAATTCCATTGTTCATATAGCGTATGGAAGTATTCAATCATTGGGTTTTATAACATCAACTCATCTTTGGTTTCTTCCTTGCTATTTTGTGGCAGTTTTATTATACAATTCGTTATCGATAGTTGGAGAGAAGGTCAAATGGTTAATGCCTGTAGGAGTTGTAACATTGACAATAATCTCTGTCTATTTCAGCAATGAAAGAGTACCCAAAATGGGAATGCCATTCGGGTTTAATGTAGCGTGTTCTGGTATTACCTTAATGTATATAGGTCATCTGATTCGAGTAATATTAGATAAATCCCACAAACTTATTGGGAATAAAATAGTATTATTAGGAAATACTGTTTTACTCATGTTATTTGGGATGCTTTTCTTTAATCTAAATGGTGGATGCAACCATTTAACTGCTATGTCTTATGGAAATTATGGTAACTATATTTATTTCATCTTGTCATCAGTCTTTCTTGGAAGTGCGACTTTGCTTATAGCAAAAATGATAGATAATTCGTTGTTTGCTAAGTATGGCAAGCTAACATTACCTATTTATGCATTCCACCTCCTTGTGGTAGGTGTAGTTAATATGACATATAATTATATCATAGCGCCTTATTTAGAGTCATATAATCTTCAAGCCATTGTCGTAGGAACCGTTTCTCTGATAGTCACTTGTGCAATAATTCCTGCTATTCGTACGATAGATTCAAATTTAATTGGTGAACATAAATGAAAATTTCTATCATTGGTGCTAACGGAATGCTTTCCGTTGCGCTCACAAAATATTATTATGCCAAAGAGGGCGTTACTGTAGATGTCTATGGTCTTGATGTACCAAAAGGCTACGAGTGTGATAATTTCTATCAAGTGAACCTCTTGAAGGATATACTTGACTACGATACACTTATCGCATCTGATGTAATCGTATATGCATCAGGTGCTGGCGTGCAGGCAGCCTTGCAGACAGACTCGTCTTTGATGTACTCTCTCAACGTGAGTGCGCCTATTGAGATCACACTGCAACTTAAGAAGCATGACTACAAGGGAATCTATGTATCCTTTGGTTCATACATGGAAATTGGTCTAAATAGCGAAGATGGTAAGGTCTTTTCTGAAGATGAGGTAATCTGCTCTACACTTCCTGTAACCAACGACTATGGTTTGAGTAAACGTCTCTATGGACGTTACATGAAGGATTTTTCCGCAGACTATACTTTCTATCACTTCATTCTTCCAAACATGTTCTCTGAGGATGATCTGAAACCAGGAACACGCCTTGTTCCTTATACCCTTCAGTATCTTCAGGATTACAATGCCGATAAGAACCCTCAGTCACCAAACTTTAGTGCAGGTCTCCAGACACGTCAGTTCATTACCCTTGAAGAGATGATAGAGACTGTAGATAAAGCTATCTGCAAACATATTGCTTCAGGTGTTTATAACATGGGTGGTGGTGAGTTTCTGAGCATCCGAAACCTTATCGAGCGACTCTTTGCCATCTATAACGTTCCTTGTAAAGATGAGTTCTTTGGTCAGGAAGTCCGCAGAGATGGTGACATCAAGAGCCTTTACATCGATGGCGGTAAGTTAATGAATGAATTGGGCTCTTTACCTAATTTAAAAATCGAGGACATTTTCAAAATATGATGAATATGGTAGAAACTCCGGTACTATATATCACATTTGCTCGTCCAGAATATGCGAGTCAATCTTTTGCAGCAATCAAAGCAGCAAAACCAAAGAAACTGTATTTCTACAGCAATAAAGCTCGAGATGATAAACCTGATGAAGTGAAGCGAAACCTCGAAATCCGCTCCTATATTAGTCAAATAAACTGGGAATGTGAGGTAATAACATGGTTCCGAGAAGAGTATGTTGATGTTTATACATCCTTATGGGGTGCGATAGACTGGTTATTTGATAATGAGGAGAGAGGAATAGTTATCGAAGAAGATTGTAAAGCTTCTCGTGCTTTTTTCGATTATGTTGATAAACTACTACCCAAATATGAGTGTAATCAACGTGTTTGGTTGATTAGTGGAGATAATTTTACACCTCAATATAACCCTTCTAATTTGGATTATTTCTTTTCTAAGAACATTCATATTTATGGCTGGGGTTCATGGAGAGATAGATGGAAAAGTATGGATAGAGAAATGAAAGATTGGCCTACTATAAAAAATACTGTATTAAAGAAATACTATGCTAATCCTATAGAATACATCTGGAGAAAGAAACTATTAAACAGAGTCTTTTGTAAGATGGACAAGTTCTATCCTTGGGATTTTGTATTTGAATATAATGTAATAGTCAATAATGGTCTTGCTGTCATACCTTGTATAAATATGGTTGAGGATATTGGTGTATCTGGAGTTCATCATACGGTACAATTGTCTATGAGCAATCCTGTAGATTTTGATAAAAAAGAGTTCCCAATTAATAAAGAGCCAATCGCAGTAGAAGCATGTTCAAAGTATGACTTCCTCCATTTCTTTTCGCATATAATGTTTCCGACAATAAAACGTAGATTGAAGAAATATGTTCAATTTAAATAAATTTATAGGTGACCATGTCACCTTCCGTTCAACCTCCATGTTCGAGGTGGACATTCAGGCAAATGCCGAGACTCTCACCCGCGAGATCAAGGGCAAGAAAGTGTGTGTAATTGGTGGTGCCGGCTCCATCGGTTCCAGTTTCATCAAGGCAGTTCTGCGTTTCGAACCAGCTTCGGTTGTTGTCGTTGACCTTAACGAGAACGGTCTTGCAGAACTCGTGCGTGACGTGCGTTCTACCGAAGGTCTCTTTGTTCCGGACGAGTTCCGTTGCTACACCCTCAATTTTGCCGACCCAATCTTCGAGCGCATCTTCCGTGAGGAGAAGGGCTTCGACATCGTTGCCAACTTCTCAGCTCACAAGCACGTTCGTTCCGAGAAGGACAAGTATTCCGTTCAGGCTCTCATCGAGAACAACGATATTAAGGCAAAGAAGCTGATGGACCTCTTGACCGTCTATCCTCCAAAGCACTTCTTCTGTGTTTCAACCGACAAGGCCGCAAATCCAGTCAACATCATGGGAGCCAGCAAGCGCATCATGGAGGATCTCGTGATGGCATACAATACTCACTTCAAGGTTACTACCGCACGTTTCGCCAATGTGGCTTTCTCTAACGGTTCGCTTCCTGACGGATGGATTCATCGTCTCCAGAAGAAGCAGCCACTTGCTGCTCCATCAGACGTAAAGCGCTATTTTGTTTCGCCTGAGGAGAGCGGCCAAATCTGTATGCTCGCATGTATCCTTGGCAATGGTGGCGAAGTCTTCTTCCCAAAACTTGGTGAAGACCAGATGCTCACTTTCTCTGCTATCTGTGATGATTTCGTAAAGGCAGAAGGCCTCACCAAGGTAGAGTGCGGCAACGATCCTGAAGCAAAGAAATATGCTGCCGAGATGGACTATGATACCGAGAACTATCCAGTCGTATACTTCAAGTCGGACACCACTGGAGAAAAGGCATACGAGGAGTTCTATGTCCCTGGCGAGAAGATCAACATGGAGCGGTTCTCTGCACTTGGTGTAGTAGAGCAAACCACCCGCAGAAACATGGAAGAGGTCAATACCTTCTTCACAGAGCTTGAGGGAATCTTCCAGTCAGCAAACTTCACGAAAGCCCAGGTGGTAGAGGCAATAAAGACCTTCATCCCTAACTTCGAACATGAGGAAAAGGGAAAGAACTTAGATCAGAAAATGTAATGAACTGGACCTTACTTAAAAGTGCTTACGCTTTTGTTTGTCCATGGCTCAAGGTTCGAAAAGATCATGTTATAATGCCTTCTGGAGTTGAGATGGATGATTTCTATGTTGTTGAAGCCAATGATTGGGTTAATGTTATTGCAATAACAGATGATGGTAATTTTATCATTGAAGAACAATATAGACATGGGGTACAAAAGGTCTGCTTTGAGCTACCTGCAAGAAATGTATCTGAAAGAGAACAACCTATTGATGCAGCAAAGAGGGAACTCCTTGAAGAGTCTGGATATGCAGGAGGCGAATGGACATATTTCGGTCAATTTATACCCAATACAAGTGGTATGAATAATACTTGCCATTCATTTATTGCAAAAGGTGTCAAGAAGGTTCAAGAAAAACAATTAGAAGAAACTGAAGATATTAAGATTCATTTAGTGACTCTTACAGAATTGAAAGAACTACTTGGTGACGAAAAGATAGTAGAAGCAGTTATGCAAGCGCCACTATACAAGTATTTATTAGAAATATCAACAGATTTAAATAATTACAATTATGGCTTATCAAATTCCTTTATTTAATCTGAACTTCGACGAGCGCGAAGCTCAGGCAGCTTACGACACTATCAAGTCTGGTTGGATCTCTACCGGTCCTAAGAACGCAGAACTCGAACAGATGTTCATCGACATGTGGAAGGTGAAGTATGCTGTCAGCATGTCCAACTGTACTGATTCACTCCATGTCTGCTGTATGGTTTGTGGCTTCGGCCCTGGCGATGAAGTTATCTGCCCATCACTCACTTTTGCTGCCAGCTGCAACTGCATCCGTTATGTAGGTGCAACTCCTATATTTGCTGACATCGTTGGTCCTAACCATATCAACATCGATCCTAAGGATATCGAGGCAAAGATCACTCCTCGCACCAAGGGTATCGTTGTTGTTCACATGGCTGGATTTCCTGCAGATATGGACGCTATCATGGAGATTGCTCGCAAGCACAACCTCAAAGTCATCGAGGATGCTTGCCATGGCCCTCTCTCTGAGTATAAAGGCAAGAAGCTTGGAACTATTGGCGATTGCGCTTCGTTCTCGTTCTTCTCAAACAAGAACATCTCTACCGGTGAGGGTGGTATGTTTATCACCAACAATGAGAAGATGGCAGCTAAGGCCCGTCTTATCCGTTCTCACGGCATGAGCACTATGTCTTACCAGCGAGCATCAGGTCACGCTACTGAGTACGATATCACTTGCCTCGGCTACAACTTCCGTATGGATGATATTCGTGCTGCCATCGCTATAGAGCAGCTCAAAAAGCTCCCGTGCGACTTAGAGACTCGTATTTCTGTCCGTAAGCGCTATGTAGAGCGTCTTACTAAGAATCCACGCATCGCTGTTCCATTTGCTGATTGCGAAGAGTTCACCTCTAACTACATCTTCCCAATCGTAATTCTCAATTCTACCAAAGAGAAGCGTAATACCCTTCGTGAGTATATTCATGCGGCAGGTATCCAAACTTCTGTTCACTATCCTGCAGCACACCACTTCTCTATTTACAAGGAGTTCGGCGCAGTCCTTCCACAGACCGATTACTGTACCGATAACGAGATAACTCTCCCAATGTATGCAGCTCTCACAATGGAGCAGGTTGACTTTATCTGTGATACAGTTGAGAAGGGCATTGTGGAAATCTACGGATAAATTCTATTTAATGTGTTCGAAGCGTTCGAGGGATTTGTGAGTATAACCTTTTGAACCTTCGAATCATTCATGGCAATAATATAATGAGCAATCTCAGAAAAATACAAGACTGGATCATTAGTGCTGACATCACAATGATTTCTGCTCTTAGGAAGATGGATGAGTGCCATACCAAACTCTTGTTTGTTTTTGATGGAGGCAGATTTGATTGTATCCTTACTATTGGCGACATCCAGCGTGCCATCATCAAGAATGTATTGATGACCACCAAAGTGAACAACATCCTTGATCGTGATAAGATTTATGCAAACGAAAGGGATGATATTGAAAACATCAAAGCAATTATGTTCAAGGAGCAGATTGACTGCATGCCTATCCTCAACGATAATGGAGAGATCATCCAGGTTCTCTTTTGGACAGATGTGTTTGAGGGTACTACTCAAGCTGAGGTTCGCGAAAAAATAGACTTGCCTGTAGTTATCATGGCAGGAGGTAAGGGTACTCGTTTAAAGCCAATCACCAACGTAATCCCTAAACCACTTGTACCAGTGGGCGACAAGACTATCCTTGAGGTTATTATGGATCAGTTTGAGGGTATTGGCTGTCATAAGTTCTATATGTCTGTCAACTACAAGGCAGATATGATGGAGTATTACCTTTCTCAGCTTGATCATAAGTACGATATTGAATTCTTCATGGAGGACAAGCCTCTTGGAACTATCGGTAGTGTATCGCTTTTGAAGGGAAAGATAACTACTCCATTCTTCGTGAGCAACTGTGATAGCATCAACGAACAGGACTATCGTGATGTGTACGACTATCATACCAACAACCATAATGATATGACTATTGTAACAATGGTTAAAAGTTTCAAGATTCCTTATGGTGTTATCGAAACAGGTGAAGACGGCTTGATGGTTAATTTGAAGGAAAAGCCAGAACATACCTATATGGTAAACTCTGGTGTATATATTCTCAATCCTGAATTGATTGATGAGATCCCCGAGGGAGAGTTCTTCCACATCACCCATTTGATGGAGAAAGTTAAGGCTTGTGGAGGTCGTGTCGGTTGCTTCCCTGTTAGTGAAGATTCATGGAAAGATATGGGTGAATGGCCCGAATATTTAAAAATGATAAAGGTATTGTAGTAAAATTATGGGAAAGAAGAAAGTCGTACTTTTGAGTATGTATTGGAGTTCGGATACCAAAGAGATGCTAGGGAGTAAACACTATTTCCGAGAACTTCAACCATGGGTTCAAGAAACAATAAATTTGTTTAAAAATAAGAATGATGTTGAATTGCATGTTGTAGCACCAAATTTTGCATCTAATACAGATGTAGATACCCAAAAAGATGGTATTTATTTCCACTTTTTTAATTATGCTCCAAAGTTCTTGTGTAGTTGCGTATTTCCGTTTGTAAGATTGTTCATAAAACACGATGAACCTCACAAAGTGGCAGAACGTACAGTTAACTTATTTACAGATTTTGCATTACCTAAAAAGAAGATTCCTGCAATTATTAACACAATAAATCCTGACTTAATCCATCTGTATGGATCTGAAAACCCAGACTATTCTGTTGGTATTCTTCCATATTTGGACTCAAAAATACCGGTTCTATTAAGTGTTCAAGGATATGCTTATTTGTTGAAGATGTCAACCAGCTATTTTTTAAACCAAAATGCTCGATATCGTATTAGGTATGAGAAAATGATTAATACTAAGGTTAAATATGTCACTAACTATGGTTTGGATTATGGTTTTGAGCCATTTGAAAACGGACAAAAAAAATATGTCCTGTCGGCTATAACCAAGATCCCACCTTTTGATTGCCATCAGATGGACAAGAAATATGATGTAGTATTCTATGCACGAATAAACAAAGACAAGGGTATTGAAGATCTTATTCAAGCTATATCATATCTAAAAAAGCAAGGAAGACACTTAAAAACAATTGTTGTCGGACGAGCTGTCGAAGAATATAAAGAACGTCTTGATAGACTTATAACCAAAGAAGATGTTGCAGATTTAATAGAGTTTACGGGATTCCTAGATAATCATGATGATGTATATAAAATTGCAGCAAGTTCAAAAGTGTTAGCATTTCCTTCACATAATGATGTTTCGCCCAACACAATACGCGAATCAATGTTTATGCATCTTCCAATAGTAGCGTATAGAGTTGGAGGTGTTCCATATTTCAATATCCGGAAAGAATGTCTTGATTTAGTTGAAGATGGCAATGTTGAAGCATTTGCAAATGAACTTGTGAAAATTATTGATAACGAAGAGTATAGAAAACAATTAACGGATAATGCCTACGAAGAAGCGGTAAACAATTATAACCCTGAAAGTATATACAATCAGGCTATCAACATATATAATGATATTTGGCAAAATGAATAATCCCTTTCATAAATATACAGAGAACTTTGGTTATAAAGTGCTTTGGGAACTAATAACAAGGACACATGTTGGCAGGTTACTGTCAGATAAACTGTATCTTAAAATCCAATATAGGCGTATATTGAGAGAGAAATTGAATCTGGATAATCCTCAAAAGTATAACGAGAAGCTTCAGTGGCTTAAACTATATAACAGAAGACCAGAATATACAGCACTGGTTGATAAGTACGAAGTAAAGCCAATAATAGCAAAACAGATAGGCGAAGAGCATATTATCAAAACTCTTGGTGTCTGGGATAATTTTGACGATATTGATTTCAATACGCTTCCAAATCAATTTGTGTTAAAATGCACTCACGATAGTGGAGGACTTGTTATATGCAAGGATAAATCTCAGTTGAATAAAATAGAAGCCAAAAGAAAAATAGAGGCTTCTTTAAAATCAAATTTCTTTTATTTCTCTAGAGAGTGGCCATATAAGGATGTCAAGCCTAGAATCATTGCAGAGGAATATATGGAAGATGAGACTGGAGAGTTGAAGGATTTTAAGTTCTTCTGTTTCAATGGTGAACCAAAGGCTTTATTTATTGCTTCTGATCGACAGGATAAAAACGAAGAGACAAAATTTGATTTCTTCGATATGGATTTCAAACATCTTCCATTCAGAGGAGGACACCCTAATGCAACTAAGCCGATACCATGTCCTAATGGTTTCGAAGAAATGAAAAGACTAGCTAAGATATTGTCTGCCGGCATGCCTCATGTCAGAGTCGACTTTTATGATATAGATGGTCATATTTATTTTGGAGAGATGACATTTTTTCATTGGAGTGGAATGGCTCCATTTGATCCTCAAGATTGGAACTGCAAATTTGGTGAATGGCTGAAACTCCCAGAAAAGTATAATTCATAAAGAATCTATCTAGATAGTATCTTAGATTATTAGATAAAATAATTTTCTTTATTTCGTAGGGTATGTGATAAAGTCCTACAAAACAGAGGATGAGGGCGTGAAGATATATTGACTGAATTGGTCAGCCGGATTTACCTACGCCTCAGAAAGCACTGGATGTGTTGAAGAAAGTGAATCGCATTCAAGGCTGTTATACTCCTATACCAATGAGAGTATTCTATACCGTTGCCAAATTTCCTGTAGATGATGTTGAGAAGTTCTGTGCTTGGTGTTTGTCTGATTTCTGTTATGTAGATGAGAAGACATTTAGTATAAAATCTTCGGGTATCAAAAAGTTACCTATAATGGGGGAGGTAATTATGATGGCTCCTACTAGGTTTCTATGCCAATCCGGAATTAGGAAAGAATCAGATACGACTTGTTTATGTGCTTTGCAAGGAGGACTTGCAGAGGACATTGATGATTTTGGAGAAAGCTATTGAAGAGTACAATAAACTATAATGGATAAGCAGGTATGATTGAATAGAGGAATCCGTCCTTCGGTCCTTCTGCTTGCTCAGGACAGGGGAAACTTAGGATGTATGGAGTGAAATCACTACCTAATTACAATAAACAATTATTAGATATGAATAATCAACAAGATTTCTTTAGAATTGGTTCTACTAAGATTTCAGTAACGAATCCTAAGGAGACCATAAACAAGATAACTGATGCTGTAGTTACAGGTAAAAGTGGTTATATCTGTGTATCTAACATGCGTATGATCCGTTTTGCCGGTAAGGATTACCAATACAAGAAATTGATGGATGGTAGTTTTATGAATCTGCCAGACGGTACTCCTTTGACTTGGCTTGGAAAAATGTGGGGATTGAAGAATATCGAGTGCACTAATGGTCCTGCTTTATTCATGAGTATGCTGAGTGAAGCTAATCCAAAGTGTAAGCATTATTTGCTTGGTGATACGGAGGATGTGATTGCAGATATCCTGAGGCTGAACAATGAGCAGTATCATGCCAACATAGTAGGTGCAGAGGCATTGCCATTCTGTGCAGTTGAGGAATTTGACTACAATGGGATTGCAAAGAGACTTGAAGGGTCCGGAGCTAATATCGTATGGACAGCTATGAGAGCACCTAAACAGGACCAGTTTGATCAGATACTATGCACTCATACCAATAAGGTGGTTGCTATTGGTGTGGGGCGTGCTTTCCGTTTGCTTACTGGTTCTGTACAAGGGGCTCCAAAGTGGGCTCAGAAGATGGGAATTGCTGGTGTTTTTACAAGAAAGGTAAGCTTAGGTAGTGCCCTTTGGTGGTATCTAGAAACATTCTTCTTCCTTGGTGCTTACGTAGTTCAGATTATGTTCAGAAGATTAACCGGCAAGAAGTATTATGAATAAAATATCGTTCATTGGTGATGTAATGTTAGGTCGTGTGATAGGACAACGCTATGGTAAGCAGAAGAATCCTATTGTAGAATCAACATTGCGTGACAAGATAAAAGAAGGAGCTGATTGGGTGTTTGCCAATCTGGAATCGCCTGTTGTTTATAAGTCACAAACCGAGGGAGATCACTTACAGTTTAGGGGTAATCCGGATACATTGGATGAGTTGAAGTGGATTGATGCTTTCATTCTTTCGAATAACCATATTACTGACTGTGGTACAGAGGGAATAACAGAGACTATTGAAATATTGGAGCAGAAAGGCTTCAAACACAATGGTATTTTCAATAGAGAATACGAGCCTTTTGTATTTGAGCAGAATGGTGAGAAGATTGCCGTTGTTGTAGCTACTGATATGCTGAATATCCCATTTGCCGAGGATTGTGAATGGAAAACTCTTCGTGTAGGCGATCAGGCGGTTATGGATGTGCTCCAGAAATATCATAACGAGGATTATTGTGTGATACTGTATGTCCATATAGGTATGTTGTTCACTCGTTACCCGAATCCGTTCACAAAGAATTATTTGCATGAGTGTGTGGATAATGGTGCTGACATTGTGGTAACAGTTCATTCACATTGCCTTGGTGGTATGGAGGTATATAAGGATAAACCAATATTCTACAGTCTGGGTGACTTCGTGATGGACGGTAATTCATTCAGAAGACGACAGTCGGCAGCATTGAAGCTGGAGATTGAAGGAAGAAAGGTTAAGGCATGGGACATCATACCGGCTATGATAGATATGAACTACTTGACTGTTTCCCCTGATTCCAAAACAGATGCAGAGATGCGTAAGAGTTTCGAAAAGGTGTCTGCTGATCTTAAAGTGCATGCTACAGATTATCAGAAGTTCTTCAAGATTCAGTATAAGAAAGAGATGCTCAGCCACACCATGAGTACTCTACATTTCCTGATGAAGCAGAGAGGTGTGAGTGGCATGTTGAAGATGGTGGGAATGCGTTTCGAGGAAGTATTGCGTATGTTTACATGGGTGTCGAAAGACCGCTCTAAAGACAGGCGTGATGATGATGCCATTAAAGCAGACAGAAAGAAATTCAAAGACGAAGATTTATTCAAACAGTAAACAATATACTATATGTTTGAACCACAGAGATATAAATATGTAAAACCATCAAGGGGCGAGCGTGTAAAAGAAATAATTTACACGTTGCTTTCGTCTACTTTCTGGAAATGGCGACTGAACCTTTGGGCTTACCAAGTGATAAACATGGCAAGTGACAGAAGGTATATGAAGGTGGGTAAGAATACCAATGTTCATCCAACGGCTATTATCCGTTACGGTCAGAATGTGAAGATAGGTGATAACTGTCTGATCAACCATAACAACCTGCTTCAGCCAGGAAAAGGTCCCAATGGTAGTATTACCATCGGTAACTATGTGCATACAGGTGTGAACGTGATGTTCATGGCTTTTAATCATGGGCTCTACACAACAGATGTTCCGACCAAGGAGCAGGACTATATGGATGCTCCTATTGTAGTGGAAGATGATGTGTGGGTTGGTGGTGGTAGTATTATACTCTCTGGTGTAACCATCGGTAAAGGTGCTGTCATAGCTGCTGGTGCTGTGGTAAATAAGGATGTGCCTCCATATGCTATTGTTGGTGGTGTGCCTGCAAAAGTGCTGAAGTATAGAGATGGTGCTGATGCAAAGTAAGGAATGTATAGAAAGTAAGAAAGGTTCTATATGAAGAAAGTTTTGATATTAGACGGAGGTGCTGCTCATGCTATGGCGATAGCAGAATGCCTGAAGAAAAGTGGGTATGAGGTAGCAGTAATCTGTGACGATAAGAATGAATATGGTTATCACACGAAGTTTGCCGATGAACGATATCTGGGTGTGAATAGCAACAAGAAGGAATATGCGGAGTTTATGCTCAAGTTTCTAAAGGAACATAAGTTTGATGTGTTGATTCCGACTAGTGATACTTCGGCAGAGTTTATGAGTTTCCATAAAGAGGAACTACAGAAATTGACGGGGGTAATGATGCCTTCGAGGGAGATTTTTGAGAAGGGTTATGATAAGAATAACCTGATGCATGTGTGTCAGAAGAATGGTTTTCCGTGTCCGAAAACTGTTGACTTGAAGGGATGGGATTGTTGTTCGGAAGATATTTTGAAAGATTTTTTTTATCCCGGACTATTGAAGCCAAACTTGACGAGTGGTGGCAGAGGAATGATCTTGGTGAATAACTTTGAGGAACTGAAGAATGTATATCCCGAGATACATGCTGGTTATGGAAACTGTCATCTGCAACAGTTTATAAAGGAGGGGGGCAGACAGGTGAAGGTGCAGATTATGACTGATATAAAAGGTGATGTGGCATATTCATCTGTGATTTGGAAGCAAAGGTATTATCCTGTAAATGGTGGATCGAGTTGCTGTAACGTGACAATTGACGATCCGGAGATTGCTACTATTTGTGGTAAAGTCTTGAAAACGATTGGTTGGGTTGGGTTTGCTGACTTTGACCTGATTGAGGACCCGCAGACGAAGCAGTTACTAATCATGGAAATCAACCCTCGAATTCCGGCATGTGTACGTTCGGCTTTTAAGAGCGGAATGGACTATGCAACTATGATTGCGGATATGACTGTAGGCAAACCATTACGTGAGTATAAGTATGAGAGTGGCAAGAGGTTACGTCATTTGGGCTTTGATGTGCTTTGGTTTCTCAAAAGTCATAACCGTTTCAGAACAACACCATCTTGGTTCAAGTTTTTTGGTAAAGATTTGTATTATCAAGATTGGATTTGTGGTGACTTTAAGGCTTTCCTTATGGGAAGTTGGGGGAACTTCAAGAAGCAGATGGATTCGGAGTTTCGTAAGGCAAAATCGGGTGTAAAAAGATAAACGAATATGAAAAAAGTATTGATTACTGGAGCCAACAGTTTTGTTGGTACTAGTATAGAAAAGTGGTTGATGAAAACACCTGAGGAATTTCAGGTGGATACTGTTGACACGATGAATGGTGTATGGAAGACTACTGATTTTACGAAGTATGATGCAGTTTTTCATGTAGCTGGTATTGCTCACGTTGATCCAAAACCAGAGATGAAGTCTCTTTACTATAGGGTGAATACTGACCTTACAGTAGAGATCGCAATATGGGCAAAAGAACATGGTGTTAAGCAGTTTATCTTTATGAGTAGCGGTATTGTGTATAAGGCTTCTAAATCGCTGAAAGGTGATATAAAAACTATGGACACAAAGCCATGCCCTAATGACTTCTATGGTGACAGCAAGCTGCAAGCTGAAATCGGTTTGAATAAGTTGGATTGTTCCACTTTCAAAGTGTGCATCTTGCGTCCACCAATGATTTATGGTGTTGGAAACAAGGGAAATCTTCCTCGTCTCGGATGGTTGGCTACAAAGACCCCTATCTTCCCAGCTTGGCACAATAAGCGTTCTATGTTGTATGTGGATAATCTTGCAGAATTTGTAAAGCAATGTGTCTTGCGTGAAATGGTAGGAACATTCTTTCCCCAAAATGCGGAATACTCAGATACAGTCGAGATTGTGCGTCAGTTTGCCAAGGAACATGGTCATAAAATTTGGATTAGCCGAATCTTCAATCCATTGGTATGGTTGAGTGCTATGTTCTTAAAGCCGATATGCAAGATGTTCGCAGATTCGTATTACGTTCAAGAAATGAGCAAGTATGATTTCGATTATCAGTTGGTTTCTTTTGAAGAATCAATCAAGGGACTGGATATTAGGAAAACTATGAAGTAACCTCCATGACAAAAATGGATCACATATTTTTACATTACTTAGGCCGTTATTAGTGCTGATGAGGGTACTACGTAGTTACTATGTTTTAGTTGCATATTTGAAAGGAGTGAGAGGGGGATTATGCGGAGAAATGATATGTTTGCTCTTATCTACTGTTGTGCTATTACCTTTTTTCGGTATATCTGAATGCCCATAATGAGGTAATTGCTTTTATCTATTTGCTAGTAATAACGATTATAATCTTAGAGTTCAGACTTTTAATATCCACTCTTTGGTTGGAGTTTGATACACAGATGTGAGATAAAAATTGGAAGTGGGTATGTACGGTTGTTTATGTGCCATTTAGTAAGCAGTAATAAGGTGGACAAAGGTATTGAGGAAACTGAAGAAGAGAGCTCAGAAGATGGAGAAGATATTAGTCAGGATATAAATAAAGCCAAGAGAAAAGTCTGCGAGAGATAAAACTGATGTGTAGCCAACTGGATATAATAAAATTCCCCCCTATTGTAATGGGTGACATGAATGACTTCTTGCACTCGCATATCTTTCTTGGTGGGGAGAATGGCTGTGGTTATGGTGTTACCTACAAGTATAAATGGCTGAGGCTCTGTATAGATCACATCTTCTATTGTTCTGAAACGATTATGACTTCAGAAGAATTACACCTACATCAATTAAGGTTGTGGATAGTAGAAAATTAAGTGGTCATAAAGTGTTGGTAGCTGAGTTCGAAATAAAGAATTTATATGCGGGTATGATGAGCTTTTTGTGAATAAATCCTACCTGCTACAAACTGTAAAAGTCAAAAATGGATGTGTTTGGCTAATTGTTTTTAGTAAATCCAATAAATTTATGAAATATCTTTTAGTAGTAGCTCATTCTGATGATGAAACATTGGGTGCTGGTGCATCTATGTATAAGTGGTCCCATAATGGTAATACTGTTGACGTGTGTATTATGTGCACGGAGGCGAAGGCGCGTGTCTTCCGTCCGGAGGACAATGAGTTGGAAGACGATATGAATACATCGAACAAGTTCCTAGGAGTGAATAAAATTTACAAAGAAACGTTCCCTAATATTGAGATGAATACTGTACCACATCTCAAGTTGGTGCAGTTCATTGAGTCGGCTATTAAAGAGAGTGAGCCAGATATCATTATTACACATCATCCTGCTGATACCAATAATGATCATCTTCAGATTTCTATGGCATGTCAGGAGGCAATCCGTTTATTTCAACGCAGACCTGAGGTTAAGAGGGTTAAAGAGTTTTGGTACATGGAGGTTCCGAGTTGTACAGAGTGGAAGATAAACAATGCTATGAACTCGTTCCGTCCAAATATATACGTTGAGGTAGGCTTGGAAGGTGCTGAGGCTAAGTGCAAGGCATTAAGCATGTATCGTGGTGTGATGCGTCCTTATCCGCATCCTCGTAGCAATGAGTATATTATTGGACTGGCTGCTATCCGTGGGTCGGAATGGGGCTGCAATTATGCTGAGGCGTTTGAAACTGTAGTAAGACTTTATTGATATGGTGTACAGAATTGTTAAGCGCGTGTTCGACTTCACGTGTGCATTGATTGGTATCATCGGTACTTCACCCATTTGGCTGTTCTCGATTATTGCTACATTGATTAGCGATTGGGGACCGCTGTTCTATTTCGCTAACCGTGTGGGTAAGGACAATAAGAAGTTCAAGATGTGGAAGTTCCGATCGATGCGTGTGGCTCGTGGGGCAAATGAGGCTTCACTTCGTCCAG
Organism: Bacteroides caccae; assembly: GCF_002222615.2. NCBI lineage: Bacteria > Pseudomonadati > Bacteroidota > Bacteroidia > Bacteroidales > Bacteroidaceae > Bacteroides > Bacteroides caccae. The sequence continues at coordinate 4,523,443 of NZ_CP022412.2, read as the reverse complement.
ATCAGGATCGAATCTTCTGGTGGGGTAAGATCATGCGCAGGTTGAAGATTGATGAGTTGCCTCAGTTGATGAACATCCTGAATGGAACGATGTCAATTGTGGGCCCTCGTCCTGCAGCTGTTGATCAGGTGGACATTACCCGTGGTGGCGCGAATGCGATTGCTGCTACCGTTCCATGCGGTCTGACTTCTCAGTCTAGTCTGTGGGATTACATCTATGGCGATCAGTTCCCCGATGAGGAGGAATATAACGAGAAGGTGCTGCCTATCCGTCTGAAGTTGGATATGTATTACGTGAAGCACGCTTCGTTCTTTGGTGACATCAAGTTGATTATCTGGACTATATTGGCTATCCTCTATACTGCATGTGGCAAGTATCCACAGTGGATGCATGAAAAATTGGTTGATTATTCAAAAACGGTATAAAATAATATGAAATACTTACTTGTAGTAGCTCATCCTGATGATGAGACTCTTGGCGCTGGCGCGTCGATGTGGAAGTGGGCACGTGAGGGCCATACTGTGGATGTGTGCATCATGTGTACCGAAGCGAAGGCTCGTGCTTTTCGTCCGGAGGATAATGAACTGGAGGATGATACTAATGCCTCTAACAAGTTCCTTGGTGTGAACAGAATCTATGAGGGAACGTTCCCTAACATCCAGATGAATACGGTGCCTCATCTGAAGCTGGTGCAGTTCATCGAGGCTGCCATCAAGGAGAGTGAGCCGGATGTGATCATCACTCACCATCCTGCGGACACGAACAACGACCATCTGCAGACCTCGATGGCATGTCAGGAGGCTATCCGCCTCTTCCAGCGTCGTCCAGAGGTGAAGCGCGTGAAGGAGTTCTGGTATATGGAGGTGCCTTCATGTACGGAATGGAAGATAAACAACGCGATGAATACCTTCAACCCTAACTGTTATGTAGAGGTGGGTAAGGAGGGTGTCGAGGCAAAGATTAAGGCGCTCTCGATGTACCGTGGCGTGATGCGTCCATATCCACATCCTCGTTCGGCTGAGTACATCACTGGTCTCGCTGCTATGCGTGGTGGTCAGTGGGGCATGAACTATGCCGAGGCGTTTGAAGTCGTACTCCGAGCATATTAATTTTCTGAAAACTAACTTTATTTTACCATGAAGATTTTCTTCGGGTCTATTTGGAAATTTGTAAGCTACTTGTTCTGGCCACAAAAGACCGACAAGACAAGATATGACAGAAATTAACAAAGATTTGCTTGATTATCTTTTTATTCAAGCGGAGTCAAGCGAACGCAAGCGCATGAACTATGACTTGCGTACAAGCCCAAATGATGGAGGGCAGCGTATGCTTAATGCTATGTTGCCAGGAACAGTTGTACCTATTCACCGTCATCCAATGAGTAATGAGAATGTTCTCTTACTCGTTGGAAAATTAGACGAGATCTTCTATGACGACCAAGGAAACGAGACTGAACGTACTCATCTTGATCCAACAAAGGGAAATTTCGGTTGCGTAGTTCCTCAGGGTGCTTGGCATACTGTAGAAGTGGTTGAGCCTTGTGTCATTTACGAGGCGAAAGACGGCAAATATGGAGAAGATGGAAGTGAAACTCTTGAAGAGTACCAGACAAGGCAGGCTTCATCCTCATTAGATCAACTTGAATTGGCTTCTTCTAATTCTTCGGCTCCTTTTATCTCAATCGGTGACTTGAAGAAAAATATCGAGTACTTGATTGGCATGGAGCGCCAGTCGGGTTCCATGGATGCTTTCTCCCCTCTGTATGTCTCACGTATGCTCAATGTACCTATTGAGGATGTAGAGAGAGTAATGAAAGAACAGCAAATAATTTAACAATCGTATTATAATCCTTTTAATCAATAGTTTATTATGATCACAGAAGAATTGAAAAAACGTGTCGCAGATTTCGTAGAAATGTAACAACGTTCAGGTTCAATACAGTTAATGACATCAGAGTATGCCGCTCGCTGTATGCAGATTGCAAAGGAAGATGCTGCTGAAGCTCTTGGGGTATTGAAGAAGTAATGTTTATCTGTCAGTATAAGTCGTGCTAATGCCTGCGGTTTTACAGAAGTCTGTTAATATCAGCCCCAATGAATTTCTCCTATATTTCCCATAAAAAGACGATGAGCATAACATCGTTTACATACCGTAGCAATCTGAATCTTGTCTATAAGGAGTCACTTTTCCGGATTTCCGCCTTCCTTAGTGTACCCGTCAGTAAATCAGCGGGTAGCCTGCCATGATTGAGAAGATCGATTCCTACGTCAGGTCAAATCCGGTAGAGGTCTTGGAAAAGTTTTGCGTGAAGGAACTGGAACTGGTCCGTGAGTTCGTCAAGGTGGGGCCCGATACCCCCGTGATAAAAGCTCCCCGCCGGATCTATGATACCCTGAAGATGCTTCTCCTAGTTTCTGTGTGTTATGATAAGAAGACGCGGAAGGAGCATCTGCTGATAGCCGATGAACTGCGGGATTTGTTTGTATTTCACCTCGATTTCGTCCTGAAAAAATCTTGGAAGGAGGAGAGAGATTTGGCGGTAATAGGATATGTCGGTCGTTCAACTCTTAAAAATAGATGGAGATGACTTTGACGGAATGACACCGGATGATATGTTCCAACACTTTTTTGAGCATATCTTGGATGATGACCTGCTGACTGCCGGTTACTTTGATGACGATGAGCCTGACGATCTAGATGATAACCTAAAGCTTTCTCAAATGATAAAATATTCAATGACCTCTGATTCTGATGAAGGCTGTTCGCGACCTTCATTACAATTCCTAAGTTAAAGTGTTTAGGGCTTCTATAAATTCATTAAGAAGGAAGATATGTTCTTGAAGCGTTCTGAGGAGAGTTATGGTAATGTTCGCCTTAATGGTGAGAAAGTTGACTTTTGACTCTTTTGAATGGGACTATTTGCTGTATTAGCTAGGAAAATGGGGGTATGTCTGATAAAATATGTATATACTATAAATGAAATATTAATAAATAAAATGAAAAAGATAGCTTTAATATCAGGAATCACCGGTCAGGATGGTTCATTTTTAGCAGAGCTCTTAATTGAAAAAGGATATGAAGTCCATGGTATTCTTCGTCGTTCTTCTTCTTTTAACACCGCACGCATCGAGCATCTTTATTTGGATGAATGGGTACGTGACATGAAAAAGGAGCGTTTGGTTAATCTTCATTATGGAGATATGACAGATTCCAGTTCTTTGCTCCGTATTATTCAGCAAGTGCAACCGGATGAAATTTATAACCTGGCCGCACAAAGCCATGTGAAAGTTTCTTTTGATGTACCGGAATATACAGCCGAAGCGGATGCTATCGGCACACTTCGCATGCTGGAAGCTGTCCGCATCCTTGGAATGGAGAAGAAGACAAGGATTTATCAGGCTTCTACTTCTGAACTATTCGGTCTGGTACAGGAAGTTCCACAGAAGGAAACTACACCTTTCTATCCTCGTTCCCCGTATGGAGTAGCTAAACAATACGGTTTTTGGATTACCAAGAACTATCGTGAAAGCTATGGAATGTATGCAGTGAACGGAATCCTGTTTAACCATGAAAGTGAACGTAGAGGCGAGACTTTTGTAACCCGTAAGATAACATTAGCTGCTGCCCGTATCGCACAAGGGCTCCAGGATAAACTTTATTTGGGAAACCTGAACTCACTTCGTGACTGGGGATATGCCAAGGACTATGTTGAATGTATGTGGCTGATCCTTCAGCATGATACTCCTGAAGACTTTGTAATTGCTACGGGGGAATATCATACCGTACGTGAGTTTACTACATTAGCTTTTAAAGAGGTTGGCATTGAACTTCGTTGGGAAGGTGAAGGAGTGAATGAAAAAGGTATTGATGTTGCTAGCGGTAAAGTACTGGTTGAAGTCGATTCTAAATATTTTCGTCCTGCTGAAGTTGAACAGTTACTGGGTGATCCCACGAAAGCGCGTACGTTACTTGGCTGGAATTCTACCAAGACTTCTTTCCCCGAACTGGTAAAAATCATGGTATCGCATGATATGAAGTTTGTGAAGAAGCTTCACATGAAAGAACTGATGAATAGAGAAGAAGGATAAGAATGGATAAGAATACGAAAATCTATGTAGCGGGACACCATGGTTTGGTGGGTTCCGCTATTTGGAATAATTTGCAGAGTCGTGGTTACACGAATCTCGTAGGGCGCTCTCATAAAGAGCTGGACCTTCTTGATGGTGTGGCCGTAAAACAATTCTTTGATGAAGAACTGCCTGATGCTGTTGTCCTTGCCGCTGCGCATGTCGGTGGAATTATGGCTAATTTGCAGTATCGTGCTGATTTTATCTATCAGAACCTTCAAATTCAGCAGAATGTGATAGGGGAGAGTTTTCGCCATAATGTAAAGAAGTTGCTTTTTCTGGGTAGTACTTGTATCTATCCCCGTGATGTCGCACAGCCGATGAAGGAAGACGCTTTGCTGACTTCTCCTTTGGAATATACGAACGAACCTTATGCCATTGCCAAGATTGCGGGTTTGAAGATGTGTGAGAGCTTCAATCTTCAGTATGGTACGAACTATATTGCCGTAATGCCTACTAACCTTTATGGTCCGAATGACAATTTCCATTTGGAAAACAGTCATGTTCTTCCTGCCATGATTCGCAAGATTCATTTGGCTAAATGTTTAAACGAAGGTGATTGGAAGGCAGTTCGCAGAGACCTTGACTTGCGTCCTGTGGAAGGTGTGACCGGCAGTAATTCTGATGCTGAAATATTGGATAAATTGGCAAAATTTGGTATTACTCCTGAATTGGTAACTCTTTGGGGTACCGGTACACCTATGCGTGAGTTTTTATGGAGTGAAGAGATGGCTGATGCGAGTGTGCATGTATTATTGAATGTTGATTTCAAGGATACTTATATGGAAGGTAGTAAAGACATTCGTAACTGTCATATCAATGTTGGTACAGGTAAGGAAGTCAGTATTTGTGAAGTTGCCGGGATGATCATGAAAGAAGTTCAATTTAAGGGTGACTTACGTTGGGATAGTTCTAAGCCTGATGGTACGATGCGTAAGTTGACGGATGTATCGAAGTTACACAGTTTAGGCTGGCATCATAAGGTTGAGATTGATGAAGGTATTGAGCGCCTTTATGAATGGTATTTGAAGGGTGTCTAAATTTATAATTTATATGTTATGGAAAAATTAAACGGAAAGAATGTCTTAATATTGTTGTTGCCTCTGCTTCTTACAGCTTGTCAGGCTTATAAGAAAGTACCTTACTTGCAGGATGCTGAAGTTGTATTGTACAATACCCGAGATACAAAGCTTTATGATGCTAAAATCATGCCCAAGGACCTACTAACGATAGTGGTGTCATGTACGAGTCCCGAACTGGCAGCGCCTTTTAATTTGACAGTGGCCACACAGCACAATGCCGCTTTGAACTATACAACTAGCCAGCCTGTATTGCAACAATATCTAGTGGATAATGACGGTAATATCAACTTCCCCGTATTGGGTGAACTTCATGTGGGTGGTCTAACCAAGAAGGCAACCGAACAAATGATCGTTGAAAAACTGAAACCTTATATTACGGAAACTCCTATTGTAACAGTACGTATGGTAAATTATAAGATTTCTGTGATCGGAGAAGTTGCCCGTCCCGGTACATTCACGATTTCCAATGAAAAAGTGAACATTCTGGAAGCTTTGGCTATGGCAGGTGATATGACCGTATATGGTTTGCGTGATGATGTAAAACTAATACGGGAGAATGCTAATGGCAAGCAGGAAATAATTCCATTGGATCTGAATAAGGCTGAGACTATTCTTTCCCCATATTACTATCTGCAGCAGAATGATATCATATACGTTACTCCGAATAAGGCGAAAGCACGAAACTCAGATATCGGAACTAGTACAAGCTTATGGTTCTCTGCTACTTCTATCCTTGTTTCTATTGCCAGCTTGTTGTTTAACATCTTGAAATAAAAAGAAAGAGTCATGAAAGAAGAAAATCAAAACGGGAAGGAACGCCAAATGGCTGAAGAACAAATAGATTTCCGGACATTGCTTTTTAAATATATTATTCATTGGCCTTGGTTTGTAGGGGCAGTGTTGCTCTGCCTTGTTGGTGCATGGTTTTATCTGCATTGGGCTACCCCCATTTATAATATTTCAGCCACCGTTCTAATAAAAGATGAGAAGAAGGGCGGAGGTTCGGGAGTTTCTTCGGAATTGGAGGATATGGGATTAAGTGGTCTGATGACTTCTTCTAAGAATATTGATAACGAGTTGGAAGTCCTACGCTCAAAAACGCTTGTAAAAGAAGTTGTTAATCAATTGAACTTGTATATAACTTATAAAGACGAGGATGAGTTTCCGGCTAAAAGTTTATACAAGACATCTCCGGTACAAGTAAGTTTGACACCTCAGGAGGCTGAGAAACTAAGTTCTCCGATGGTAGTGGAAATGATACTACAGCCTAAAGGAAGTATAGATGTGAATGTGACTGTTGGTGAGAAAGGATATCAGAAGCATTTTGAGAAACTGCCTGCTATCTTCCCGACTGATGAAGGTACATTGGCTTTCTTTCAAGATGTTGACTCGGTAACTTTGCAGGATGGCACGAAAGTACCTCGGTTAGAGAAGAACGTACGTCATATAACTGCGACTATCAACAAACCGATGAGAGTGGCAAAGGGGTATTGTAGCAACTTGTCTATTGCGCCAACCTCCAAGACTACTTCTGTGGCTGTGATATCATTAAAAAATTCCAGTTTGCAGTGTGGACAGGATTTTATCAACCAATTACTGGAGATGTATAATCGTAATACGAATAATGATAAAAACGAAATCGCCCAGAAGACTGCTGAGTTTATTGATGAACGTATTAGTATTATTTCAAAAGAACTGGGAAGTACAGAAGCGGATTTGGAAACCTTTAAGCGTGACGCAGGTATCACGGACTTGACGAGTGAAGCTCAGATAGCCTTAGCCGGTAATGCTGAATATGAAAAGAAGAGTGTGGAGAACCGTACTCAAATCAGTCTGGTGAATGACTTACGTAAATACTTGAAAGGTAATGAATATGAAGTATTACCAAGTAATGTTGGTTTACAGGATGCTGCCTTGATTGGTGCGATTGAACGTTATAATGAAATGTTGGTGGAACGTAAACGTCTGCTACGTACATCAACAGAGAATAACCCGACTATTGTGAATCTGGATACGAGTATCCGTGCTATGAAAGCTAATGTACAGGCTACTCTTGAAGGAACTTTGCAGGGGTTGATGATAACCAAGTCAAATCTGGACCGTGAGGCAAGCCGCTACTCTCGTCGTATCAGTAACGCTCCGGGGCAGGAACGTGCTTATGTAAGCATTGCCCGCCAGCAAGAAATTAAAGCAGGGTTGTATCTGATGTTGTTGCAGAAACGTGAAGAGAATGCAATTGCGTTAGCTGCTACTGCAAATAATGCGAAGATTATTGATGAAGCGATAGCTGATGATACTCCGGTATCTCCCAAACGCTCTATGATTTATTTAATTGCATTGGTGTTGGGTGTTGGGATTCCTGTTGGTATCATTTACCTGATTGAACTGACGAAATTCAAGATAGAAGGTCGTGCCGACGTAGAAAAATTGACGAGTGTTCCTATTATAGGTGATATTCCATTGACTGACGAAAAGAATGATAAGAATGGTTCTATTGCTGTCTTCGAGAACAAGAATAATCTGATGAGTGAAACCTTCCGTAATATTCGTACCAATCTTCAGTTTATGCTCGATAATGATCAGAAGGTTATCCTTGTAACCTCAACAGTCAGTGGAGAAGGAAAATCGTTTGTTTCGGCAAACCTGGCTATCAGTCTTTCTCTTTTGGGAAAGAAGGTCGTGATTGTCGGACTCGATATTCGCAAGCCGGGACTGAATAAAGTATTCCATCTCTCCAATAAAGAGAAAGGCATTACTCAGTATCTTTCTAATCCTGAAACGGATCTAATGGAACTTGTTCAACCTTCTGATATCAATAAGAATCTGTTTATTCTTCCGGGTGGTTCTGTGCCTCCTAATCCAACGGAGTTGTTAGCTCGTAACGGTCTGGATAAAGCCATAGAAATCTTGAAGCAGAACTTCGACTATGTGATAATGGATACTGCCCCTATCGGTATGGTAACCGATACTTTATTGGTAGGTCGTGTGGCTGATTTGTCAGTATACGTATGTCGTGCCGACTATACTCATAAAGCCGAATATACATTGATCAATGAGTTGGCTATTGAGAAGAAGTTGTCTAAGCTTTGTACCGTAATCAACGGTGTGGACTTGAAAAAGAGAAAATACGGTTATTACTACGGCTACGGCAAGTACGGTAAGTACTACGGTTATGGTAAACGTTATGGCTACGGCTATGGATATGGAGAAAAGTGACAGATAAATCTGTGATATATGAAAAAGACGGTAGTCGAATATATCACCAATACGCTTGAAGATATTCCCAAGCAATCTCTTCAAACCAATAAAAGGCGTTTACATGCTTTTTTCTCAGAACAGGAAACAATAGAGAAGCGGGGGGCACATTTTGTATTCAGGTATGCTTTCTATTCTGTTGAAAAATTACGAAGACCTACGAAACAAAGCCTCTTTAAAGAATATAATATGTTGTGTTCTGACTTGAAAAGCACTCCTTCTGGGGAAATATCGGATATGGAATATAAAGATGTTGTTTTATATGGTAATACTTCCTCTCCTATAGTACAAGAACGATTGACTGAATATTTGGAACGGAATAATTCGTTAAAGATTCAATTGTCTTTTTGTGATGAAGAAACCTCAGAATGTAAAACAGGAGAAAATATTGCCTATGCAGAACTGCAGAAAGCATTGTTTTATTGTAAAAGGAAGAAGTATTTGCTTCTGTTCATTTCAGTTCGTGAGTTGATACAGGATATTCGCTTTTACGATCTGCTTAATGAATATCGTGTTGATTTCCGTTGTGTTGACTTTCCTTGGTTTTGCAGGGAGAATCTACAGTTGATAAAAGCAGTTATGTTATATGAGAAGCTATCTTCTTAAATAGTCCTTAAATAGCATATTGATCTGAATATTAGTATTATATGTTACATTTTATATTGAATTGCTATATGTAGGTCCCTAACTTCATACTACAAGATGAAGAACCCTACATTTTTCGTTGGTTAAGAAGAATACAGCGGTATATCTTAACCGACACTTTCATATCGGTTTGATTTCCGATATGCTTTTTTTACCCCATATATCAACTGTCTGTGAAGATCGTTGATATATTTCTTATAAAATAATTACATTTAAAAGAATAGAGGTTGTGTCAAAAATACTGACACAACCTCTATTCTTTTATTAGCTTCGTGAAACTTGCAGCCCTTTGTCGGAAAGAGTCATATCAACAAAACGTGCTCGTGGATTAGGAGCATGCTCTGTCAGTATCCGTCGTATCTGTCCTGCGGCTTGCGGGTCTTTAGCTACCATATACAAATAACCGCCGCCTCCTGCACCGGGCAATTTATATCCTAATGTATAGTCTTTGATTGTCTCGATAATGGCTGCTACCGCCGGAGGGTTTGTACCGCTGTCCAGCGCCTGGTTTTGTGCCCAGGTTTTATTAATCAGACTGGCGAAGTTCTCGAAATTACCACGTAGAATAGCCTCGCTCATGTCCGTTGCGTGTACTTTCATCTCGGCTAATAAGCTGAGGTGCGGACCGGAATTGAGGAACATGGAGCTGACGATTTCGGCTAATATTCCTTTCGCTGTACGGGTGATGCCTGTGTAGTAAAGCAAATGGCAGTCGCGATAGTCGGGATGGGTGAATAGTTGGTCGGGCAGCCAGCGTACTAAAGGATTCTGTTCGAAACCGGCTTCGGACTGAAGCAACTTGACACCGGGAAAAACACCGCCATATTGATCCTGCCAACCACCGCCGGTGGTCAGCAACTGCTCTAATGCCAATGTATAACTGCAAATATCGTTTCTATCCCATGCCAGTCCGCAGAAATCATTGATAGCTCCGAGAACGGTGGAAGCCAGAATGGAACTGGTTCCTAACCCCGAACCCGCAGGAATTGCCGCTAATAAGGTAATTTCGAGTCCTGCACCGAAGGCTTTCAGATGTTCTTCCAGCGAAGCGTAGTTCTCGGCGGAAAATTCCGGTGCAAATCCGGCTAAAGTAAGGGCCGCTTTGGGAATAGAGAAAGGAGAACCGACTTTCTTGTAGTCTTGCAGTTCCTCATAGTTTTCTATGATTTCCACAGCACCCATATCAATGGAGCGAAGTACGATGTGATACTCTTTGCATGGTTTCACATATACTTGCAAGGGTGGCTGTCCGTTCAATTCGATAGCCAGGTTGACAACACTTCCTCCCGAATAGAGAGAGTAGGGAGGGGTATCTGTCCACCCTCCTGCCAGGTCGATGCGGACGGGGCTACGTCCCCATACAATCTGGTCTGAATATACATCGAGACGGGGCTGGTTCTTCCGGCTGGGCATAGCTCCCAATAATCCGTCGCGAAGAAGTTGGAATGCCGATTGTTCTTCTTCTTTATAGTTGCTGTCGCCGTGTAGCTTCATGATACGTCCCCGTAGCATCCGGTTGTGGATTCTGACCATTGGCGCGGCGTCTTCTTTTAATATGTCAGGCGTGGCTAAATCAAAGCGGACAAATTCTTTGGCAGCATCCTGCAAATCGAGTTGATAGAATACGCTCTTTTCGTAATTGTCGGCCAGCCCTTTCCAGTTGCTCCGGCGATAAGCGCTACGCTGCTCATACAGTCGTTTCAGATTCGCGCGTGCGGATATTTCGTCGGCAGAGACTTTTTCTGCTTTTAGCCAAAGTTGTTTTCCTTCTTCCAGTTGGGGTTCGGAGATCATCCAACGTATCAATATACCCAAATCTTCTACGGAAGCTGTTACCGGGAAAATGGAAGCAGACTGTAAATCGTCCGTGCGTCCATTTATGTCTTCCCAAGTAAGGGCTCTTTCCTGCATCCACTGTGAAAAAGGGATATTGAGATATGTGGTCGTTTCATTTTTCAATGCTCCTTTGAATACATCATCCAATCCGTAAGGACGTGCAACGAATGCGTTGTCGCCAAAAGGAACCACGTCAATACAGATACCGTCCGGCAGATTTATATTCCATTGGTTTTCGGGAACACCTGTGATTATCTGGCGTGATCCGAGATGCCAGCCTTCCCCTACATGGCTGTTTTCAATCCATAGGTTAGCGTTATCTGCACAGAGGGAGACTTGTGTACTGGAGTTCTGGATAAAGATTGCCGGATTCGGTTTTACTTTCCGGTGCATGATCTTTCTTTGGTCACGTACCTTGTCCTGTATGGCTAGCGTAGAAGAAATCAGTTCATGACTTGTACCGAAATGGTAAAATTCGCCGCCGGGTAACGGTAATATGGCTACGGATAGTTGGTTGACTTCTTCATCTTCCGTCTTGGGATGTTCTCCCAAAGCCAGCCCATAGTCGGAATATAAGTCATAGTAATTGATGTCATTCGTTCCTTCCTTGAGCGAGCGCTTCATTAAGACCTCTACGGCACGGTCACTTAAAATCCAGATGCCGATGTCCATTAGGAAAAGGTGAGTCTTGGATAAACCTTCCAATTCTTCCAGAGAGGGCTTCTGTAACATGAAGTCGAGTACTTCAGGGCTTTCCCGGTCGGAGACAAAAACTCCGTGATGAGTGGCCAGAGAAGGATTTACCCATAAGCCGTAGCATACGACGTCCACATTGGGAATGTCCTGCAAAGGTTTTTCCGAACGGATATATACATCTCCACTGGCTATCAATGTATTCATGCCGGCCGGCGCTTGCTGCATGATTCTTTCGTATAACGGGAGTTGCAAAGACAGCAGGTTCTGTCCCAGTCTTTGTCCTCTTTCCCAACTGAAGATCGGGATAGGGGTCAGTATCTTACCGGAAGGTCCGTAACTGGGTAAGCGGCGGCTTTGTCCTCCTGCATGAAGTAATATCCTTTTTTCGCGTCCTATCCAATCATTGAAAGACTCTTGTGGGGCAAATGCCTGGTGGCAGGCTTGCAAGAGCCAGGTTGTTCCGCCTCCGGAGCCAAGCTTGCTGCCTATGGGATCGGATGTACAAAACCATTCGTTATGATTAACTTCTTCCAGTTCGTGAAAACAGTGGATCAGGTTTGGGGGTAAAGATAATAACTTTTGCATGATAGAATCGTCGTTTGTTGGTTAGAATTTCTATAGATCAAGTCCATCCCAAGCTTCACAGAGCGCTTGCATGGACGGTAGTAATAAATCGGCTCCGGAGTCCAGCAATACCTGTCCGTCCAGAGGTCCCGTGTTCACAGCGATTGTGAAAATGCCGGCTTTGTGTCCGGCTTCCACCCCGAGAGGTGCGTTCTCCACTACCACCGCTTCATCGGCTTTCAGACCACCTTTTTTCAGGGCCATAAGATACGGTTCCGGGTTTGGCTTTCCGTATTTGACATCGAATGCCGTAACCATTAGTTCTTTGTGAAACATTCCCGGAAAGTTATGCTCCAACCGTTCGAGTAATGAAAGTTGTCCGGAACCTGTTACCACCATTGGAGTGAGTCCTTCACCTTTTACTTTTTGCAACAGTTCCCATGCGCCGGGCATACGTTCAGCTTCTGCATACGAGTTGAATAAGACACTTTTCTCCTGATATATACTTTCTATTTCTTCCTGCGTGGCCTCCCTTCCCAGTTCACGCTGAAATACGATATTAATAGTGGCAGCCCCTGTCCGTCCTTCGTGCATATAGGCTTCTTCACGGCTAAGAGTAAGCCCGTGTGATTTCATCACCTTATGCCAGGCTTCGGAATGATAGGGCATGGAATTAAAAAGCACGCCGTCCATATCGAACAGGACGGCTTTCAGTTTTTTCTTCATACTTTATAAATAGTGAACCATTATCTGTTTAGAGTTTAATCTTCTTATTTCGAAACATATACGAGGCAAAGATAACTATAAAAAATGAGAGATAAGACAAAACGGACGGATAGTTGCAAGCGGGCTCTTTGAGCAATAAAGTATCCAATTATTTGTCATTTAGAAGATTATGTGTATTTTTGTAGCATTATAAACTCAATGATAGCATGAAAAAGAGAGTATTATTGTTGCTACCTTTGTTTTTAGGTGCTTGTTCCGATAGTGGGGAGAGTCCTGTTATCACGATAGAAAGACTGTATGTAAATACTGGTCCGGACAGTGAGGATTCTAAAGGGGAAGACTATACTAATCAGAAAGATAATCTGCCGGCTTTAAAGGTAGGGGATAAGGTGAATGCTTTTTTGCTCTTGGATGGGAATGGAGCTGAACTTAAAACCTTTAAACTTCAGAATGACGAAGCGGTGAAAGCCGAACTTCGTTATGAAAAAGCCGAAGTCTCTACCGAAGGAAACCTGACGGATGAGGAAAAAGGTCAGTTACGTTTTAAGGACGGTGTGACGCAAACCAGGGTCATGGTGAAAGCTACTATTGAACATGTAGATAAGAACGGTGATGTGAAGTTGGCTTTCTATCTTTCCTCCAAGGCTGAATGTGAAGGCGCACAAGAGGAAATCGGCTTGAAAACCAAAGAGGTAGAGGAGGAAGATTAAGAACGGAATGTCGATAGACAACATAAAAAAGAAGCGGTCTTATTAAGACCGCTTCTTTTTTATGTATAGATTCTATTACAATCTTGATTGGATCGCTTTGGATTCTTCCTCGTAACCCGGTTTGTTCAGCAACGCAAACATGTTCTTCTTGTATGCTTCTACACCCGGCTGGTTGAAAGGATTCACGCCCAGCAGATAACCGCTGATACCGCAAGCCTTTTCGAAGAAATAAAGCAGGCTACCGATATTGTATTCGCTCAATGAAGGAAGAACAATACGCATATTAGGTACGCCACCGTCTACGTGAGCCAATTGAGTTCCCAGTTCCGCCATTTTGTTCACTTCATCCACACGTTTGCCGGCTAGGAAATTCAGACCATCCAGGTTGGCTTCGTCAGAAGGAACTTCCAGTTTATGGTCTACCTTATCCAGTGAGATGACAGTTTCGAAGATAGAACGTTCACCTTCCTGAATCCATTGTCCCATAGAGTGAAGGTCGGTAGAGAAGTCTACTGATGCGGGGAAAATACCTTTGTTGTCCTTACCTTCTGATTCTCCGTAAAGCTGTTTCCACCATTCGCTTACATAATGCAGTTTCGGACAGAAGTTGACGAGGATTTCGATCTTCTTTCCATTTCTGTACAGTTCATTACGGGTAGCAGCATAGATAGCAGCAGGGTTTTCTGCAAACGGAACGTCTGCGCCACATGCTTTTTCCATGTCGGCAGCGCCGGCAACCAGTTGCTCAATGTCGAATCCGGCAACAGCAATCGGCAGCAAACCGACCGGAGTCAGTACAGAAAAACGTCCGCCTACATTATCGGGGATGATGAATGTTTTGTAACCTTCCTTGTCGGCAGTAACACGTGCTGCACCTTTCTTGGCGTCTGTTACAGCTACGATTACCTGTTTTGCAGTTTCTTTGCCGCGTTGGTCTTCGCATTGTTTCTTCAACAGGCGGAAGGCAAGCGCAGTTTCGGTAGTAGTTCCCGATTTGGAGATATTGATAACACCGAATTTCTTGTCTTTCAGATACTCAGTCAGTTCGAATAGATAATCTTCGCTGATATTGTGTCCGGCATAAATCATGATCGGAGCTGTCTTTTTTTCTTGCAACCAAGTGAAGCTATTAGATAACGCCTCGATTACGGCACGTGCGCCCAGATAGCTACCGCCGATACCTGCAATGATCACTACTTCACAGTTGTCTCTCAAGACCTTTGCGGTAGCGTTCAAGTCAGCCAAGTGTTCTTTGCTGATAGAAGAAGGCAAGTGCAGCCAGCCTAAAAAGTCGTTCCCTTTTCCAGTTCCTTTTTCCAGCATTTCCTGTGCGGCTTTTACCTCTGCTTCGTAGGCAGAAACCTTTTCTTTGGAGATAAATCCAAAAGTCTTTTCAATGTTCAAGCTAATCATATCTTTCTTGTTTAAAGGTTATCTAAAAGAATCAGTTAGTAATTTAATCTCGATCATAGGCGAGATACGTTCGTATAGAATGTTGTACACAGCGTCCAGTATCGGCATATTGACATGATGATGCTTGTTGATTTCCTTGATACACTTCGTACCGTAGTAACCTTCAGCGATCATTTCCATTTCAATCTGTGCGCTCTTTACGGAATATCCCTTACCGATCATTGTGCCGAATGTCCGGTTACGGCTGAAATTCGAATAGCCGGTCACCAGCAAGTCACCCAGATAAACAGATTCATCTACGTTTCTGTTCAACGGATGTACCGTATTCAGGAAACGGTTCATCTCCTGGATAGCGTTGGAAATCAGTACGGCCTGAAAGTTGTCGCCGTATTTCAGTCCGCTGCAAATACCGGCGGCGATAGCATATACGTTTTTGAGTACCGAACTGTACTCGATACCTGATACGTCGTCACTAACAGATGTTTTGATAAAGCTGCTTCCCAGTCGGCGCGCGAAGATACGTGCTTTGTCTTTGTCCGGGCAGGCGATGGTCAGATAAGAAAGGCGTTCCAAAGCTACTTCTTCTGCGTGGCAGGGACCTGCCAGTACAGCGATATTTTCGGGAGGAACACCGTATTCCTTGGTAAAGTATTCTGATACGATAACGTTGTCGTCGGGTACGATTCCTTTGATAGCGGTGATGATGAACTTATCCTTTATCTTGGTTTTCAGCTTTTTCAGGTGAGCTTTCAGATAAGGGGAAGGAGTGACGAAAATCAGCGTATCCGATTCTTTCACAACATCGTTGATGTTGGAACTGAAAGAGATACGCTTGGTATCGAATTTCACTCCTGTCAGATAAGCCGGATTGTGCCCCAATCTCTTGAAATCAGCGATGCGGTCATCGCGTCGCATATACCAATTGATAGAGTCTTCTTGAGCCAGACACATCTTCGCAATAGCTGTGGCCCAACTTCCACCGCCCATTATCGCTATCTTACCGGGTAATTTCATTTGTATGGATTTGGATGAAGAACTTATTTAATTTTCTGTATCCAATCAGTTACGTCGTTTACCGACGGGTTGGCCAGTTCTAATTTGTATTTCTTATTGATGCCGCAGATGTCCTGGTGTAGCTTCTGCGCATTGACATCTTTCATGTCTTCTACGGTGTTGTAGCCGGCTTTCTGAATAACAGGCACCCAGTCTTCTGCGATACCCAGTTCCATATATTTGGCGGCTGCGTCTTTCTTCACCACCTTTTCCGGGCGCATTTGCGGGAAGAATAACACTTCCTGAATGGTAGTCTGACCGGTCATTAACATAACCAGACGGTCGATACCGATGCCGATACCCGATGTAGGAGGCATACCATATTGTAAAGAACGCAGGAAGTCCTGGTCGATAATCATTGCTTCATCGTCACCCTTGTCAGCCAGACGCATCTGTTCTTTGAAGCGTTCTTCCTGGTCGATCGGGTCGTTCAATTCCGAGTAGGCGTTGGCAAGTTCCTTGCCGTTTACCATTAATTCGAAACGTTCGGTCAGTCCCGGTTTGGAACGGTGCATCTTGGTCAGCGGAGACATTTCAACCGGATAATCGGTGATGAAAGTCGGCTGGATATAAGTACCTTCGCAGAATTCGCCGAAGATTTCGTCAATCAACTTGCCCTTACCCATTGTGTCGTCGATTTCCTCCATTTTCAGTTCCTTGCAGACTTGGCGGATTTCTTCTTCGCTCTTGCCGTTCAGGTCGTAACCGGTCTTTTCCTTGATAGCGTCGAGGATAGGCAGACGGCGGTAAGGAGCTTTGAAGCTGATAGTCTTTCCGTCGACAACGCTTTCCGTACAGCCGTTTACAGCGATACAGATACGTTCCAGCAATTTCTCGGTGAAGTTCATCATCCAGTTGTAATCCTTGTACTGAACATAGAGTTCCATACAGGTAAATTCCGGATTGTGGGTCTTGTCCATACCCTCGTTACGGAAGTTCTTGCCGATTTCATATACACCTTCAAAACCACCTACAATCAGTCGCTTCAGATAAAGTTCCGTTGCGATGCGCAGGTAAAGGTCTATATCCAGTGAGTTATGGTGCGTGATGAACGGGCGGGCGCTTGCTCCACCGGCAATAGATTGCAAGATAGGCGTTTCCACTTCAGTGTATCCGGCTTCATCGAGAGCGTTACGCAGTGTTTTCACTACGGTGGCACGCTTCAGGAATGTCTCTTTCACACCGTCGTTTACCACCAGGTCTACATAACGTTGGCGATAACGGAGTTCGGGATCTTCAAAAGAGTCGTAAGCTACGCCGTCCTTGTATTTTACGATAGGAAGCGGTTTGATGGATTTTGCAAGTACGGTCAGCTTCTTTGCGTGAATACTGATTTCGCCCATTTGGGTGCGGAATACAAAGCCCTCGATACCGATAAAGTCACCTAAGTCGAGCAGGCGTTTGAATACAGCGTTGTACAGTTCCTTGTCTTCTCCCGGACAGATGTCGTCACGGGTGATGTACACCTGGATGCGACCTTTAGAGTCCTGTAATTCGATAAAAGAAGCTTTACCCATTACGCGGCGGCTCATGATACGTCCGGCTACAGAAACCTGGCGCGGCTCGTCCTCGTCCTTGAATTCAGCTTTAATATCTGTAGAGAAAGCATTGGTTACATACTCTGCTGCAGGGTATGGGTCGATACCCATTGCACGAAGCTCATTCAGGCTGTTGCGTCGAATGATTTCCTGTTCACTTAGTTCTAGTATATTCATTTCGTTACGTATTAACTCAATTTTGTGGGCAAAAATACGAAACTTTTCTCATATATCCCGTAATCTGTCTCTTTTTTGTATCTTTGCGCCCTCAAACTAATAGGTATGACAGGACAAAAGACACCCACTGCGTTGGGAACGGAAAAGATCGGGAAGCTTTTAATGCAGTATGCCATTCCGGCAATTATCGCCATGACGGCATCTTCTCTATATAATATGGTGGACAGTATTTTCATCGGTCACGGGGTAGGGGCAATGGCTATCTCCGGATTGGCGCTGACCTTTCCGCTAATGAATCTCGCTGCCGCTTTCGGCTCGCTGGTCGGTGTGGGAGCGGCTACATTGGTCTCGGTGAAACTGGGACAGAAAGATTACGACACCGCACAACGGGTACTCGGCAATGTGCTGGTACTGAATATTATCATCGGACTTGCCTTTACGGTTGTCACACTGATATTTCTCGACCCTATTCTTTATTTCTTCGGTGGTAGTGACGCCACGGTAGGCTATGCCCGTGATTATATGGTCGTTATCTTATTGGGTAACGTCGTCACCCACCTTTATTTAGGTCTGAATGCCGTACTCCGTTCGGCGGGGCATCCGCAGAAAGCGATGGTTGCCACGATTGCCACGGTGGTGATTAATACGATACTCGACCCTGTTTTTATCTATGGCTTCGGCTGGGGAATACAAGGGGCGGCAATCGCTACCATTACCGCACAGGTCATCGCATTGGCATGGCAGTTCAAGCTATTCTCTAACAAAGAAGAACTGTTGCACTTCCATAAAGGAATTTTCCGGTTGAAGAAGAAAATCGTAGTCGATTCTTTAGCAATCGGTATGGCGCCTTTCCTTATGAATCTGGCAGCCTGTTTCATCGTTATTCTTATCAATCAAGGTTTGCAGCATCACGGTGGTGACTTGGCTATCGGAGCGTTCGGTATTGTCAACCGATTGGTATTCCTCTTTGTCATGATTGTAATGGGACTGAACCAGGGTATGCAGCCGATCGCCGGTTACAACTATGGAGCCAAGCAATATCCGCGTGTGACAAAAGTCTTGAAAATAACTATTTATGCAGCAACCATTGTTACCACTACAGGCTTCCTGATGGGAATATTTATTCCCCGGCTAGCAGTCTCGATTTTTACGACACACGAAGAACTGGTACGCATTTCTGCCAAAGGGCTGCGTATTGTTGTGATGTTCTTTCCTATTGTGGGTTTCCAAATGGTGACTTCCAACTTCTTCCAGAGTATCGGCATGGCGAGCAAGGCGATATTTTTGTCTGTCTCCCGCCAGGTTCTTATCCTGATACCTTGTCTGCTGATTCTTCCACAGTTCTACGGACAACTGGGAGTCTGGATAAGTATGCCGATTTCCGATCTTATAGCAAGCTTGATTGCCGGGACAATGCTTTGGTGGCAGTTCAAGCAATTCAGGAAAGTGTCTGTCTGACGGGCTTGTTGCGATACTCCTTGGGAGAGATGCCGACATACACCCTTCACTCATAGATGTATCTTCCGGAGTTATTATAACATAATTGAATGGCATCAGTGGCTCCATGTATCTTTTCGTTTCAAATGGGTTTCACTGCAAATTAACAAACAAATAGCTACAAATAACAAACTATTCCGGCTTTTTATCTCCGATAACCTACAAATAGAACAATATTTCGTCTATATCAACCTTTCCCCACTTGTTTGCTTGGGATACTTTTGTAATAACTAAATAACAAATGAAAATATGAGACGATTAAACTTCTTATTGACAGGACTTCTTGCAGTTTTGCTGGCGTCATGTAATCAGCGTGTGCAGAATATAGAAAATAAGCCGGCAGTGAAGATTGATACCGTACTTTCTGCTGACAAACAGACTGCCTTGCAGTTTCCCGGACGGGTGAAAGCGGCTCAGGACATAAGCCTGGCATTCCGGGTGAGCGGAACTATCCAGCGTATGTATGTGAATGACGGTGCTTATGTGCGCAAAGGACAACTGCTTGCCGAACTTGATCCTACAGATTATCAGATTCAACTGGATGCGGCGGAAGCCGAATACCAGCGTGTCAAGGCGGAAGCGGAGCGCGTAATGGCTCTTTATAAGGAAAATGTAACCACTCCCGACGCAAACGACAAAGCCGTGTACGGACTGAGGCAGATTACCGCCAAATACAACCATGCTAAGGACCAGTTGGAATATACCCGCCTGTATGCCCCTTTCAGCGGATATGTACAGAAACGCCTTTTCGACTCCCATGAGACGGTGGCTGCCGGAATGCCTGTCGTTTCCATAATCAGCGAGGGAACGCCGGAAGTGGAGATTAATCTTCCGGCAGTGGAATATATCCGTCGCCGGCAGTTTACCCGCTATTATTGCACATTCGATGTATATCCGCAGCAGAGATATGTGCTGGATTTGATTAGCGTCACTCCCAAAGCGAATGCCAACCAGCTCTATACCATGCGCCTTCAATTGAAAAGCGGAGACAAGCAGGCGGTTCCTTCTCCGGGGATGAATACAATGGTCACTATCGAATGTGCCGAAGGGGAAATGCGTAACCTGTCCGTTCCCGGCGGAGCGATTCTCCGTCAGAACGGGAATACGGGTGTCTTTCTTTATAATCCGTCCGATAAAACGATTCGTCGTTGCGATGTGACCGTTACTCGCTTGCTTAGTGACGGCAGATGCCTTATAGTTTCGGACGAAGTGAAACCGGGTGACTTGATTGTTGTCTCGGGAGTGCATCATGTGAAAGATGGGCAACAGGTGGAACCTCTTCTTCCGGCTGCCGAAACGAATGTGGGAGGACTGCTATGATAGATATTAGTAAATGGGCATTTGAGAACAAGAAGTTAATCTACTTCCTGATTGCTGTACTGATTGTGGGCGGAGCTTATTCCAGCTACGAGATGAGTAAACTGGAAGACCCAGAAATAACGGTAAAGCTCGCCATGGTGGTTACTACCTATCCCGGTGCATCCGCGCATCAGGTGGAACTGGAAGTGACGGATGTACTCGAAAAGAATATCCGTTCTATGGGGAATATAGATAATGTGGAAAGCTATTCCTACAACGACCTCTCCCTGATTCAGGTAGAACTGAAAACGACTGTCAAGGAAACCGACGTGGAACAGTGCTGGGACTTGCTGCGCCGTAAGGTGGCGAACGCACAGGCGGAACTTCCTGAAGGTGCCAGCCCTTCTATCGTGAAAGATGATTTCGGTAATGTCTACGGAATGTTTTTTGCCTTGACGGGCGACGGACTTTCTGACAGGGAACTTTCCGACTATTCCGAATTAATCAAACGTGAAGTCAGCGAATTGGACGGTGTGGAACGCGTCGATTTATACGGCAACCGTCCGGAATGTATCAACATCTCCCTATTGCAAGACCGAATGGCCAACTTGGGTGTGAAACCTGCCGAAGTGCTTGCCACCCTGAACGGACAGAATAAAACAACCTATACCGGCTATTACGACAACGGTGACAGCCGTATCCGGGTCACGGTCAGCGATAAATTCAAGACGGTGGAAGACATCGGACGTATGCTGATTCAGGGACACGATGCCGACCAGCTGCGTCTGAGCGACATCGCCCGCATTGAAAAAGACTATGAAGACCCCACCCGTAACGAATTGTTCTATGACCGTCAGCGTGCCATGGGAATCATGGTTGCCGCCTCTCCCGATGCCGATATTATCAAAGTCGGCAAACGGGTGGAGCAGAAACTTGAACAACTGAAAGCCGAACGCCTGCCGGCAGGAATGGAATGCCACAAGGTATTCTATCAGCCCGAACGTGTCGGAAGTTCTTTGGGGACATTTATCCTGAATCTGATAGAATCCGTGATTATTGTAGTTGTCATCCTGATGATTGCAATGGGATTCAAGAGCGGGGTGATTATCGGTATCAGTCTGGTAGTGACAGTGTTCGGCACTTTCCTGTTTTTGTATTTTATGGACGGCACGATGCAGCGTGTATCTTTGGCATCCTTTGTACTTGCCATGGGAATGTTGGTGGATAATGCGATTGTCATTATAGACGGTATTCTGGTCGATTTGAAAGCCGGAAAGAGCCGCATGGAAGCCATGACCGCTATTGGGCGGCAGACGGCAATGCCTCTGCTCGGCGCTACCCTGATTGCTATTATCGCTTTCCTTCCTATATTCATGTCTCCCGATACGGCAGGAGTCTACACGCGCGACTTGTTTATTGTGTTGGCGGTCTCCCTGCTGCTTAGTTGGGTACTCGCCTTGGTGCACGTCCCGTTAATGGCGAACCGGATTCTGCATCCGGACGTATCCGCAGCTACTGCCACTACCGGAAAGCGGGTGTACGAAGGAAAAATATATGCAGTGCTGCGTTCATTATTGAGATTCAGCCTGGCACATCGCTGGAGCTTTGTCTTTGCCATGATTGCCTTGGTGGTACTTTCGGGGTTTAGTTACCGGTTTATGAAGCAGGGTTTTTTCCCGGATATGGTCTACGACCAGCTATACATGGAATATAAACTTCCCGAAGGCATTAATTCCACACGGGTGGCACGCGACTTGGAAGAGATAGAGGCTTACTTGAAGAAACGTCCTGAAATCACGCACGTCACCACTTCTATCGGCGGGACGCCTGCCCGTTACAACTTGGTACGTAATATAGCCAACCCTTCTTTATCTTACGGTGAACTGATAATCGACTTTACTTCGCCCGATGCACTGGTCGACAACATGGCAGAGATTCAACAGTATCTTTCTTCCCATTATCCGGACGCCTATGTGAAGCTGAACCGCTATAACCTGATGTTCAAGAAATATCCTATCGAAGCGCAATTTACCGGGCCCGACCCTGCCGTGCTGCATCAATTGGCAGACAGTGCCCGGAAAATCATGGAAAATTGCCCGGACGTCTGTCTGATTACCACCGACTGGGAACCGCAGGTTCCCGTCCTGACGATTGAATACGATCAGCCTACGGCACGTGCTATCGGACTGAGCCGGAATGACGTGAGTCTTTCCCTGCTCACGGCTACGAGTGGTATCCCGATTGGTTCTTTCTACGAAGGAATTCATAAGGATAACATCTACTTGCGCTGTCTCGACGAACATGGAAAACCTATTGAGAATCTGGATAACACGCAGATATTTTCTTCCCTTCCTTCCCTCAACGGCTTGTTGACACAGGAGATGATGATGAAGCTGAAAGCGGGAACACTCTCTAAAGAGGAACTTGTGGAAACTTTAATGGGAACTACTCCGCTGAAACAAATCAGCAAGCGGATAGACGTGAAATGGGAAGACCCGGTTGTCCCCCGCTATAACGGGCAACGTAGCCAGCGCGTGCAATGTTCCCCTGTTCCGGGCGTGGAAACGGAGAAAGCCCGGCAGTCTATTGCCGGGCAGATTGAACGGATTCCGCTTCCCGACGGCTACAAGCTGCAATGGCAAGGCGAAAGAAATGCCAGCACGAAATCCATGCAGTATTTGTTCAAGAACTTCCCGTTTGCTATCATCCTGATGATTTCTATCTTGATTATGCTGTTCAAGGATTATCGGAAGCCGGTTATCATCTTCTGCACGATTCCTTTGGTATTTGTCGGTGTGGTAGCTGTAATGCTGCTGACCGGAAAGACGTTCAACTTTGTTGCTATCGTCGGTACACTGGGACTTATCGGTATGATTATCAAAAACGGTATTGTGCTGATGGATGAAATTACCCTGCAAATCAGTCAGGGAGTGGAACCGGTAACGGCACTGATAGATAGTTCGCAGAGCCGTCTCCGTCCTGTGATGATGGCATCGCTCACTACCATTCTGGGAATGATTCCATTGTTGCCGGATGCCATGTTCGGCTCATTGGCGGCTTCCATTATGGGCGGACTGTTGTTCGGTACGCTGATTACTTTATTGTTTATTCCTATTTTGTATGCACTATTCTTTCATATAAAAAAGACAGACAAATGAAAAAAGAGATTCTTTCAGCCATTGGAATAATAGCGGGCATATTGTTCGGCACAACGCTTTCTCTTTCCGCACAAGAGAAACTAAGCCTGAAACAATGCCGCGAAATGGCGTTGAAATACAATAAGGAAATGGCTGCTGCCGACCGGCAGACAGAAGCAGCGCGGTTGATGTCCCTCAGCTATAAAGCCAATTTTTTCCCGAACTTTACCGCCAACGGAACAGGGATTTACAGCACTGCCGATGGAAGTCTCGGCATTCCGGGCGGTAATCTCCCTGTTTTCATGCCCAACCCCACTACGGGAGAACTGGTATCCAGCGGTTTCGCCTATTTCCCCGGGTTGAACCTGGATTATAAAGTAGGAACCGTTTATTCCGGCGGCATACAAATGGAGCAGCCTCTCTATATGGGCGGCAAAATTCGTGCGGCCTATAAAATGTCTTTGCTGGGTAAAGAGATGGCTCACCTGAACGAAGCGCTGACTACCTCGGAAGTTCTTCTGAATACGGACAAAGCTTACGTCCAACTAGTGAAAGCCAAAGAAATGAAGAAAGTGGCCGAGAAATATCACGCTTTATTGACGGAACTGTCCCGGAACGTGAAAAGTGCCCACCAACATGGCATGAAACCTCAGAATGACGTATTGAAAGTGCAAGTGAAGCTCAACGACAGCGAACTTTCTTTGCGTAAGGCAGACAATGCCCTTCGCCTTGCTTCCATGAATCTTTGCCATTACATCGGACGTCCCTTGACAACGCAAATTGATATTTCCGATGACTTCCCCGAAGTGGAACAGGAGTGGAAAATCCAGGTTTCCGATATTACCGCCCGTCCGGAATATGGAATACTGAACAAACAAGTTGCTATCGCTGAGCAGGAAGTGAAGCTGAACCGTAGTGAATTGCTCCCTCGTATCGGCGTCAGAGGCAGCTACGACTATCTTCACGGGCTGGAAATCAACGACGAAACATTTATGAAAAAAGGAGCTTTCTCCGTTTTTTTGAATGTCTCCGTCCCCCTGTTTCATTTTGGTGAACGTACCAATAAGGTAAAATCCGCCAAAGCGAAACTCGAACAAACCCGTCTTGAACAAGAAAATGCCAGTGAAAAGATGTTGCTGGAATTAATACAGGCAGCCAATAACTTGGATGAGGCGCGTCTTGAAACGGAACTTTCCGATCGTTCACTGGAACAGGCGGAAGAAAATATGAAAGTCAGCGGCAAACAGTATGAGGTCGGACTGGAAACTCTCTCGGATTATTTGGAAGCGCAAATGCTCTGGCAACAGGCTTACCAGACACGTGTAGACGCTCATTTCCAACTGTATGTGAATTATATTGCTTATCTGAAAGCGGCGGGGCAACTGCATCCGACCGACTAATTGCTTCCTTCAAAAAACGATAGTGTTTTTCTCAAAGTATTCTCACCGTGATGAGAAATTTTTCTCATCACGGTGAGAACTTTTTCTCATAGTAATGAGTATTTATTCTCACTATGGTGAGAATAACCCTTTGTCAGAACATTCCGGAACAGCGATTTACCAGTCGTATTTATCAATATACTGGTCAAATTCGGGTTTAGTCTTAATACCATGTTTCAAAAAGATAGCCGCAATCTGTTCTTGCTCGCAAGGATGCAGCAAGCGTTCTTTGTTGCGGATACGGTAATACATATTACGCCCCATTAACGTATACAGTTCTCTACGTATGGCAACAGCAATAGAATATGATATATTGTCTAGCAAATGATCTATACCGGAAGCAAAGTGTGAAGTGCAGAATGGCTTGAAATAATCACATTTGTTTTCGTTTCCTGCTATGTGAAGTGGATTGACTGCCGTGTAATAAGGGATTTCTTGCGGAATAGATAATGTAGCTTGATAACGGAGACATTTGTTACG
This sequence comes from Bacteroides caccae, assembly GCF_002222615.2. Taxonomy (NCBI): domain Bacteria; kingdom Pseudomonadati; phylum Bacteroidota; class Bacteroidia; order Bacteroidales; family Bacteroidaceae; genus Bacteroides; species Bacteroides caccae. The sequence goes on along the minus strand of NZ_CP022412.2, from coordinate 4,497,769 downwards.
ACGCGGACATTGTTTGTTGTTGCAGTATAGAAAAGTTTTGGGCACATCCTTGTAATTGATTTTTTCATTCATGGCTTTAATCGTTTGTATATGAGTTGTTGTTTCTTTCTGTTATTTTGTTTTGTATACAAAACAAAAGTGCCTATTTTTATATCCTGTATTGTAAAACAGTTAGGCTCTTGTAACCATTTTCTATTTATGTTCTGTTTATAGGAACAAAGGTAGCAATTATTTTGATATAAAGAAAAGTTTGAGACTATACTGATTTGATGCGCACCCTCATCTCCTGAGCGTCGAATGTCACTGATTCATTACGGAAAAGTCTTTCTATATGTCCGCTGGTTATCATTTCCGAAGTGGGCAAAGTGTACATATATGGGTTATCTATCAGCATGATAGAGTCACAAAGCGACAATGCGATGTCAAGGTCATGTGTGGAGAATAAGATACATTTGCCTTCTTCTTGTGCCAGCTTTTTCAGTAGCAGGCAGAGTTCATAACGATTGGGCAAGTCAAGAAAGGCAGTCGGCTCGTCGAGCAGGATAACCGGGGTGTCCTGCGCAAGCGCACGGGCAATCATAATTCGCTGGCATTCGCCGTCGGACATCTTATCCATTGTCTTTTCTGCATAACCGGACATGCCGACCAACTGAATGGCATTATCTACTATTTTCCGGTCTTCCGGTTGAAGCTGACCGAGCCAGTTTGTGTAGGGAGCGCGCCCCAACGCTACCACATCTTTGCAGCGAAGATTGGCAATGCGTACTTTGTCGGTGGTTACGAAACTAATGCTCAGAGCTAATTTTTCCGGTTTCAGTGAAGCAATGTCTTTTCCTTGCAGATTGATTTCTCCCGATTGAGGACTTTCCAGTCCCATTATGGCACGCAGGAGAGTACTTTTTCCTGTTCCGTTGCGTCCTAGCAGTGCAACGAGTTGTCCGCCTGTGATTCGGGCGTTTACCGTTTTCAACAGCGTGCGCTGTCCGTATCCTAATGTCAGTTCCTTAAGTTCAATCATTTGAATCCATGCAAGTTTTTAGCTATTACCCATAAAATGACCGGAACACCGAGCAAGGCGGTGATACAGTTCACCGGAAGCAGGAATTTCTTGGCGATGATGTCGCAAAGAAGCATGCTGATAAGTCCCGTCAGCATAGTGGCGGGGACAAGTATCCGGTGGTCGGCGTTGTTGAACAGCAACCGTGTGACGTGCGGTACTGCCAGCCCGATAAAACCTACCGGGCCGCAGAATGCGGTCACCGTTCCTGTCAGCAGCGCGGTGGAGATGAAGATGAGTGTACGTGAACGCTTGATATTCATTCCCATTGTCCGTGCATAGTTTTCTCCAAGAAGCAACAGGTTCAAAGGTTTGATGCAGACTATGGAAATGAGCAGTCCCAGGCATAACATAGGTGTCATGATTCCCAGTTGGGTGGTGGTGATGTGCCCGAGAGAACCCATTGACCAGAGCGTGAACATTTTTAATTGTTCGGCAGAACTCAGATATTGCAGTATCTGGATAATGGCGCCTGCCACATAACCTATCATGACTCCCATAATCAATACACCGAGGATATTTTTTACTTTCCGGCTGATGACAGCTACTCCCAGTAAAATGACAGCCGTTCCTATCCAACCGGAACCGACGATGCCCAATGACTGGAGCAGTGGAAATTCAGACCAGCCGAGCAGTGGAGCTCCCAGTATAAACAAGGCAACCCCTAATCCTGCACCGGAACTTACTCCCAGCAAATAGGGATCCGCCAATGGGTTTTGGAAAACTGTCTGCATCTGCAAACCGCTTACGGAGAGTGCCACGCCTATCAGTGCCGCCACTATTACCCGTATGAACCGGATAGAAAGAAGAATGTTACGTGTCATTTCATCACATTCGCCTCCGGTGAGCACAGCCCATACCTTGGAGACAGGGATATACGTGTCTCCGGTTGCCATATCTATGACTAGCAATAGCAGGGCGATTATGCCTAGCGCGATAAATAAAAGTGCAGTATGTTTGCGGGGTTGTTTCATTCCAGACGCCTGTAATAATAAAGTGAATCGGATACAAGCTCCGGATGAAAAATATGAATCAAGTCGCGTAACACAACATCGGGACGGACAACTGCCGATTCCCAATAATCGTTTCCGCCTGTCGGCGTCAACCGTAAGTTGTTGTTATAAACAGTCTTTTCGTTCACGGCTTTTGCGTCTGCGAATTTAGGGTTGACAGCTTTCAGCTCCTCAAGTGTAGTTGCCGAACCGACATTAATCCAGTAATCGGCTTTTTGTATCAGGCCATAGGCTGTTTCCAGTCCGATTGGGGTTGAACTGTTGGAACTGTTTTCTTTATAAATGTACTCTGCGCCTGCATCGGCAATCAGTCGTGCCATATAACTTTGGGTGGAAGGCATTACCCAACTGTCGTTCCATGGAGTGTTGAACATAACGGTAGGACGCTGGCTGACGGAATCCGTGAGGGCTTTCAGTGCGTAATAACGTTGGGGAATTTCCCGGAATATTTCTATTCCCTTTTCCCGTTTGTCTGTCAGTTCGGAAAGGACAATCATCCATTCGGCTTTGCCGAGCGGTGATTCTTCCAGATATTCCCCCATATATAGATAAGGTATGGAAAGTTCTTTCAGTTTGTCCGTTACAGCGGTTTGGGCGTCACCTATGCCATAGAGCAAGACTACGTCGGGCTTTAATCCAATCAGCAGTTCGTAGTTCATTTCAGGACCCATATCCTTGATTGAATCTTTGTGGGCAAGGATGTAGGGATTGGCGATATAATCAATGCCCGAAACTCCGACAATCCGGTTGACTTCTCCCAGTTCATCGAGCATGGCAACATAGGAAGAAGACATGCATACAATCTGTTTGGCTCCGGCAGGGATGACGGGACCGTTGAATCCGGCAGGCGCTTGCTCGCCGTTGCGTGTAACAAAATAAGACATTGTTACGTCGTTGGCGCCTTGCCACGGGTTGGTAATCTGTATAAGCGTACTGGCAGCGTTCTCAGCACCCAGGATTTTAAATCCCGAAGCGTATTCAGGGGTATATACATCTTGGTTGAATGCTTCCAGAGATGTCTTATTACGGGTGATACAGCTTGCCAAAAAGAGCAGGCAAAGTAACGTGATAGTCGGAGCAGGAGATTTCACTTTTATAAGATGTTTAATTAGAAAAAAATAATAGTGGGTCCTTTTGAACGGCAAAGATAGGACTTAATTATTAGTTTGTTTTTATTTTAGTTGGATTTTTCTTTCGATTTGTTCCTATTTGTGTATCTTTGTCCCCAGAAATTTTGGTGTCACTTTTCCGATTCTACGGAAAGAGTGGTGAAAAGGGAATCAGGTGTAAATCCTGAACAGACCCGCTGCTGTAAGCTCCGCCAAAAGTTTTCCTACAATACTCAAATCCACTGTTCCGCTTTGGAGGAATGGGAAGGGCGTTAGGAAAATGGAGTAAGTCAGAAGACCTGCCAAAATTGAATTCTTGAAACTTTCCGGGATTAGAGTTTGAAGAGTGCAGTTTTTTATTCAAAATACATCTTTGATTGGTGATGTGAAGTTTCAGGAAGGAGGAATATGCCTTTTTGAGTGTTCCATTATGCGGGGAGAAGCACGTGTATATGTTTGAGTGTATGGAAAATTGCATCCTCACTGTAACCCTATGAAAGTTTATTATTTTAATTAATAAACAGGAGGATTATGTTCGGGCAGATTTATTTTAGGGTATTGGGGATAGGATGCTTTTTGAGTATGGCTTTATTGTCGTCAGCACAAAGCAAACTGGACAGTTTGCATCATCTTAATGAAGTAGTGGTTACTGCCAGAATTAATAAGGAGGTAATTCCGGTGCAATCTTTATCAGGGGATAAGTTGGAGAAACTGGCTGCACATTCGGTAGCGGACGCTATACGTTATTTTTCCGGAGTACAAATAAAAGATTATGGTGGAATAGGCGGGTTGAAGACCGTTAATATCCGAAGTATGGGAACGAATCATGTGGGAGTGTTTTATGACGGTATTGAACTGGGTAATGCGCAGAATGGAGTGATTGATTTGGGACGTTTCTCTTTGGATAATATGGAAGCTGTCACTTTATATAATGGTCAGAAAAGTGCCATTTTCCAACCGGCGAAAGATTTTGGTTCTGCAGGTTCTATTTATCTCCAGTCGAGAACACCCGTTTTTCGGGAGGATAGGGCTTATCATGTGAAAGCGACTTTTAAGACGGGCTCTTTCGGAGTTGTCAATCCTTCTTTGCTTTGGGAACAGAAACTGAGTGAGAATGTGAGTGCGTCACTTAGTACTGAATATATGTATACAACCGGAAAGTATAAATTTACTTATGCGGTGGATGGAGGATATGATACTACGGCAGTACGCCGTAATGGGGATGTCAATGCATTGCGTGCTGAGGGCGGCTTATATGGCAAGATCAAAAGTGGTTACTGGCGTACGAAAGCTTATTTTTATAATTCAGAACGTGGATATCCCGGTGCTGTTGTGCGGAATCGTTTCTCACATGAGGATCGCCAATGGGATACAAATTTCTTTTTCCAATCTTCTTTCAAAAAAGATTTCGGTGATGTGTACAGTCTGTTGTTGAATGCCAAATACGCGTATGATTATCTGCATTATCTGGCAGATCCCCAAAAGGAGGAGGCTACCATGTATGTAAATAATACATATCGCCAACAGGAAGTTTACTTGTCAATGGCTAACAGGGTTACTCTTTTTCCTTTTTGGGATATAAATATTTCAGCGGACTACCAATGGAATAAGCTGAACGCTAATTTGACAGATTTTCCTTATCCCCGGAGAAATACGGCGCTGGTAGCGGCAGCTACCTCTTTACATTTTGAGCGTTTTAAGTTGCAGGCCAGTGTCTTGGGAACTTTTGTAAATGAGAACGTTGCTTCAGATACTACTTCGGCCGGGAATAAAATGGAATTTACTCCTACCGTTATCACTTCCTATAAACCTTTCAAGAATATTGATTTAAGTCTGCGTGCTTTTTACAAACGGATATTTCGTATGCCGACTTTGAACGATTTGTATTATACATTTATAGGGAATATAAAGCTGAAACCTGAGTATACTAATCAGTATAACGTAGGATTCACTTATCAGAAATTATCTTCCGGAACCTGGCTGCAAGCACTGAATGTGCAATTGGATGCGTATTATAATGAGGTGGAAAATAAAATAATAGCTACTCCTACCAATAATTTCTTTCGTTGGACAATGATTAATATGGGACTTGTTAAAATAAAAGGAGTGGATGTCGTTTTGCAAGGACTTTGGAAGTTTGGTAACGATTGGGTATTTGACAGCCGGTTATCATATACGTATCAGAAAGCACAGGATTTTACTGATAAGTCGGATAAAGATACGTATGGGGGACAAATATCGTATATTCCCTGGCATAGTGGCTCGGCTATATTAAATGCCGGATATAAATCATGGGAATTGAATTATAGCTTTATATATACGGGAGAGCGCTATGACGTTTCGGCCAATACTCCGGAGAATTATCGTCTTCCTTGGTATACAAGTGATTTTTCTTTGGCAAAGAAATTCAGTTGGAGAAAGTATGATTTCAAGTTGACCTTGGAAGTAAACAATATTTTTAATCAACAATATGAGGTGGTGAGGTCTTATCCGATGCCCGGAACTAACTTTAAATTCATTTTAAACTTAACGATATGATTGTGAATAATATTCTTTCGCGTGTCTTGCTTGGTATATTAACAGGCTGTTGTTTGCTGGCTTGTCGGGGCGAGCTTCCGGTTCTACCTTCTGACGAGATAGATGTTGGCAAGGATCCTTTAGGGGGCGTCAGTATTAAAGGAATGTATCTTCTCAATGAAGGAAATATGGGAAGTAATAAGTGTACGCTTGATTTTTATGACAGCACTACCGGTAAGTATCATCGTAATATTTATGCCGAGCGGAATCCGTCCGTAGTGAAAGAACTGGGGGATGTTGGAAATGATTTGCAGATTTATGGAGATAAGCTGTATGCCGTAATCAATTGCTCGAATTTTATAGAGGTGATGGATGTGGAAACGGCACAACATCTGGGGCAAATAAATGTGACAAATTGCCGGTATATCACTTTTAATGATGGAAAGGCTTATGTAAGTTCTTATGCAGGCCCTGTCGGAATAGATCCCAATGCGCGTCCGGGAAAAGTGGTTGAAGTGGATACGACAAGTTTGGCTGTAACCCGTGAAGTGGTAGTCGGCTATCAACCGGAAGAAATGGTAATAAAAGATGGAAAACTTTATGTTGCCAATTCCGGCGGTTATCGTTTTCCGGACTATGACCGGACGGTATCGGTGATTGACTTGAAGACTTTTCAAGTTATTAAAACAATTGATGTAGCTATAAATCTTCACCGTATGAAACTGGATAGATACGGCCGTATATATGTGAGTTCGAGAGGAGATTATTATGGAACGGGATCGGATGTTTTTATTATAGATACTCAGACAGATCGTGTGACAGGAAATTTGGGAATTGCTGCCAGTGAAATGTGTTTGAGTGGAGATTCGATTTACATGACAAGTGTAGAATGGAGTTATGTGACGGAAAGTAATACTATTACTTACGCCCTCTATGACGTGAAACAAAATAAAATAGTATCCCGCAATTTTATTACTGATGGAACTGAAACAGAAATAACAATTCCGTATGGGATAGCTGTAAATCCCGAGACCAAAGAAATATTTGTAACGGATGCAAAAAGTTATGTTGTACCCGGTTATCTCTACTGTTTCAGTCCTGAAGGAAAGAAAAGATGGAAAGTCAGGGCGGGGGATATACCGGCTCATTTTGCTTTTACAACGAAAACATTTCAATAACTAATAATGAATAAAAATGGACAGGAAAATTTTAAGACTAGCATTAGTCATTGCAGTTTCTTTGTTTGTAGGAACTGTATTCACAGGATGTAATGATGGAGAAGATGCTTCGGAGCCTTACCTACTGAAAAAGGAAGACATCCGTGTGTCGCAACCGGAGGGTGGCTTTGCGGTTGTTGTTGATCAACTGTTGAAGGTACGGGTTGAAAGTGAGTCGGATGAAGGGATCTCTTATTTATGGTTGCTGGACGGCAGTGAAATTGCCCGGACAAAAGATTTGGAGTATATGTTTGAGGAGGTAGGAGAATACGAACTGATTTTACGTGCGTCACAAGGTGAGAATCATTATGATTATCTTTTTACGGTCACAGTAACTTTTGATAATATCGAACCGGCTCCTGAAGGAGCAACGGCTTATATCACTAAAGTTCTTGATTTTGTTCCGGCCGTGGGACAATTTACTAATGCGTTGCCGGCATATGACGAAGGAGACACACAAGAGGTTATGAACGAAAAAGTATTGGCAGCTATCGGTAACAATAAAAAGGGGATGATTTCTTTAGGAGGGTTCGGAGGATATGTCGTAGTAGGTTTTGACCATACAATAACTAATGTTACCGGAAAACGCGATTTCCGGGTACTTGGCAATGCTTTTTATTCTGCGGCCAATCCGGACTCTGATGCACCGGAGGGAGGAAGTTGTGAGCCGGGAGTGATCATGGTAGCTTATGATAAAAATCAGAATGGTATGCCGGATGAGGACGAATGGTATGAGATTGCCGGTAGTGCTCATGAAGACGCTGCACTGGAATTATGGTATGACAAGGCTGTAGCTGCGGGAAATGATGTGGAGACTTATCGAAACTATGAAATCACTTATTATCGTCCGGAAAAAGAACCGGAAACTTCGGAAGAAAGAGAGAAATATATCCGGTGGGAAGATAACCGGGGAAATTCGGGATATAAAGTGAAAAATACATTTCATAATCAGTGTTATTTTCCGGAATGGATAAAAGAAGATAAGATAACATTTAAAGGGACTTGTTTACCTCAAAATGCTGTTGATGAAAGTGGACAAGGTAATTATTTTGTTTTGTATAAATTCCGTTATGGTTATGCTGATAATGAGGTGAACACTAAAGATGAGTCTGCTATTGATATAGATTGGGCAGTAAATTCAAAAGGTCAGAAGGTACATTTGCCGGGAATTGATTTCATAAAGATATATACCGGTGTCAATCAGGAAAATGGTTGGTTAGGTGAATGTTCCACTGAGATATCAGGGGTTGAGGATTTGCATGTTTTAGGAGTTGATATCGATACCCGCAAATAAGTTAAGAAATAATTGATAATAAGAATTTGAAATGAAAAGGTATTTTGTATTGGCAGTTGTTGCCTTGGGGCTGGTTTTTACAGCATGTGATGAGGAGGAAAATTTGAACTCATCTGTATGGATCGGGAGTGAATCGGAAAGTAATGTGATTGCGCAGTTAGATACATTGTATCTGGATGCCCGGATTGAAAATCTGTCTGGGGCGATGAGATATTTGTGGACAGTAGACGGAAAGGAAGTTTCAACCGCTTCAACATATAAGTTTTCACAGCCTAAGACTGGAGAGTATGTTATAGGACTGGCGGTATCGGATGATAAGGGAGAAAACCTTCAAACGACTATGACAGCCAAGGTGGAAGGGCGGTTTGGCAAAGGTGCCTTTATTTTGAATGAAGGAAATATGGGGAATGAAACCGGAACTTTGACTTTTGTGGATTCAAAAGGCATAGCGGTAGATAGTGCATATTATCGGGTAAATCAAACTTTGCTTGGTAATGTCTGTCAAGACCTGTTTATCAGTGATAATAAGATGTATATACTTTCTCAAAATGGAGCCAAAAATGGTGGTGAAGGGCTGCTGACTATTGCGAATGCTACTAGTTTGGAGAAAGAAAAGGTTTATGATAATACTACTTTGTCCTGGCCGTCCAATTTGGCTGTAGTCGGAGAGAATCTTTATATTCGTGATAATAATGGAGTTTATATGCTGGATACTTCCACCGAAGTTCTGACTTTTGTTGAGGGGACGAAAGGCGCTTTGAAAAATCGTATGGCTGTGGTTGGAGACAAAGCTTTTGTGATGGGCAATAAGCAACTTTTTGTTATTCAAAACGGGACTGTTATACATATTATTTCTTTTGAAAGCGCTTTATCCGGTGTTGCTAAAACATATGATGGAAATTTGTGGGTTTCATGTACAAAGCCTGCGAGTATTATAAAAGTCAGTCCGGTTGATTATAAGACTATTGATTCTCATACTTTGAATGTCAGTATTGGTGCCGGGTGGGGAGTTGCCCCTGCTTTTTCTGCTAAAGATGATATTATCTATTTCAGTAATGCCGGCTTTAAGCTATACCGACATGTTTTTTCTCAGAATGAGACGGAAGAAGTTGCTGATATAAAAGAGTATGTGGAGGATGCAGGGATTTATTATAACAGTTTGGGAGTTGATCCGGTGAGTGGGGAAGTTTATTTTGCCACTCTGAAAGGATATGCAGATTATAAAACCAATGATATTGCTATTTTTGATTTCAATAAAACACCGGCTTTACAGTTTGATATAAAAAATAAGAATAGTTTTCCGGCAGGAGTTTTCTTTACGGAGAATTTTAAGTGATCATGAGTTTCTAATTGATAGTTTTTGTTGATAGGGAGACTTCTTCCTCTATAAAAAGGATATTCTTCTCAAAGAGTATATTTTTATATGTGGAGGAAGTCTTTTTGTTAGTTTATATTGTGACCTTGTGTGATTGGAATGTAATTTGTTTTAATAAAATGAATAAAATAGTAAGCTTTCTAAAGAAACTCCTTAATTTTACATTGTTTACTAAGACTCAAACTAAAATATAGACTTATACTGCTATTGACATGAAAATTTGCAGACTGGGCGGATTACTTTTACTGTTATTTTGTATGCATACAACAGTGTATGCGCAACAGGTGAGGACTGTCAGGGGAAGGGTACAAATGCTGGAAACCGGAAGTGAAAGGAAACAATCTTTGCCTTCTGCCAGTATTGTCGTCTTGGAAAAGATGGACTCTGCTTTTGTAAAAGGTACGGCAAGTGACAAAAACGGTCGATTTACTCTAACTTATCAGCCACAGAAAAAGAAAGAATATCTGTTGAAGGTTTCATTTATGGGAATGCAGTCTTTCTACCGTGCATTGGGAGATTCCGTATCTATAAATGCGGGCACTATCGTACTGAAGGATGATGACCTTCAGATTGATGAGGTGGTAGTGACCGGAAAATTGAGGGAAGTGGTTATGGAAGGAGATACGACTGTTATCAATGCTTCTGCCTACAAAACTCCCGAAGGAGCTTATCTGGAAGACTTGGTGAAACGTATTCCCGGACTGGTGTATAACAAAAAAGACCATTCATTGACTTACAACGGTCAGCCTATCAGCGAAATTAATGTAAATGGGGAGTCTTTCTTTTCAGGAGATAAAAAGACCGCGCTTGAGAATCTGCCGGCAAACTTGATTAGCAAGTTAAAGGTGTACGACAAGAAATCAAAAGAGGAAGAATTTACGGGAATCAGTTCGGGAGAAAAGAAATATGTGCTTGACTTGCAAACCAAGGATGAACTGAATAAGACTTGGCTGACAAATGCGACGGTAGGGTATGGCAATAATAAGAAGAAGGATCTGGAGGCACAAGTGAATTATTTCCGTAAGAATGGGGAAAACCTGTCTTTTATAGCCCGTTCTACTAATAGATATCAGAACAGTACATACAAAGATAATATCAATAATTCGCTGGGATTGAATATGGCACATAAATTTGGTGGAAAGTTTTCTTTGAATGGCCATGTGAATTATAATCTTAACAGGAACGGGAATATATCTTCTATGTATCAGGAGCAGTATTTGACTGGTGGCAACCAATATTCGGCCTCTGCCAACGAAGGAAACTCTAAAGGGCGGTCGGTCAATTCCAGCTTGTTGGGAGAGTGGAAAGTAGATAAAAGCACGCGTGTCAACTTCAGTGGAAATTTCGGGTATACTCCTAATCAAAATGAAAGTAACAGTCAGAGTGCTTCTTTTGACGCTCCTCCCGGCGTAAACCATGAGAACTTGTTCAGTGATTTTGAGTCTGTTCCCCGGGATATAAAGGTGAACCGTAGTGAGAATCGGTCACGGTCGGAAAATGAATCCCACCGCTACCATTGGGCAATGGGAGTGATGAGACGCCTGAACGAAAAAGGAACAACTCTGGGACTGAATATTCAGAATTCCGATTCGTGGGGAAATAATGAAAGTTTCTCTCTTTCCGAGACTACCTATTTTCGCTTGAAGGATAAGAATGGGAATGACTCGGTACTTTATCGTAACCAGTATTTGAAGTCACCCCAGCGCAATAATTCCTGGCGGGTGGGACTTTCGTTTACTCAACCTGTCGGAAAGAAGGTACGTCTGCGGGTGGCATATAACTGGAGTACCCGGTATGAACGGAGTAACCGCGATACTTATGAATTGTCTTCCCTGGCGAGTTCGGATATTTACGGTGAGTTACCTTCCGGTTACGAGGCGGGGTATGTAGATAGTTTGAGCAACCGTAGCCACAGCCGCAGTAATGGGCACGACCTGAATGTAGGAGTCAACTATTCGGATGACACATGGATGTTTAACGCATCACTGGGGGTTACGCCGCAAAGGCGTACCATTGACCGGAAAGTAGGGAAACTTTATGCGGATACTGCCATGAATATGATTGATTTCCAACCTATGATATGGATGAGTTGGCGGAAGAAAGAGATGCGTGTCAGCCTGAATTATAACGGTAATACCCGGCAGCCTTCTTTGTCGGATTTGATGCCGTTGACGGATAATAGCAATCCGCTGTATATCACCCGTGGAAATCCTGACTTGAAGCAGATGTTTAGTCATAATATACGTCTGAATTTTCAGAACTCACCTAAAGGTATATCTGCAAACCTAGGCGGACAGGTGGAGCAAAACAGTGTTACACAAGTCATGATATATGACGTGCAGACCGGTGGACGCGAAACGTATCCGGTCAATATAAACGGTAATTGGAATTTGTCCGCAGGGGCTAGCTGGTGGAAACGTTTTGGACATTTCTCTTTAAGATTGGATATGTCCGGTAATCATAGTAACCGTGTAGGTATGATTAATGAAGATAAAAGCTTACAGCCGGAAAAGAGTACAACCCGTGATACCGGATTGAATTGTGAGGCACAGGCGTCTTATCAACCTTCTTGGGGAGGCATTGACTTATCTACTTCCTGGAATTACCAATACTCGCTTAATTCTTTGAACGATAATGATACCTATACGCGTTATTATAATTTCGGTCTGAATGGTTATGTTGATTTTCCTTTCGGGTTGCAGTTGCGCACAGATGCTACGTATAATCTTCGTAGCGGAACGAATATTCAGAAAGGGGAAGATGATGAAATATTGTGGAATGCCGGTGCTACATGGCGTTTCCTGAAGAAGAAGGAAGCGGAATTGTCGGCTTATTGGGCGGATATTCTGGGAAAGAAAAAAAGTTATGGGCGTATGGCTACTTCTGATGGCTTTTATGAGTATCGTACGCAGGAAATAAAGGGATATTTCATCGTCACTTTTAAATATAACTTTCGTTTGATGATGTGAGTTTTAGAAAAAAGTCGTATGTTTGCTACACAACCATAAAATTAAGTTTACTATGAACGGTAATTATGTCATTAATATCGGTCGCCAACTAGGTAGCGGCGGAAAAGAAATAGGAGAGAAACTGGCTGCTCGTCTGGGCATTGACTTTTACGATAAAGAACTGATTAATCTGGCATCTGAGGAGAGCGGATTATGCAAAGAGTTTTTTGAGAAGGCGGACGAGAAAGCTTCGCAGGGAATTATCGGCGGATTATTTGGTATGCGTTTCCCCTTTATCAGTGAGGGAGCCATGCCTTGTAACAATTGTTTGAGTAATGATGCACTGTTCAAGGTACAGAGTGACGTTATCCGTCGTTTGGCGGCAGAAAAATCCTGTGTGTTTGTAGGGCGCTGTGCTGACTATATTTTAAGGGAACATCCCCGTTGTGCCAATGTTTTTATCTCGGCTTCCAAAGAAGACCGTATCATACGTCTTTGCCGGATTCATAATGTGAATGAAGAAGTGGCAGAAGAGATGATAGAGAAAGCCGATAAAAGACGTTCGGAATATTATAATTATTATAGTTATAAGACATGGGGAGCGGCAGCTACTTATCATCTGTGTATTGATTCGTCTTCTTTAGGGATTGAAGAAACGGTACGGTTTGTAGAAGAATTTGTGGCTAAGAAGTTACAATTAAGGTTTTGATTCGGAGAAACTGACTGGGTAGTAAATAAAATAAAGCCGGCTATTCCTCTTATGGAGTTGGCCGGCTTTATCATTTATATAAGCTAAGCTTGATTTACATCATTGCCAGTAATATCATTTGTCCCGTCAGAATGCGGAGGAACATAGATAATGGATAAACAGTAGAGTAACCTACTGCCGGAGCATCTCCGGATGTTGTCTGATTGGCGTACGCCAATGCGGGAGGGTCGGTATTACTACCGGCAATCAATCCCATGAGGGTAAAGTAGTTTACTTTATAATATAGTCTGGCGATAGCACCGATAATGAGTAACGGAATGACGGTAATTAAGAAACCACAACCTACATAAAGTAATCCATCACCCTCGACAACCGTTTGTACGAAGTTGGCGCCGGCATCTATACCCACACTGGCAAGGAACAGCACAATACCGATTTCACGAAGCATCAGGTTGGCGCTCATGGTGGTATAAGTCACCAGGTGGAGTTTATGACCGAAGCGTCCGATAAGGATTGCAACTACCAGCGGACCACCTGCCAGACCAAGTTTCAATGGTGTCGGCATACCGGGGAATGCGATAGGAAGACTACCCAAAAGGATACCCAGGAAAATACCTACGAAAATAGTTACGATATTCGGAGTATCCAAGCGCTTCAATTGATTACCTAAGACACCTGCTACACGCTCTACTGCATCCTGCTGGCCTACTACCATAACACGGTCGCCTACTTGCAGTATCAGGTTGGGATCAGCAAACAAGTCCATACCGGAACGATTGACACGGGTTACATTAACATCGTACATACTACGGAAGTGCATAGAACCCAGCGTCTTTCCGTTGATTTCCGGTTTGGTGACCAGGATACGGCGGGATACCATTGGGAGATCTTGTTTCTCCCAGTCTATATCTACTTCCTTACCGATGAATACGGTAATGGCGGGTGCATCTTCTTCAGAGCAGACGATAAATAGCTGGTCGCCTACATTGAAAATAGTCTCATGGTTCGGAATGCTTACGTGTCCTTCGTGACGAATGCGGGAGCAAACGAACTGACGTCCTAGAAATTCTTTAATCTCAATCAGTGTCTTTCCACTGATAGACTCGTTGCGTACCTCAAGGCTCAACATATGCGGCTTATGGTGTGCATCTCCGCTCTGCATTTTCAGGCTTTCTTCTTCTTTTGCCATATTGACACGGAAGATGTAGCGGATAGCGATGATAGAACCGATAATACCTACTACGCCGAGCGGATAAGCACAGGCATAACCCAATGCGATCTGCGGGCCGTTGTAGCTCAACTGGTTCAGTGCTTCGTTGGCAGCACCAAGTCCCGGAGTGTTCGTCACAGCTCCGTAGAGAATACCTACCATCATCGGCAATTCAACACGACCGTTCCAAAGGTAATAGAGCCCCAATGCAACAGCAATATTTAACACTACGATGCCTACAGCCAACAGGTTCAATGTCATTCCCCCCTTTTTGAAAGAAGAGAAGAAAGACGGCCCCACCTGAAGACCGATACAGAATACGAACAAAATCAATCCGAACTCACGGATGAAATGTAGGATGTGTGTATCGGCCGTGAAGCCGAAATGTCCCATTAGGATGCCGGCAAACAAAACAAATGTGACGCCCAAAGATACACCGAATATCTTTATCTTACCGAGATACACGCCGGCTGCCACTACGAATGCGTAGAGGAACACGATGTGTGCCACGGAACTGGGGTCCCACAATAAACTTTGTAACCAATCCATAATTTAGTAGTTTTTATAATGTCTTTTCTAAAAACGGGTGCAAAATTAGTCATAACATTGGAGCTAATCAAATAAAAGAAGAACTAAAAATTGCGGGAAAGAAGAATTTCCATACAGATTCTATACAAAGTGGAGGTGTGCGAATTTTCTATAAAAAGAAGTTTCGTTTGAACTTATTAATTATATTTGCAAGTCGAACAACAGACATTTGGAAAGAGACAGATAAAAATAGAGACAATATTAATTCTTGTTTTAATTTTAGATAAACTATGGCAGACAAAAAAGAAAAACTCTTCTCAGACTTTTCTCCTGTCTCCACCGAACAATGGATGGAGAAGGTTACAGCCGACTTGAAAGGTGCTGATTTTGAGAAGAAGCTCGTTTGGAAGACGAACGAAGGATTCAAAGTGAAACCTTTCTACCGGATGGAGGACCTGGAAGGGTTGAAGACGACAGACGCACTTCCCGGAGAATTCCCTTATTTAAGAGGAACCAAGAAGGACAACAATGAATGGCTGGTACGTCAGGAAATCAAAGTGGAATGTCCTAAAGAGGCCAATGAGAAAGCACTGGATATCCTGAACAAAGGTGTCGATTCACTTTCTTTCCATGTAAAGGCAAAAGAACTCAATGCGGAATATCTTGAGACTCTGTTGAATGGTATTCAAGCTGAGTGTGTTGAACTGAACTTCTCTACTTGTCAGGGACACGTTGTTGAACTGGCTAATCTGCTGGTAGCTTATTTCCGGAAGAAGGATTATGACGTGAAGAAGCTGAAAGGCTCTATCAACTATGATTTCTTCAACAAAATGCTGACCCGCGGCAAGGAAAAGGGTGATATGGTGCAAACTGCTAAAGCACTGATTGAAGCTATCCAACCGCTTCCTTTCTACCGCGTACTGAATGTGAACGCATTATCGCTGAACAATGCCGGAGCTTATATTTCTCAGGAATTGGGGTATGCACTGGCTTGGGGTAATGAATACATGAGCCAACTGACCGATGCCGGTGTTCCTGCTGCTATAGTGGCTAAAAAAATCAAATTCAACTTCGGTATCAGTTCCAACTATTTCCTTGAAATTGCTAAATTCCGTGCAGCACGTCTGTTGTGGGCGAATATTGTAGCTTCTTACAATCCGGAATGTTTGCGCGACTGTGATAACAAAGGTGCTAACGGTGAATGTCGTTGCGCGGCAAAAATGGCGGTTCATGCCGAAACTTCCACTTTCAATCTGACTTTGTTTGATGCACACGTGAACCTGCTCCGTACACAGACTGAAGCGATGAGCGCTGCATTAGGTGGTGTGGATTCTATGACAGTGACTCCGTTTGACAAGACATACGAGACTCCGGATGAATTCTCCGAACGTCTGGCACGCAATCAACAACTGTTGCTGAAGGAAGAATCTCATTTCGATAAAGTAATTGACCCAGCTGCCGGCTCTTATTATATTGAAAACCTGACAATTTCTATTGCACAGCAAGCATGGAACTTGTTCCTGTCTGTAGAAGAAGCCGGTGGTTTCTATGTAGCATTGAAGGCGGGGACTGTTCAGGCTGCTGTCAACGAAAGTAATAAAGCCCGTCATAAAGCGGTGGCCCAACGTCGTGAAGTATTGCTGGGTACTAACCAATTCCCGAACTTCAATGAAAAGGCCGGAGATAAGCAACCGGTTGAAGCAAAATGCTGCTGTGGTGGAAAAGACCATACTTGTGAGAAAGACGTGGATACATTGGTATTCGACCGTGCTGCCAGCGAGTTTGAAGCATTGCGTCTCGAAACGGAAGCATCCGGCAAACGTCCGAAAGCATTCATGCTGACTATCGGTAATCTGGCTATGCGTCAGGCACGTGCGCAGTACTCTTGCAACTTCCTGGCTTGTGCCGGTTATGAAGTGGTTGATAATCTCGGATTTGAAACGGTAGAAGCCGGAGTAGAAGCAGCTATGGCTGCCAAAGCTGATATTGTCGTAATCTGTTCAAGTGATGATGAATATGCGGAATATGCAATTCCTGCATTCAAGGCATTGGACGGCCGCGCTATGTTTATCGTTGCCGGTGCTCCTGCTTGTATGGACGAACTGAAAGCAGCGGGTATCGAAAACTTCATCCATGTCCGTGTCAACGTACTGGATACCTTGAAAGAGTTTAACGCCAAACTATTGAAGTAAGATGAGAAAAGATTTTAAAAACTTAGATATATATGCCGCATTTCAGCCTGCTAACGGTGCTGAATGGCAAAAGGCTAACGGTATCTCCGCTGACTGGAAAACGCCGGAACACATTGAAGTGAAGCCTGTTTATACAAAAGAAGACCTCGAAGGAATGGAACACCTCGGCTATGCTGCCGGACTTCCGCCCTATCTGCGTGGTCCGTATTCAGTAATGTACACGCTTCGTCCTTGGACTATCCGCCAGTATGCCGGATTCTCCACTGCTGAAGAATCAAATGCTTTCTATCGCCGTAACCTGGCTTCCGGTCAGAAAGGTCTGTCGGTAGCATTCGACTTGGCTACTCACCGCGGTTATGACCCCGACCACGAACGTGTTGTGGGCGACGTAGGTAAGGCAGGTGTGTCTATCTGTTCCTTAGAGAACATGAAAGTCCTGTTCGATGGCATTCCTTTGAACAAGATGTCCGTGTCTATGACAATGAACGGTGCGGTACTTCCTATTATGGCATTCTATATCAATGCCGGACTGGAACAAGGTGCCAAACTGGAAGAAATGGCAGGTACAATCCAAAACGATATTCTGAAAGAGTTTATGGTGCGTAACACCTATATTTATCCGCCTGCATTCTCTATGAAGATTATTTCCGATATCTTCGAATATACTTCACAGAAGATGCCGAAATTCAATTCTATCTCTATCTCCGGTTACCACATGCAGGAAGCAGGTGCTACGGCGGATATCGAGTTGGCTTATACATTGGCTGACGGTTTGGAATATCTTCGTGCCGGAACTGCCGCAGGCATCGACATTGATGCGTTTGCTCCGCGTCTGTCTTTCTTCTGGGCAATCGGTACAAACCACTTTATGGAAATTGCCAAGATGCGTGCCGCACGTATGTTGTGGGCGAAGATTGTGAAACAGTTCAATCCGAAGAACCCGAAATCACTGGCATTGCGTACTCACTCACAGACTTCCGGTTGGTCACTGACCGAACAAGACCCGTTCAACAACGTGGGACGTACTTGTATCGAAGCTATGGCTGCCGCTTTGGGACATACTCAGTCTCTGCATACCAATGCATTGGATGAGGCTATCGCTCTTCCGACAGATTTCTCCGCACGTATTGCACGTAATACTCAGATTTATATTCAGGAAGAAACTTACATTTGTAAGAATGTTGACCCGTGGGGCGGTTCTTATTATGTAGAGTCTTTGACGAACGAATTGGCTCATAAGGCTTGGGAGCACATTCAGGAAATCGAAAAACTGGGTGGTATGGCGAAAGCTATCGAAACCGGCATTCCGAAGATGCGTATCGAAGAAGCTGCCGCACGTACACAGGCTCGTATCGACAGTGGTCAGCAGACTATTGTGGGTGTGAACAAGTACCGTTTGGATAAAGAAGCTCCGATTGATATTCTTGAAATTGATAATACTGCCGTTCGTCTTGAACAGATTGAAAATCTGAAACGTTTGAAAGAAGGACGCAACCAGGCTGAAGTGGACAAGGCATTGGCTGCAATTACCGAATGTGTGAAGACCGGTAAGGGTAACTTGCTGGAACTGGCTGTGGAAGCGGCTCGTGTTCGTGCGACATTGGGTGAAATCTCATTTGCTTGCGAACAGATAGTAGGACGTTATAAAGCAATAATTAGAACTATATCAGGCGTGTATTCATCAGAAAGTAAAAACGACAGCGACTTCAAGCGTGCTTGTGAACTGGCTGAGAAGTTTGCGAAGAAAGAGGGGCGTCAACCTCGTATTATGGTTGCCAAAATGGGACAGGACGGTCACGACCGTGGTGCTAAAGTGGTAGCAACAGGTTATGCGGACTGTGGTTTCGACGTGGATATGGGACCTCTGTTCCAGACTCCTGCGGAAGCAGCTCGCGAAGCGGTAGAAAACGATGTTCATGTAGTAGGTGTTTCTTCACTGGCTGCCGGACACAAGACATTGGTTCCGCAGATTATCGAAGAGTTGAAGAAACTGGGACGTGAAGACATTGTAGTGATTGCCGGTGGCGTTATCCCTGCACAGGATTATGACTTCTTGTATAAGGCAGGTGTGGCCGCTATTTTCGGTCCGGGTACTCCGGTAGCGAAAGCTGCCTGTCAAATTCTGGAAATTCTTATGGATGAAGAATAATTGTAGTTGATATATCTAGATTAGAACGTTAACGAAGTGATTGTCTTTTATAATAGAGGCAATCACTTTTTTCTTATGATAGACTTTTTTTTATCTTCATGCGGTCAGTGAGAAATAATCATGTAACTTTGTAGACTGATAGTATAAAAACAAGAGGAGAAAGAATGATAGTTTGCATAGCCGAAAAGCCATCTGTTGCACGCGATATAGCCGAGGTACTCGGCGCTCATACAAGGAAAGAGGGATATATAGAAGGGAACGGATACCAGGTGACCTGGACATTCGGGCATCTCTGTACCTTGAAAGAACCGCATGAATACACACCCAATTGGAAATCGTGGAGCTTGGGTAGCTTGCCGATGATCCCCCCACGTTTCGGTATCAAACTGATTGGACATGACCCGGGTATTGAGAAACAGTTTCATATTATCGAACAGTTGATGCAGAATGCAGATGAGATTATCAATTGCGGTGATGCTGGTCAGGAAGGAGAATTGATTCAGCGCTGGGTGATGCAAAAGGCGGGTGCACGCTGTCCGGTGAGGCGTTTGTGGATTTCTTCTTTGACGGAAGAGGCTATTCGTGAAGGTTTTTCCAAGTTAAAAGATCAGTCTGATTTCCAATCGTTGTATGAGGCGGGACTTTCTCGTGCAATAGGTGACTGGCTGCTGGGAATGAACGCCACACGCTTATATACTATTAAATATGGTCAAAACAAACAGGTGCTTTCTATCGGACGTGTGCAGACACCTACTTTGGCATTGATTGTCAACCGTCAGTTGGAAATTGCCAATTTCCAACCCAAGCAATATTGGGAACTAAAAACAAACTATCGAGATACTACTTTCTCCGCACTTATCCGCAAAAGTGATGAAGAAATAGCGGCAGAAGAAGAAAAAAACGGTGGAAAAAAGAAAATAGACAATCCGGGTATCGATCCTATCGCCAATCGTGAAGAAGGTGAAGCCTTGGTACAACGTATCAAAGACCTTCCTTTTGTGGTAACCAGTGTTGGTAAGAAAGACGGAAAGGAATATGCTCCGCGTTTGTTTGACTTGACTTCCCTTCAGGTAGAGTGTAACAAGAAATTCGCCTATTCTGCCGATGAAACACTGAAACTGATCCAATCTCTTTATGAGAAGAAAGTAGCTACATATCCACGTGTTGATACCACTTTTCTGAGCGACGATATTTATCCGAAATGTCCTGGTATTCTGAAAGGGCTTCGTGATTACGAAGTATTGACTGCCCCGTTGAATGGTTCTACGTTGCCTAAATCAAAAAAGGTATTTGATAATTCGAAAGTGACGGACCACCACGCCATTATCCCTACCGGAGTTTATGCTCAAAACCTTACTGATATGGAACGTCGTGTCTATGACTTAATAGCGCGCCGTTTTATAGCAGTGTTCTATCCTGATTGTAAGATTTCGACTACTACCGTGATGGGTGAAGTGGATAAAATAGAATTTAAAGTCACCGGTAAGCAAATCTTAGAACCAGGCTGGCGTGTGGTATTCGCTAAAGATGTGAAAGACACTACTGAAGAAAAGGACGATGACGATGAAAATGTCCTTCCTGCCTTTGCAAAAGGGGAGAGTGGTCCTCACATCCCCGACTTGAATGAAAAATGGACGCAGCCGCCAAGACCTTTTACGGAAGCGACCTTGCTCCGGGCTATGGAAACCGCCGGAAAACTAGTCGATAATGATGAACTTCGCGATGCCTTGAAAGAGAATGGTATCGGTCGCCCATCCACCCGTGCCGCTATTATTGAAACGCTGTTCAAACGAAATTATATCCGCAAGGAGAGAAAGAATCTGATCGCTACACCGACAGGAGTAGAATTGGTGCAGCTAATCCACGAAGAACTTTTGAAATCAGCGGAGTTGACGGGTATTTGGGAAAAGAAGTTGCGTGAGATAGAAAAGAAAACATACGATGCTCGCCAATTTCTTGAAGAACTGAAACAAATGGTTTCGGAAATTGTAATGAGTGTACTTTCTGATAATACCAATCGTCGTATCACTATTCAAGATGCGGTAGCTGCCAAGACCGAAGAGAAGGCAAAGAAGGAACCTAAAAAACGTGAACGGAAAGTAAGTACGCCGCCGAAAGAGAAAAAAAAGAATTCCGAAGCAGGAGAATCAAAAGAGGCAAAAACAGAAGTATCACCGTCTCCTGTTGCTACCCCTGTTTCTTCTCCGAATAATACTCCGGACTCATTAGTAGGACAACCCTGTCCGGTTTGTGGTAAGGGAATTATCATAAAAGGAAAAACAGCCTACGGGTGTTCGGAATGGAAAAATGGATGTACATACCGAAAAACATTTGAATAGTTTTAGTCTTATAAGGTTTAAGTAAAAGACGAGTTTCAGTTGTAGCCAATACTATTATTAAATTATAGTGTGTTGTTGTAAATTTCATCATAATAAGAAAAAAATGTCGCGATAAGGAAAAAAGTTCTCACTACAGTGAGAACTTTTTTTCATAATAGTGGAAGCATTTAGGGAAAATGTAACTAATTTCCGATATTTGTAATTATTAAGATTAAGATGTTCGCGTAATGTATATTGTTGGTATCCAAAAAGATAACGCTATTCTATGAAACTTTGATCGAGAAACTGAATCAAATGCTAAAAAATGCCTAAGTTCTACTTGAACTTAGGTAAAAGGTAATAAATAATAAAAAATAAGTACCTTAAATATTATTTGGATGTTTAAATGTACTTTCTCTGCTTTTATTTTTATATAGCCTTCTTGTATCTTGTGCAAATATTTAATATTCTCGAATGCAAATATACAATATTTTATTATATAACAATATATAATAAATTGTTTTATTATTATTTTTTTTCTTTTGTGAACTTTGCCAGTGATTTTCATGCCTAAAATAGTCCATGACTATATTTCGATCTAATATATCTACCGTATTATTCAAGTGAGAGTAACACAGGGCTTTCTTTTTCAATTTATAACCTAAGTTCAAGTAGAACTTAGTAACAAGCAAAGGATATTCGACTAATTTTTTATTAACTAAATCAAGAAATGCTTATGAAAAGAAAACCTCCGCTTATCTTATGAATTATGAATTTTGGAAATGAAAATTCAAAAACAAAGGCAAACATGTTGATACTTCAAAGGAGTGTTAACAGGCTTATTCTCTAAAATTGATTCCAGTCAGGTCCCCAAAAAACTGATGGATTTCGATTAATCGTTAACCTTTGATCTTGGTTTAAAAGTTTATTTGATCTTCCTTTTATAGGATAAAAAACTGATAAACTATTAAATAGGATCATTAATTTAATAAATGAAATAATAGTAATGAGAAAAACATCTTTGGTAACTATTTTATTTGCAATGCTGATAACCTTTCTTTCAGCATGTAAAAGTGATTCAGAAGAAGGTGGCACAACAGGCAAACCTTATGATCCAAATCAACCGATTAAACTAACCTCTTTTTACCCTGAAAATGGGGGAATGGCAACGAAAGTTATTATTAATGGAGAGAATTTCGGAACTGATCTTTCGCAGATAAAAGTATTCTACAATGAAAAACAAGCGGCAGTGGTACGTTCCATAGGAACTAAAATTTATGTCATTACTCCCCGGCAACCGGGAGATAATTGCACTATTACAGTAGAAGTAGGTAAAGATAAAGCCAGTTTTGAACAGCAGTTTTCGTATAAGACACAGGTTACTGTAAGTACGATTACGGGAACGCCGCGAACGGAAGTAAATGCAGTTGACGGAACATTGGCGGCAGCTCAGTTCGGATTGACTCATTTTGTTTGCGTAGATCGTGAGAAAAATATATTTGTTTGCGAAAGGTCCAGTTATCGTTTACGCCAGATAAATGAGCAACAAAATATGGTAACTACATTAGCTACAAATATTACAGCTCCATTTATTCCAATGGTTGAAACAGAAGGGCAGAAAGTCTTTTTACCGCTTTGGGTACAAGGAGGTAATTTGTTACAATTTGATCCGGAAACACAATGGGCTAAAAAACAGGTGAAACCGCAGAATGTAACATTAGACCAATATATATCCGCTGCTGTTAATCCGGAAGATAAACTGGTGTATATAAAGGCATTAAATGGAAACTTGGCTAAAATGGATCCTAAGAGTAAGGAAGCAGAACTAGTTACTACGGGGCTGGATGCGGGTTGGACTTATGATGCTATCTGTTGTTTTGATAGTCTCGATCCGGATGTGCTCTATATTTGTTATCGGAGCAAGCATTGTATTTATCGCTATGAACTTTCTACCGGAATTTATGAATTGTATGCAGGAGCAAGAGAAGATCCTGGCTATGAGGACGGAAAACGTTTGAACGCACGATTTAATTTCCCTTCACAGATATGTTTCGACTTAGACGGAATCATGTATATTGCAGATTCCAGTAATCATTGTATTCGTTCGATTGACCGGGAAGGAGCAGTAAGTACTGTAATTGGTGTCCCGGGCAGAGCCGGCTATGTAGACGGTACGCCGGATGACGCTTTATTTGATGAGCCTTGGGGAGTAGCTGTGGATGAAGAAGGTACAATTTACATTGCAGATACTAAAAATAAGTGTATTAGAAAACTTGCTATTCAGTAACCTGTTTATCACTAATTCAACATGAGAAAATTATATATTATTCAAATTTTACTTTTATGCTGTTTGGGCGTCATGGCTCAAAAAGCGGGGAAATCGCTGACTATTTCGGGTATAGTTGTCGATAAGTCGTCCGATAAGGAACCGATTATTGGCGCTAATATATTCTTGAAAGACCGTCCGGGCGTAGGTACAACGACCGATTTGGATGGTAGATTTAAAGTTCAGGCACATAAAGGCGATGTACTGATCGTTAATTATATCGGATATGATAAGATAGAGTATTTCGTTACCGATAGCCAGACAAACCTGGTTCTTAAAATGACTCCTTCTGCTACTGCTTTGGACGAAGTAGTAGTGGTGGGTATGGGAACCCAGCGTAAAGTGAGCGTAGTAGGAGCTATCACAAGCGTGGATATTGGTGACCTTGCTGTTCCGGCCACTTCACTGAATAACTCTTTGGGAGGTAGAGTGCCGGGAGTTATTTCTATCCAGTCGAGTGGTGAACCGGGTAAAAATATCTCGGAATTTTGGGTTCGTGGTATAGGAACATTTGGTGCTAACAGTTCGGCTTTGGTATTGATTGACGGTTTGGAAGGCGATTTGAGTCAGGTCGATCCTGCTGACGTAGAGAGCTTTTCTGTTTTAAAAGATGCTTCTGCAACGGCAGTTTACGGTGTTCGTGGTGCTAACGGAGTAATTCTTGTAACGACCAAGCGGGGAACAGTAGAAAAACTCAAAATTACAGCCCGTGCCAATTTTACTATTTCACAGTTGAAGCGGTTACCTAAATATTTGAGAGCTTATGATTACGCCAAGCTGGCCAATGAAGCCAGAGTCGTTTCAGGAGAGAAAGAACTCTATTCTCCTATGGAAATGGATTTAATCCAATATCAATTGGACCCAGATTTGTATCCGGATGTAAACTGGCAAGACGAAATTCTGCACAAGACTTCTTTCCAGCAGACTTATTATGTAAGTGCACAGGGAGGTGGTAGTATTGCCCGTTATTTTGTGAGTATGGGTATGTCGAAAGAATCGGCAGCATATATTCAAGACCCTGACAGCCGTTACAAGGCAGACACAGGATACAACACATATAATTATCGAACCAATTTGGATATCAATGTTACTAAGTCAACCACCCTCTATTTGGGTTTGGACGGATTTATATCCAATAAGAAAGAGCCGGGAATGGCTAACACAGATTTACTTTGGAATGCTCAGTCAATGTTGACACCGTTGACTATTCCTACTAGGTTTTCAACAGGACAACTTCCGGCTTATGGTGTCAATGATGCCTATTCACCTTATGTAATGCTTAATCATACGGGAATGGCTACCCGCGAGACTTACAAAAATATGGTGACTCTCGCTCTGAACCAGGATTTGTCATTTCTTCTGAAAGGATTGAAAGTAAAAGTACAGGGCGCGTTGAATAGCGACGTATATTATGATGAGACTCGTTTTGTAATGCCGGAGATGTATTCGGCTATCGGGCGAACGACTTCCGGAGAACTTCAATTGGCAAAGAAAGTTGACGCTCAAGCAGCTACATTCAGTAAGACATTGAATCATTGGCGTAAATATCATTTCGAGTTTACTGCCAATTACGAAAGGTTATTCAATGATAAACACAGGACAACAGCCTTGCTTTACTATTACATGAGTGACGAGAAGGCGACTAAAGACATCACTGACAGTATGAGCGCTATTCCCAAACGTTATCAGGGAGTATCCGGAAGAATCACTTATAGTTTTAAAGATACCTATTTCATTGATGCAAACTTCGGTTATACAGGTTCCGAAAACTTCGAGCCGGGTAAGCAATTCGGTTTCTTTCCTTCGGGAGCTATCGGTTGGGTACCGACAAACTATGATTTCATGCGGAAAGCGGTGCCTTGGCTGGATTTTCTTAAAATCCGTTTCTCGTATGGACAAGTAGGTAACGACCGTATTTCCAATAAACGCTTCCCTTATCTGACTATTATTAATTCTAATGCGGCTACGGGCTGGGGAAGCGATTCCAATGGTGTGAACGAGTCTATCGTAGGTGCTGACAATCTGGCTTGGGAGAAATCAACCAAAGCGGATGTGGGTATTGAAGCGAAATTCTTCAAAGAAAAACTCTCCTTAGTGGTCGATTATTTCAATGACCAGCGAAATGGTATTTTCCAGCAGAGAACTCAGGTTCCTGATTTCGCGGGTATTATCACCATGCCTTATGGTAATGTGGGAAAGATGCGTAGCTATGGAGCTGACGGAAATATTTCTTATTCGCAGGATATAGGCAAAGACTTCTCATTTACGATCAGAGGAAACTTTACCTATTCGAAGAATGATGTGCAGAACTGGGAACAGGCTGATCCAAAATATCCCTATCAGCAGATAAGCGGTATGCCGTATGGAGTGCAACGTGGTTACATAGCATTGGGATTGTTCAGAGATGACCAAGATGTGGAGAGCAGTCCGTCGCAGTTTGGAACTGTCCGTCCGGGTGATATTAAATATAAAGATGTGAATGGTGATGGACGTATAACGGAAGACGACCAAGTGCCGTTGGCTTACTCTAACTATCCGTTATTGATGTATGGATTCGGTGGAGAGTTCCGTTACAAATCGTTTACACTGGCTTGTCTGTTCAAAGGAACGGGAAATACAACCTATTTTAAAGTCGGTAATGGATATGAAATGGGATATGTTCCTTTCCATGGTGAAAAGACAGGTAATGTACCTGTGGAAGCCGGCGTTCAGGCAAATCGCTGGACTCCAGCCTGGTATTCAGGAGATCCCTCTACGGAAAACCCTAATGCGGCATTCCCTCGATTATCCTATGGTAAGAATGAAAATAATACTAAGAAATCTACTTTCTGGAAAGACAATGCGCGCTATTTACGTTTACAGGAAATTAGCTTAACCTATAACCTGAAGACCAAGGGATTTGTAAAAAGACTGGGTATACAGTCATTCGACTTTCAATTGGTGGGATATAATCTGGCAGTCTGGAGCGGTGTGAAAACAGTAGATCCGGAACAAGCACAGAAAATGGGGCGTGTTTATCCTATTCCTGCCCGTTACGCATTTCAAACCTATATCCATTTCTAAATATGCATGATATGAAATATTTTAAAAGATTAATGATAACGCTATGTACAGCGTTCTACTTTTGCCTGTCCTCCTGCAATTACTTGAATGTGGATGAGTACTTTGCTGATACATTGGGATACGATTCTATTTTTCAGAATAAAATGAATCTTCAGAAATATCTATGGGCTACGGCTGCTTTCTTCCCCGATGAGGGCGCCATCTGGGGTGGTGCTTATACACCGGGTGTTACCGGTTCGGATGAAGCCTTTGTGCAATGGAACACGGGCGAATTTCCCGGAGTAACATTTGTTTTGGGGCACACGACTCCCGATAACTTGGGAACGATGAATAACTGGGCACAGATGTATAAAATCATTCGTAAGGTTAATATTATTTTCAGTAGAATCAATGAATGTAAAGACCTTACAAATATAGAACAACGCGAGATTCTGGGCTATGCACATTTTATGAGAGGCTATGCTTATTATAATTTGCTTCAAAACTTTGGTCCTGTCGTTCTTGTGGGAGATGAGCCGATGAATACGAATGAATCTCCTGCATACTATAATAAGGAAAGAGCAACGTATGATGAATCAGTGGATTATATCTGTAACGAGTTGGAAATTGCTGCAAATTATATTCCTTTGCGGGTTACGGTATCTCAGTTCGGGCGTCCTACACGCGGAGCTGCGTATGCGCTGATTGCTCGCTTACGGTTGCAACAGGCAAGTCCTTTGTTCAATGGAGGAAGTGCAGCGAAAACGACTTTCGGAGGTTGGATACGTAAATCGGACAATGTTCCCTATGTTAGCCAGACTTATGACGAGCAACGTTGGGCGGTAGCTGCGCATGCTGCCAAACGGGTAATTGATATGGATATGTATGAGTTGCATACCGTAAAAAGTGACAAGTACACGCCGGAATTGCCGACCAATGTATCAGACGTAAACTATTATACGAAAACTTTCCCGGAAGGGGCTGTGGGGATTGATCCCTATAAGTCTTATAGCGATATGTTTACGGGCGAATCGACCGCTACTAAGAATCCGGAATATATATGGGGAAGAACATCCGGTAGTCTTCGTAGTTATACCCGGCACGCTTTTCCGGTGGGGCTAATGGGAGGATATAATGGAATGGCTGTCCCTCAGAAGTTTATTGATGCTTACTATATGGTTGATGGTAGAGATCGTACCAATTCGAGCGATGAATATCCATATCTGGAAGACGGATTCACTTCTGAAGTGAAGTCTTTCTCCGGATACCAGTTAAAGAGCGGTGTTTATAATATGTATATAAACCGTGAACCGCGCTTCTATGCATCGATTGGTTTTAGCGGTTGTCTCTGGCCTTGTGCTTCTACAAGTGAAGCTGTGAAGAAAAATGTCTATGTTTATTATTGGAAAGGAGCGAGTGGCTATGGGGCTTCCGGAAAGGATAAAGCGGTAGGTTCCGGTGACGCCAACAATTATCCGGTGACCGGGTATGTGATGAAGAAATATGTCCATAATGATGATGCTTGGAGTGGTACCGATGCAACCGTATTACCTAAATCATTCCCCATTATCCGTTATGCGGAAATATTACTTTCGTATGTAGAAGCATTGAATAATCTGACCGGATCTCATACGGTGACTTTCAGCGATGAAAGCACGGGCACTTATACTCGCGATATGAACGAAATGGCGAAATACTTTAATATGGTTCGCTATCGGGCGGGTTTGCCGGGCTTGACTACCGATGAGTTAAGTTCTGCTGATAAAATGTTTGACATCATTGTGAGAGAACGCATGATTGAGTTCCTTCACGAGAACAGACGTTTTTATGATGTCCGTCGTTGGGGTATTTATTTGGATACGGAAAAAGAACCGATTGTAGGTATGAATACGGACGGGTTTGAAGATGAATTTTTCCAAAGAACAACGGTCAATCATCTTTTTGCACGTACCAGAGTGGCCGATAAGAAAATGGTCTTCTTGCCTATTCCCCGTGCTGAATTGCGGAAAGTGCCATTAATGGATCAGAATCCGGGTTGGGATAATTAACGGGAACTATAAATTAAAATTTGATATGAGAATGAAATCAATAACAAAATATATGATGTATTGTGCCGTGTTAATGGGATTGACAGCGTGCAATGAAAATTCAATATTTGAAGGTGAGCTATACAAGAAGGTGGTGTATGTGTTGAGTGAAACGGACTTGACGTTTCCGGTCACTCATTCGCTGAATACTCCGGTTTCCGTTGGATATATAACCATTTACGCAGGTGGTACACGGGCTATTGACCAGGACGTGACCGTAACGTTGGAAAAAGATCCTGACTTGATTGATAAGTATAATCATGATAACTTTGACTTGGATGAGGATAAGTACGCGAAAGAACTGGATCCTTCCAGATATACGATTAAAAGTTATACTGCGGTGATGAAAGTTGGCGATCAGGACCCCTATGTAAAGTTGCCTATTGAAGTTAGGACCGAGGGATTGTCTCCCGATTCCACTTATCTGATTCCTTTACGGATTGCCAGTTGCACTCCTTATGAAGTGAATAAAGATAAGTCGCGGGTGTTGTATAAGGTGTATATTGAGAATGATTTTACCAGTCAGAAAAGTCCTTTGACATTATTTATGAGGGGCACTCAGCTGCGGGAAGATGATACAAAGCCTACACAGATATCAGCGAATAAGATTCTATATCCCTTGTCGAAACGGGGTGTGAGATTGAATGCCGGCATTGAAAACAGTGCCAATAAAGCAGAAGAGGAATTAATAAACAAGTCGAGCCTTATCATGGAAATCGGTGAGGAGGAACTGACTTATATCGATGGTACCAAATATAATACTCTTATACTAAAACCTTATAAATCAGAATTGATAGAGGTAGTACAATTACCCGGTACAACTGATGATGATGAAGCATTGTCTGTCCAGCAGGCAAACAGATACATCACCGTAGACGGAGTCACCCGTTTTTATCTTTCCTATAAATATCGTACACTGAAAACTGCTGCGACCAATGACGCACCTGCCGAATGGAACTCATGGATTGAGGTTTATGAGAACATGAAAGTTCCTACTGACGATTAAGCTTGTTTATAATGAACGATTAGTTTAAACAAGGTAAAGGCTTGTTCTTTTAAATCCCGTATATGTGATAGTTTGAGTATGTAAAACAACGTATACGGGATTTTTTATGTGTATGATTAGTGTAGAATATTTTTATTGGGCTACTCTCTTTTCCTCCGTGTTATCTTGAAAGGATATTACTAGCCGTAATCCGTAGTCAATATCCCAACGCAGTGGATTGACTCCATAACGGTTGGTGATTTTGCAGTATTTGGCGATAGTATAATAACTTCCTCCGCGTAGCACTTTATGCAGATCAATCCCCTTCAGGTCAGGATCAATATTTCCGGTGAAAGGAACTTTTTTATCATACCAGTCCATGCACCATTCGTAGATGTTTCCGCTCATATCATAAAGTCCGAGTTCGTTGGGTTTTTTGGTTCCTATATCGTTGGATACATATGTGTTTTCATTGGAGTATTTTTCTTTAAACCAAGCGACTTGTGTCGGGTCATCGCTACCGGCATAAATGTAGTTTTGGGTATTCAAGCCTCCACGTGCGGCATATTCCCATTCTGCTTCGAACGGCAGACGGAAGGGGAGGCCGGATAACTGAGAGAGTTTTCGGGTGAATCGTTGAGTGTCATACCAATTAACTTGATCTACGGGATAATTACGTCTGTGTTGGTTGGAAGGATTCTCCCCCATAATGACGTACCATTCATCCTGACTTACCTCATAGCGGTTGATGAAAAAAGAGCCCACATTCACAGGATAATCGTTGTTTTCTCCGAGATTAGCTGTCCCTCCTTCTACGTAAACCATATTCCATAATATGTAACGTATCACTTCTTTTTGCTCATTACTAATGCCGGGCGACCAGCGTAGAGCTTTCTCTAACTGCGAAGGAAGCGCACCGACAATGGTTTTTTCTCTCCGGCATTTATCGCAAAATGCTTTCCATATCTTTTGTTTCTGTGCCATATTGGGTAATATAATACCTAGCAATAGAAGAAGGAATATTATAATCCGCTTAGTTTGTTTTCTTTCCATGATAGTTCTATGTTTATCTTTTTGACGATAGAAGATGAGAATAACTGCAATCATTAGTCTTAAATTTATTTAATATCTCTTTGGGAGTCTTCTTTGGACAAATCCCTTATTTTCATTAAAATCATCTTTATTTTCGGCAATAATCGTTATATATTTGTTATTATAGATAAGAGTATCAATTATTTAATTTGAAAAGAATATGAAAAAGAAACAGACAGGGGTTATATTGATGTTGGCTGCTCTCTCTTTGATGAGTATACAGCCGGTAGAGGCGTGTACACGTGCCGTTTACCTCGGCCCGGAACAGTTGGTGATAACGGGGCGTACAATGGACTGGAAAGAAGACATTATGTCGAATATCTATGTTTTCCCGCGTGGCATTCAGCGTGTTGGGCATAATAAGGAAAAAACGGTGAACTGGACTTCTAAGTATGGAAGTGTGATTGCAACCGGTTATGATATAGGAACTTGCGACGGTATGAATGAAAAGGGCTTGGTGGCTAGTCTACTTTTCTTGCCCGAATCTATTTATTCGCTTCCCGGTGATATCCGTCCAGCAATGGGAATCAGTATTTGGACGCAATACGTGCTTGATAACTTTGCCACTGTACGTGAGGCCGTTGATGAACTGAAAAAGGAGACTTTCCGGATTGACGCTCCCCGTATGCCGAATGGAGGACCGGAATCTACTTTGCACATGGCCATCACCGACGAAACAGGCAATACGGCTGTGCTGGAATATCTGGATGGAAAGTTAAGCATTCACGAAGGGAAAGAATATCAGGTAATGACAAATTCTCCTCGGTATGAATACCAGTTAGCTATCAACGATTACTGGAAAGAAGTCGGCGGATTGCAGATGTTGCCGGGAACGAACCGTTCGAGCGACCGTTTTGTCCGTGCCTCTTTCTACATTCATGCCATTCCGCAGACTGCCGATGCAAAAATTGCTGTTCCCAGTGTGCTGAGTGTGATGCGTAATGTTTCAGTTCCATTTGGCATTAATACTCCGGAGAAACCTCATATTTCTTCTACCCGTTGGCGTTCCGTCTCCGACCAGAAGAATAAGGTCTATTATTTTGAATCCACATTGACGCCGAATTTGTTTTGGCTTGATTTGAAAAAGATAGACTTTAGCCCGAAAGCCGGTATAAAGAAATTGTCTTTGACGAAGGGAGAGATTTATGCAGGAGATGCGGTGAAGGATTTGAAAGATAGTGAGTCATTTACGTTCCTTTTTGAGACTCCGCTCATGTAGTAGTTTCTTGTTATCTATAAAATAAAACGGTGGACAGATGCTTGATTGTAAGCCTGTCCGCCGTTTTGTTTATACCGTTTATAATAATGGTTCTTGTGTCCACTTTACCGTCCGGCATATTCCTGATGAAATTCGGCTACAGCTTCAATGCCTTTCCTGAAAATATCCAGTGAGAAGTTCTCATTCGGCGAATGGATAGCGTCTGATTCCAGACCGAATCCCATGAGTACGGTTTTCACTCCCAGTACCTGTTCAAAAGTAGAAATGATAGGAATGCTGCCGCCACGGCGTACTGCCAACGGCTTTTTTCCGAAAGCTATTTCAAAACCTTTTTCGGCTGCCTGATAGGCTGCAAGTGAAATCGGGCAGACATAACCTTGTCCGCCGTGCATCGGTGTTACTTTCACTTGAACTGTTTCTGGAGCAATACTGAGAATGTAATCAGTGAACATTTGCGAAATCTTATGATGATCCTGATGCGGAACCAGTCGGCAAGATACTTTGGCATAAGCCTTTGAAGGGAGCACGGTCTTTGAACCTTCTCCCGTATACCCGCCCCAAATGCCGCATACATCAAAAGACGGACGGCAGCTATTGCGTTCCAGTGTACTGTATCCTTTCTCTCCGAAAAGTTCTTTTACGCCGATTGCTTCCTTATACTTCTTTTCATCGAAAGGAATATGGGCTATCATTTCACGTTCAGCTTGCGGTACTTCTTCCACGTCATCGTAAAATCCGGGGACGGTGATTCTTCCGTCTGTATCCGTCACCTTACTGATTATCCGGCAAAGCACATTGATAGGATTGGCTACCGCACCTCCGAAGTGTCCGGAATGCAGGTCGCGGTTCGGTCCTGTTACTTCGATTTCCCAATAAGCCAGTCCGCGCAGGCCGGTGGTTAATGACGGAAGGTCGGCACCCAACATACTGGTATCCGAAACAAGGATAACGTCCGCTTTCAGCAACTCTTTATGTTCTTCACAGAATGCCTCTAGGCTGGGAGAACCGATTTCTTCTTCTCCTTCGAAGATAAACTTCACGTTATTCCTCAATAACCCGTTTTTAAGGAGATATTCGAAAGCCTTCACCTGGATGAAAGACTGTCCTTTGTCATCATCTGCTCCGCGTGCCCAGATATATCCGTCCCGTATTTCCGGTTCGAATGGTTGGCTTTTCCATAATTCGAGTGGTTCGGCAGGCATCACGTCATAGTGTGCGTAAACTAATACGGTTTTTGCGTCTGGGTCCACAATCTTCTGTGCAAAGACAATCGGATTGCCTTGGGAGGGCATTACCAATGCTTCATCCACTCCCGCTTCGAGTAATAACTGTGCCCAGCGTTCGGCACATGCCAGCATATCGTCATGATGTTCGGGCAGGGCGCTGATACTGGGAATACGGATGAGGCTGAACAAGTCCTCCATTATTTGAGGTTCGTTTGCTGCGATGTATTTCTGAATTTCGTTCATATAAAGATAATAATTAAAGCTGGGTGGCTTTGTCCAGCAAATAATAATCAAGTATAGTCATAGCGGCCATTGCTTCGACGATAGGCACAGCACGGGGCAGTACGCAGGCGTCATGGCGTCCACGGGCTTTCAGTGTTGTGTCGATTCCATCGATATTGACCGTTTCCTGTTCCATTAGCAGAGTGGCTATCGGTTTGAATACAACACGGAAGTAGATATCCTGTCCGTTGCTGAGTCCTCCTTGAATACCTCCGGAGTGGTTGGTATGTGTTTCAATCCGTCCGTTGTTATTGTAGAAAACATCGTTCTGTTCGGAACCTTTCATTTTCAGTCCTTTGAATCCTTCGCCATATTCGAATGCTTTGGCGGCATTGATACTTAACATAGCATTGCCCAGTGCAGCGTGCAACTTACCGAAAACGGGTTGCCCCAGTCCGATAGGACATCCTTTGATAACGCAGGTCAGCGTACCGCCGATTGTATCACCTTCGCCTTTTACTTTGTATATAAGGTCTGCCATTTCCTTTGCTTTGTCAGGGTCAGGGCAACGCACGTCGTTAGTTTCTATCAGGTCGAGGTTGTAATCTGAATAACTGCCTTCCAACTTGATAGCGCCTACTTGTGAGGTATAAGCGGTAATGCTGACTCCTAATTGACGAAGTGCCAGTTTAGCCAGCGCACCGGCCACCACACGCGAAATCGTTTCGCGTGCCGATGATCGCCCGCCGCCGCGATGATCGCGTATTCCGTATTTTACGGTGTAAGTGTAATCGGCGTGTGAAGGGCGGTATACGTTTTTCAGATTATTATAGTCGTTGGAATGTTGATTTTCATTCCATACGATGAAACCGATGGGACATCCGGTTGATTTTCCTTCAAAAATGCCGGAAAGGAACTCGACTTTATCAGCCTCCTTACGTGGGGTGGTCAGGATAGATTGTCCCGGACGGCGGCGATTCAACTCTTGTTGTACAAATTCTTCGTCGATAGTAATTCCGGAGGGAAATCCGTCAATTACTCCACCAACTCCTTTGCCATGAGACTCACCGAAACTTGTGAGTCGAAAGATATTGCCAAATGAATTAAACATAGTTGTGGCTTTTTTAAAATTACTCTATGCAAATATAACAAAGTTTTCGGTAAGAATGTTGCGATCTCAAAATATCTTCAAAAAACGAACCAAATTGAACCTTTTTTCTCCTTTTTAGTTTATAATTGACGATTATTTAATAACTAAACCAACAATGTATGAAAAAGAATCTATTGTATTTATGGGCATTAATCTGTTCAGTCGCTCTCTTTACAGCTTGTAGCAGTGATGATGATAATGATATAAGTGGTAATAATCCTCCTGAAGAAGAAGCAGTCGTTACAGCTCCTGATGTAGTGGGCACTTATTGGGGTAATCTGGATATATCAATGAAGCCGGATAATTCCGATCAGGAAACAGTGATTGGCAATGGGATAGCCAAGTTTATCACCATTTCCCAGGTCAGCGATACGGAAGTAAAAATGGAACTGAAAGAATTTGAATTGTTTCTCAACGGAACGATCATGAAGTTCGGCGATATTGTAATAGACAAATGTACGGTGAAAAAAGAGACTGACGCCTCGACTTTCACAGGTCAACAGAATTTGACTTTTTCGGGAGATGCTGCCGCTCTCGGCACTTGTGCCACCACAGTAGAAGGAACAGTGGAAAGTGGAGCTCTCACTATGAATATCAATGTAAAAGTAGCTACATTGCAACAGACCGTAAAGGTTACTTATTCCGGAGTGAAGCAGGTGGAAGAATCCGGTAACGACTAATTTTATCCCTGAATATATACTACTGCTTTTCCGCTTCCATATCTATGGATCATTCCTTTTTCGATGAAAGAGTTCAATTGGAGTATGGCATGTGTTTTGTTTACTCCGGTGATACTGCAATAGTTAGTCCGGTTGATGCATAGGTGCTTTCGTCGGAAATCCAGTAGTAACTTCAGGCATTCTTCTTCCGATATATTCTTTTGGGAATGTAATTCAGCAATAATTGTTACTTGTTTATTAAAACGCATATCCGAATCCGATATTGAGGTAAATCGGATACATTGCAAAAGTGATGGTATGAAAATCATTTTTAAAGATATTATTCAGTCCCCAGGTGAGATCAGCATATATATTGAGGTGTTTGAAGGCTCTCCATCCGGCACCTGCCTGTAATCCCCATTGGAAATGTCTCAAATCGTTCGAAAAGTCGTAAGTGGCAACCTTGTTGTCGGTAAACTCTACTTTAGGTCCCGTCGGGTTGTCTTCACGTAAATAACCATCGTATACATGTCCCGAAAATTCTCTTGAAAGGATGTATGAGAAATAAGGACCGGCTTTTATGTTCCAGCGATTGTTCAGTTTATAAGTAGCCATTAGAGGAATGGTGAGTCCGGCAGTGTGTACTTTTGTTTTTACGCCTCCTGTCCATACGCCGCTGATTCTTTCACCTTCCTGTCCCAGAATTTCCATACCGTAGTTCTTTACGGTGGCGTTGGTAGTCATTGCCTTATTTTCGAGCCGTAGTCCTACAATAACACCTAACTTGTTCTGAACGGCAAACCATTTTGTTACTTCTCCTCCGATACTGATAGCAAGTGTCGGATTGTAACCATCGATAGAGCGAATCTCCACCGGAAGAGGGAACGGAGCTGTGCCGCCAATGCTGAATCCCGCTTTTATTTCGTATTCCAGTCCGTGAAGGGCGGAACGGATAAGGGTCTTGTTTCTATCGACCTGTGAATAGCCGGGTAGCGCTATTCCGATACAGGCAAGCAAACTAAATAGGTATGGATAAATTTTCATCTTCATTGTCGGTATAAAGTCGTTATGGTTTAATGGTCCAAGTTCGAGCGGTAAATCAATTCAGCTTCATCAATTAATAAGGTGCTTCCGATAGCTCCGTTGAAGTGGTCTCCTTCCAGACTGGATGTAAATACGATAGATATATTATATTTTCCCATTGTCAATTTCTCCTTGTCGATGAATTTTCCCGGAAGGGTTGTGAACGGGAGTTTAAAGTAAGTCCATTCGTCTGTTTCCTTGGCGTCTTTGATACGTGCCATAGAAACTAGGTTAGGACTGGTGAATGCATTCGTCCCATCGAGAGTGGGGACGGATACGCTCGTTTCGTACATGATAGCATATATATCGCATATATCACGTTTCCCTTCGACAGGTTTGCCGCCTTCGGTGAACTGGTCTCCCGCCTTGTATTTATAGTAACCTGCCAGATAAGTCGGCACGTGCCGGAAAGGAAGGCCGAACTTCGTTGCTTGCAAGGGATTGCTCATGGCATTGTTCACGTCGAATGAACCGATAAACAAGTTGCCGGCGGCAATAGGCATTCCGACCAATCCGCCAAAAAATCCGGTACTGCGTGTCACGAGCGAAAGGCATTTTCCATTTTTTCCGTTTGCTATTTGGAAAGTAGGGTAGTCGTCGGCCGTTTTAGCTACTCCGGTCATGGCGTAACCGGCATTACCGCTGGCCCATTCCATGATGACCTTATCATTTTCCCTTTCCACAAATATGTAGTATTTCTTTCCGCTGATGGTATCTTCGAAATTGTAAATTGTTGCAAGTTCCGTATCAATGACCGATATGGCATAAGTCTTTTTCCAAATTCCGTCAGCGGCTGTCACTTGATATTCCTGCGGCGAATTGAAATTGCGTTCTGTACCACTGGCGGGTGTGATCGTAGCTCCCGAAGTAAGTGTAAATTCCGGTGCAAGGGCGGAGATATTCGTTCCTGGAGTGACAAATAGGGTTACGGAATTATTATTGATGATAGGACTAGTCGTCATTGTTATTCCCGGTAACCGGCAACTTAGAATGTCTGCTTCTGCATTGGGAGCTTCGTCGCGAATGCAAGAAGATGTAACAATAACCAGCAGTAAATAGATAATCACGTGTTTTGCTTTCATTTTTCTACTTATTCTTTCAGTTAAAGTTTGGTTCTCACGAGGAGTAATAACAATATGGAAATTTATTTGTTCATTATTGAATGTATGATAAAAAAGAATTTCCTATTTTTGTAGGAACAAAACTAAAGAAGTGCATGATTGAATCTGAAAGACAGCAAATTATAGAGCTGATAAAAAAAGAAGTAATTCCGGCTATTGGGTGTACGGAACCTATTGCTGTGGCACTTTGTGTAGCCAAAGCAGCAGAGACATTGGGCGTGAAGCCCGAAAAAATTGAAGTGTTATTGAGTGCCAATATCTTAAAAAATGCAATGGGAGTAGGTATTCCTGGCACAGGCATGGTGGGACTTCCTATTGCCGTTGCTTTGGGTGCATTGATCGGTCGGTCAGCTTATCAACTGGAGGTGTTGAGAGACTGTACTCCGGAAGCGGTGGAACAGGGTAAACAATTTATTGCAGAAAAAAGAATTCGTATTTCTTTAAAGGAAGATATTACGGAAAAACTGTATATCGAAGTAATTTGTAAGTCCGGTGACAAAACTGCGAAAGCCGTGATTTCCGGCGGACATACTACCTTTATATATATAGCGATGAACGAAAATGTACTGCTCGACAAGCAGCAGGCTACCGCCGAGGAGGAAGAAGAAACCTCTCCCGAACTGAATCTTTACAAAGTTTATGATTTTGCCCTGACAGCTCCTTTGGATGAAATACGCTTTATCCTCGATACAGCCCGCCTCAATAAAGCGGCAGCCGAACAAGCTTTTAAAGGCAACTACGGACACTCCCTCGGAAAGATGCTGCGTGGAACTTATGAACATAAAGTCATGGGTGACAGTGTTTTCTCCCATATTCTTTCTTATACTTCGGCTGCTTGTGATGCACGTATGGCAGGTGCAATGATCCCTGTAATGAGTAACTCAGGCAGTGGCAATCAGGGAATATCCGCCACACTTCCCGTTGTTGTCTTTGCCGAGGAGAACGGTAAGACAGAAGAAGAACTTATTCGTGCTTTAATGTTAAGTCACCTCACCGTAATTTATATCAAACAAAGTTTGGGACGTCTTTCTGCCCTGTGCGGTTGTGTGGTAGCTGCCACCGGCTCCAGTTGCGGGATTACGTGGCTGATGGGAGGAAACTACAACCAAGTAGCTTTCGCTGTCCAAAATATGATTGCCAATCTGACGGGAATGATTTGTGACGGGGCGAAGCCAAGCTGCGCTCTGAAAGTAACCACAGGAGTTTCAACAGCCGTATTATCAGCAATTATGGCAATGGAAGACCGTTGCGTGACTTCCGTTGAAGGAATTATCGACGAAGATGTAGATCAGAGCATTCGTAATCTAACAAGAATCGGTTCGCAAGCCATGAATGAGACGGATAAAATGGTGTTGGATATCATGACGCATAAGGGATGTTGAATGGAAAATTAGATCATTAGAAAAGAAAAATGGAGAATGAAACTGTATGAGTTCATTCTCCATTTCTTATTTATTTACCATTGGGTAATGGCGGTGAATTCTTACTTATGGCAGTGGCCGCCTTCGCAGCCACAGTCGTCACATTCATTGTCACCACAGCCGCCACCGCAACTGTCGCATCCGCAACCGCAGCCTTCGCCACTCATCAATTTAATCAGTTCCTGAATTTCTTCGTTAGTAGCAGGACGGCTTTCGATGATTTCACCTTCAAAAATCAGGTCGGCACCGGCCAACGGGTGATTGAGGTCAACTACTACAACGTCCGGTTTGATTTCCACTACGCTGGCGTTCACACGCTGGCCATCGCCAGTCTGCAAAGGTACGATGTTACCTTCTTTGATGTGTTCGCTATCGAATTTACCGTCAATTTCGAAGATATGTTTCGGAAGGTCGATAACGTGTTGTTCGTCATATTGTCCGTATGCTTTATCTGCCGGAATGGTAAAATCGAATTTATCACCTTTGGCAAGAGAAGTTATCTGGTTTTCGAAGTCTTCGAGAGTTGTACCTAAGCCTGAAATGAATTGAAAAGGATGTTCAGCTTTTGCTTCTTCGAACAATTCTTTTTCTCCATCTTCCATTGTATATAGTTTGTATGCAACGGTAATGTACTTGTTTTCTGCTGTTTCCATTTGATATTTTTATTTCTAAATTAATAAATTCCTAAAAAGATAGGTGGGCAAAGATACGAATTATTTGCTTGCTCTCCGGTATGGGGAAGGTAAATTTCAGATTATTAAGTGCTTTTGTCAGAAAGACGGGAAGAAGTGTACGGTTGGATAATAGTTGCAAATTCAACTGTTAAGTGATAAAATAGAGAAATAATGCCGCTCTTATCTTACAATTTTTAGTTTTTGAGTGATTTTTTTCTTCGATTTGTTTGGAGATAATAAAAAAGCCCTTACCTTTGCATCACGAAAATAAAGAAAAGAAGATATGAATATGTTACATACATCTATTAACCTAGCAGTTTTGCATATTATTCGCGTCGTGGTGGTCCCATCAAGAGCGTGAGAAAGGTTTTGTGTTGTATGTGTTCGTACCATAAAAGATAGAATTTAGAGCCTTTCTCACTGATGTGAGAGAGGCTCTTTAATTAAAAGATAGATTGAAATGAAAAAGCAATTACGCAGTTCGTTTAGTACGCAAGGTCGTCGGATGGCGGGAGCCCGTGCATTGTGGGCAGCCAACGGTATGAAGAAGAATCAGATGGGAAAACCCATTATAGCGATCGTAAATTCATTCACACAGTTTGTTCCGGGGCATGTACATCTACATGAAATCGGTCAGCAGGTGAAGGCGGAAATTGAAAAGCTGGGATGCTTCGCTGCGGAGTTTAATACAATAGCTATCGATGATGGTATTGCTATGGGGCATGACGGAATGCTTTATTCACTTCCTTCACGTGACATCATTGCGGACAGCGTGGAATATATGGTCAATGCACATAAGGCGGATGCAATGGTATGTATCAGCAACTGTGATAAAATCACTCCGGGTATGTTAATGGCGGCTATGCGTCTGAATATTCCTACCGTGTTCGTATCAGGCGGGCCAATGGAAGCTGGCGAATGGAACGGTCAGCACCTCGATCTGATTGATGCGATGATTAAATCGGCCGATGAAAGCGTAAGCGATCAGGAAGTAGCGAATATCGAACAAAATGCTTGTCCTACTTGCGGATGTTGTTCCGGCATGTTTACTGCTAACTCTATGAACTGTCTCAATGAAGCAATCGGTTTGGCGTTGCCGGGCAACGGAACTATTGTAGCTACTCACGAAAACCGAACACAGCTTTTCAAAGATGCAGCCAAACTGATTGTAGAAAACGCTATGAAATACTATGAAGAAGGAGACGAGAGTATACTTCCCCGTAGCATTGCCACCCGGCAGGCATTCCTGAACGCTATGACATTGGATATAGCAATGGGAGGTTCTACCAATACGGTTCTTCACCTGTTGGCGGTAGCTCACGAAGCGGAAGTTGATTTTAAAATGGATGATATAGATATGCTTTCACGCAAAACTCCCTGTCTCTGCAAAGTAGCTCCGAATACACAGAAATATCATATTCAGGATGTAAACCGTGCCGGTGGTATCATCGCTATTATGGATGAACTGGCGAAAGCCGGTTTGGTGGATACTTCCGTTCGCCGGGTAGATGGAATGACGCTGGGGGAAGCTATCGACGAATATTCAATCACCAGCCCGAATGTGAGCGAAAAAGCAATCAGGAAATATTCGAGTGCAGCTGCAAATAAATTTAATCTTGTACTCGGTTCGCAAGGTATGTACTATAAAGAGTTGGATACAGACCGCACTAATGGGTGTATCCGTGATTTCGAACACGCTTATAGCAAAGATGGCGGACTGGCGGTATTGAAAGGAAACATCGCACAAGATGGTTGCGTAGTAAAAACAGCAGGTGTGGACGAAAGTATCTGGAAATTCACCGGACCTGCCAAAGTCTTTGATTCGCAAGAAGCAGCCTGTGAAGGTATCCTTGAGGGCCGAGTCGTCAGTGGCGATGTTGTCGTCATTACGCACGAAGGTCCGAAGGGTGGCCCCGGTATGCAGGAAATGTTGTATCCTACCTCTTATATAAAATCTCGTCACCTCGGCAAAGAATGTGCTTTGATTACCGATGGACGTTTCAGTGGTGGAACTTCCGGATTGAGTATCGGACATATATCTCCCGAAGCGGCTGCCGGAGGTAATATCGGAAAAATTGTAGACGGAGATATTATCGAAATTGACATTCCCGCCCGGACGATTAACGTGCGATTAACAGATGAAGAACTGGCTGCACGCCCGATGACTCCCGTCACTCGCGACCGTTACGTGCCAAAGAGTCTGAAAGCATACGCCAGCATGGTAAGTTCCGCCGATAAGGGAGCAGTGAGAATCATCGACTGATATTCATCTTCAATATAAATAAAGAATGAGTAAAGACTTAATAACAGGTGCGGAAGCATTGATGCGTTCCTTGGAACATCAGGGAGTGACTACTATCTTCGGTTATCCCGGAGGTTCTATCATGCCGGTATTCGATGCTTTGTACGATCATCAAAATACATTGAACCATATCTTGGTTCGCCACGAACAGGGAGCTGCTCATGCAGCGCAAGGTTTTGCCCGCGTATCGGGTGAGGTAGGTGTTTGTCTGGTGACAAGCGGTCCCGGAGCAACGAATACAATCACCGGTATTGCCGATGCAATGATAGACAGTACACCTATCGTAGTTATTGCCGGACAGGTAGGGACGGGTTTTCTCGGAACAGACGCTTTTCAGGAAGTCGACTTGGTAGGTATCACCCAGCCTATCGCTAAATGGAGTTATCAGATTCGCCGTGCAGAAGATGTAGCTTGGGCGGTGGCACGTGCATTCTATATTGCCCGTAGCGGTCGTCCCGGTCCGGTAGTATTGGACTTCGCCAAAGATGCACAGAATGCAAAGACAAAATACGAGCCGGCGAAGCTGGATTTTATACGCAGTTATGTTCCGGTGCCTGATACCGATGAAGATTCTGTGAAGGAAGCCGCCGAACTGATAAATAATGCCGAACGTCCGCTTGTATTGGTAGGACAGGGGGTAGAACTCGGAAATGCACAAAGTGAACTGAGAGCCTTTATTGAAAAAGCTGATATGCCTGCCGGATGTACATTGCTCGGACTTTCCGCTTTGCCTACC
The DNA here is from genome assembly GCF_002222615.2 of Bacteroides caccae. Classification (NCBI taxonomy): domain Bacteria; kingdom Pseudomonadati; phylum Bacteroidota; class Bacteroidia; order Bacteroidales; family Bacteroidaceae; genus Bacteroides; species Bacteroides caccae. The sequence goes on along the minus strand of NZ_CP022412.2, from coordinate 4,454,788 downwards.
GATCATCCTTTGAATAAAGGTATGCTGGGAATGCATGGTAATTTAGGTCCGAACATCAATACCAACAAATGTGATGTCCTGATTGCTGTCGGTATGCGTTTTGATGATCGTGTGACAGGTAATCTGGCTACTTATGCCAAACAGGCAAAAGTAATCCATTTTGATATAGATCCTGCGGAAGTAAATAAAAACGTGAAAGTAGATATCGCTGTTCTGGGAGATTGCAAAAATACATTAGCTGCCGTAACCGGATTACTAAAAGAGAACAAGCATACCGAATGGAACGATAGTTTTAAAGAATATGAGAAGGTGGAGGAAGAAAAAGTAATTCGTCCCGAACTTTATCCGGCTACGGATTCACTGACCATGGGCGAAGTAGCACGTGCCGTAAGTGAGGCAACCCACCATGAAGCAGTATTGGTGACGGATGTCGGTCAGAACCAGATGATATCTGCTCGTTACTTTAAATATTCGAAAGAACGCAGTATTATTACTTCCGGAGGGCTTGGAACAATGGGGTTCGGACTTCCCGCAGCTATCGGAGCCACTTTCGGTGCACCGGAGCGTACCGTCTGCGTGTTTATGGGAGACGGCGGACTTCAAATGAATATCCAGGAACTCGGAACTATCATGGAACAGAAAGCTCCGGTGAAAATCATCTGCCTGAATAATAACTTCCTCGGAAACGTGCGTCAGTGGCAGGCTATGTTCTTCAACCGCCGTTATTCATTTACTCCGATGTTGAATCCGGACTACATGAAAATAGCTTCCGCATATGACATTCCTTCCAAACGTGTCTATTCCCGTGAAGAATTGAAAGTGGCTATCGATGAAATGCTGGCAACGGACGGACCGTTCCTGCTTGAAGCTTGCGTAATAGAAGAAGGCAACGTATTGCCGATGACTCCTCCGGGCGGTTCGGTGAATCAAATGTTGTTGGAATGTTAGGGGAAGTTGAGAGTTCGTATTTAAAATTTAAAGTTATGAGTGATAAAATATTATATACAATCATTGTTCATTCTGAGAATATTGCCGGATTGCTGAATCAGGTGACGGCTGTATTTACCCGTCGGCAGATCAATATCGAAAGTTTGAATGTTTCTGCTTCATCTATCAAAGGTGTGCATAAATATACAATCACAGCTTGGACAGATAAGGACACTATTGAGAAGGTAGTGAAACAGATAGAGAAGAAAATCGACGTGATTCAGGCGCATTACTTCACGGAAGATGAAATATATTTCCATGAAATCGCATTATATAAGGTGTCTACTCCTGCTTTTCAGGAGAATCCGGAAGCGTCCAAGTTAATCCGTCGATACAATGCTCGTATAGTGGAAGTAAATCCGGTATTTTCCATTGTTGAGAAGAACGGGATGAGTGAAGATATAACCTCGCTTTACGGTGAACTCCGGGTATTGAATTGTGTTTTGCAGTTTGTTCGTTCGGGGCGTGTGGCGATTACCACCAGTTGTTTTGAACGGGTGAATGAGTTCCTCGACGGACGGGAGGCAAAATATAACGAAAGTAAAAACCTACAGGAATAATGAGTGAAGAAAATAAAATAGGAACTTATCAGTTTGTGGCGGAACCTTTCCATGTAGACTTTAACGGTCGCCTGACTATGGGGGTGTTGGGAAATCATCTACTGAATTGTGCAGGTTTTCATGCAAGTGACCGTGGCTTTGGTATTGCGACACTGAACGAAGATAACTACACATGGGTGCTCTCGCGCCTGGCTGTAGAATTAGACGAAATGCCTTATCAATACGAGAATTTCTCGGTTCAGACATGGGTGGAAAATGTCTATCGTCTGTTTACTGACCGTAATTTCGCTATTATTAATAAAGATGGGAAAAAGATCGGATACGCACGTTCTGTATGGGCAATGATTAGTCTCAATACCCGCAAACCGGCAGATTTGCTGACCTTACACGGAGGAAGTATCGTAGACTACGTATGTGACGAACCTTGCCCTATTGAAAAACCTTCGCGCATCAAAGTGACGAGCGACCGGCCGGTAGCTACCCTGACGGCAAAGTACAGTGACATTGACATTAACGGTCATGTAAATAGTATCCGCTATATCGAGCATATCCTTGATTTGTTTCCGATTGACTTGTACAAGACGAAACGAATCCGCCGCTTTGAAATGGCATACGTAGCCGAAAGTTATTTCGGTGATGAACTCTCTTTTTTCTGCGACGAGGCTAATTCAAACGAGTTTCATGTAGAAGTGAAGAAAAACGGTAGTGAAGTCGTTTGCCGTTCGAAAGTGATATTTGAATAACATAGAATATAAAATCAATTAATAACGGGTGGCGTAAGTCCCCAAAACTAAAAACAAAAAAGAAAATGGCACAGTTGAATTTTGGCGGTACTATTGAAAATGTAGTAATCCGTGACGAATTTCCTTTGGAAAAGGCTCGTGAAGTATTGAAAGATGAAACAATCGCTGTAATCGGTTATGGTGTACAAGGTCCCGGTCAGGCATTGAACCTGCGTGATAACGGTTTCAATGTTATCGTTGGTCAACGTCCGGGAAAAACATATGATAAAGCAGTAGCAGACGGCTGGGTTCCGGGCGAGACTTTGTTCGGCATTGAAGAAGCTTGCGAGAAAGGTACTATCGTAATGTGTCTGTTGTCTGACGCAGCAGTAATGTCTGTATGGCCTACTATCAAGCCTTATCTGACTGCAGGAAAAGCTCTTTATTTCTCTCATGGTTTTGCTATCACTTGGAACGATCGTACAGGTGTAGTTCCTCCTGCTGATATCGATGTAATCATGGTCGCACCTAAAGGATCAGGTACTTCATTGCGTACTATGTTTCTCGAAGGTCGTGGCCTGAACTCTTCTTACGCTATCTATCAGGATGCTACGGGCAAAGCTTATGAAAAGACAATCGCTTTGGGCATTGGTATCGGTTCTGGTTATCTGTTCGAAACAACTTTCCAACGAGAAGCTACTTCCGATTTGACAGGTGAACGTGGTTCGCTAATGGGTGCAATCCAAGGTTTGCTGTTGGCACAATACGAAGTATTGCGTGAAAACGGTCACACTCCTTCTGAAGCATTCAACGAAACAGTGGAAGAACTGACTCAGTCCTTGATGCCGTTGTTTGCAAAGAACGGTATGGACTGGATGTACGCTAATTGTTCTACTACTGCTCAACGTGGTGCCCTCGACTGGATGGGGCCCTTCCACGATGCTATCAAACCGGTAGTTGAAAAGTTGTATCACAGCGTTAAGACTGGTAACGAAGCACAGATTTCTATTGATTCCAACTCTAAACCGGATTATCGTGAGAAACTGGAAGTGGAACTGAAAGCATTGCGCGAAAGCGAGATGTGGCAGACTGCTGTAACAGTACGCAAACTTCGCCCTGAAAATAACTAATCAGATTGAATATATATGTCGTAAAAAGACGGGAAGAAACACTCTTTCCGTCTTTTTTTCAAAATATCCCCGTCTTTATAGAGAAATAATGCAAGTTTGTTGTTATCTTTGTGGCAACAAAATAAAACAAGTTGCAATAATGAAGAACTACTATAAAAATGAAATACCGGAATAAGAACGTAAAATATATATATTTCCTATATCCCAATATCTGTTTATAAGTGTTTGTTAGACCAACAGTTCTTTGCTGGTAAGAAAAAGCCGATTGATAGAATATCTCGAATTTTTAATTCCAAGACTTGAGTCTGATGTGGCGAAAGATAAAAAGGGTATATAAGACAGAAAACATTGTTTGTTTTGTTTGTGTTAAAAAAGTTCTTTCTCGTGAGAAAAGGGGCTTTGATAAAAAGAGGATTACTCATAATCCTCTTTTTTTATGAATGACATCAATCTCTTATAAAAAGGATGCTTGGTAAGTGTGACGGCATCTCCGAGAATGACCAGTTTCATACGGGCACGGGTGATAGCCACGTTCATCCTCCTCAGGTCGTTCAGAAATCCTATTTGTCCGTCCTCGTTTGCACGAACAAGGCTGATAAAGATAACATCCCGTTCTTGTCCTTGAAAGCCGTCTACTGTGTTGACCGTGATAAGGCTACGGAAAGGACGTAGAAAGCTGCTTACTTTAATTTTACTCCTTAGATATTGTACTTGTGCTTTATAAGGCGAAATCAATCCGAAATCAATCTTTTCGTCCAATATTCTTGCTTTTCCGATCCGGTTGATGTATGCCTCCAATTCCTGGAGAAGCAGGTTGGCTTCCTGTTTATTGATGCGTCCGAAACTCTCACCTACAAATTCCTCATGAAAATCCATTTCAGAGGTATCTATCCAGTTCATAGGCGTGTCGAAATCGAGAATGCTCCGGTAACGCACTTCCGGTGCAGCTTCCAATTCTCCGTGGTAAAACCATTCGGAAGGAAAACGCATGATTGATTCGTGCATTCGGTATTGCATTTTGAGCAGTGAGACAGCAGAAGGTTTCTTATGTACCACTTTCTCCATTAGTGTGTGATCCAGTCCGCTACGGGCGGCTTCGATACATTTGATAGTAGGAGGGAGTTGACAGTGGTCTCCGGCAAGAATCACTCGGTCAGCTTTGCGAATGGCAATCCAGCAGGCTGCTTCGAGTGCTTGGGCAGCTTCATCTATAAACAGGGTAGGGAAACGTCGGCCGTTGAGTAGGCGGTGGTTACTACTGACCAATGTTGAAGCAATTACACGGGCACTGTCGAAAAGGTCGGTGTTAATTTGTATTTCCAGTTCAGTAGCACGGTCACGGAGGCGGCTCATGCGGCTGCGCATACCCTCCCGTTCGGAATAACTACCTTTGCGCATCCGGCTGCCCGTTTCACGGATTGATTTTCGGATTCCCCAAAGCTCGGGATAGGCGGGATGGCTTTCGAAACGGCGCTCGTAAGTAAATGATAACATTTTATCATTTACTCGTGTAGGGTTGCCGATGCGGAGAACTGGTACGCCACGGTCTACCAGTTTTTCACTTATCCAGTCTACAGCAGTGTTGCTTTGAGCGCAGACAAGTACTTGCGGTTCCCGGTGCAGCGTTTCATAAATCGCTTCGACGAGCGTGGTTGTTTTTCCTGTTCCCGGAGGGCCGTGGACAATGGCGACATCACGCGTGCATAATACTTTGTTGACGGCTGTCTCCTGTGTACTGTTCAGCCATGGAAAACGGACAGGGTATAATTCACGGAATCCGGGATTTTGCGTTCCCAGCAAGATATCACGCAGTTCTGAGAGGCGGTTACCTTTGGCTCGGATTGCATCTTCTAATGCTTCGAACATTGTCCGGTAGGATGTTTCATCAAAATAAAGTTGTATACCTAATGAACTGTCCGCTTGTAACTCTATAACTGCCCCTGCACCAGGTAAAACCACTACCATTCTTTCTTCGTCTGCGTAACTGACGGTAGCAATAAAATTCATATATTTCACTTTTCCGTCGAAAGACTGGTGGAAAAAACAGACGGGGCGACCAAACTCGAAAGAGTGTTCTATCTCTTTATTTTCGGTCCGTGTAATATCTATTACAAGTTGATTCAGAGAATTGTAGTAGCTTCGACCGGGAGAGACGGGATACCAGCACAGACCGCGTTTCACTTTACGGGCAATACCCATTGTTTCGGTTTGTCGCTTGAATTCCTCTTTCTCGTATTCATACTCCATGCGTAGCAGGAGTTGCTGGTACTGAAGGTCGGAGACCGGGCTTTTCGAATTATTATTCATAATAGGTGCAAAGGTAACGAATCTTCTTTTTGGATAGAAAAAATATTTCATTTTGTTAAACAATCCTCGAACGCCGTTCGTTATTTTAATAGATAGACTAAAAAAACAAAAAGTAATATGGTATATGATATGACTATGCTAGAAGCATTCTACAGCGCCTATAAAGGGAAAGTAGAACATGTGCGGGGGATCTTGAAACGCCCCCTGACGTTAGCCGAGAAAATTCTGTATGCGCATCTTTATGATGCCGCCGATGTGAAAGACTACAAGAGAGGAGAAGACTACGTAAACTTTCGTCCTGACCGCGTGGCTATGCAGGATGCAACTGCCCAAATGGCTTTGCTCCAATTTATGAATGCGGGCAAGGAAAAGGTGGCTGTGCCTTCTACCGTACACTGTGACCACTTGATACAGGCTTATAAGGGCGCAAAAGAGGATATACTTACTGCGACTAAAACAAACGAAGAAGTGTATGATTTCCTCCGCGACGTATCCTCCCGTTATGGCATTGGTTTTTGGAAACCGGGAGCGGGTATCATTCACCAGGTAGTACTCGAGAACTATGCTTTTCCTGGCGGCATGATGGTAGGAACAGACTCACATACACCTAATGCCGGTGGTTTGGGTATGGTGGCTATCGGTGTAGGCGGTGCAGACGCCGTAGACGTAATGACAGGTATGGAGTGGGAATTGAAAATGCCGAAAATTATAGGTGTTCATTTGACCGGAAAACTAAGCGGCTGGACATCTCCGAAAGATGTTATTTTGAAGCTGGCAGGAATATTGACCGTAAAGGGAGGCACTAATGCAATCATTGAATATTTCGGTCCGGGAACCGAATCACTTTCCGCTACCGGAAAAGCTACTATCTGTAATATGGGAGCGGAAGTAGGAGCTACTACTTCACTTTTCCCTTTCGACGGGCGTATGGTGACTTATTTACGAGCTACCGGAAGAGATCGTATTGTCGATTTGGCAGAGTCTGTGGAAGCTGATCTCCGTGCCGACGAAGTTGTGACGGATGAACCTTTAAAATATTACGACCGTGTCATTGAAATCGACTTGTCCGAACTTGAACCTTATATTAATGGACCTTTCACGCCGGATGCGGCTACTCCTATCTCCGAGTTTGCGGAAAAAGTATTGTTGAACGGTTATCCTCGTAAAATGGAAGTCGGACTGATTGGTTCGTGTACTAACTCCTCTTATCAGGATTTGAGTCGTGCTGCTTCTTTGGCAAAACAGGTAGCGGAAAAGAATCTGAGTGTTGCTTCTCCGTTGATTGTAAATCCGGGCTCAGAACAGATTCGCGCTACCGCCGAAAGAGACGGAATGATTGAGACTTTTGAACAGATCGGTGCAACGATTATGGCAAATGCCTGTGGTCCTTGCATTGGTCAGTGGAAACGTCATACCGATGACCCGACACGGAAAAATTCAATCGTGACTTCCTTTAACCGTAACTTTGCCAAGCGTGCGGATGGTAATCCGAATACTTATGCCTTTGTTGCTTCTCCTGAATTGACAATGGCACTGACTATTGCCGGCGACCTCTGTTTCAACCCTTTGAAGGACAGATTAGTCAATCATGACGGTGAGAAAGTGAAACTATCCGAACCTGTGGGAAACGAACTCCCGATGAGAGGATTTACGCCGGGTAATGTCGGATATATCGCGCCGGGTGGAGCTAAAACGGAAATCAAGGTGAAGTCGGACTCACAGCGCCTGCAACTTTTAACACCTTTTCCCGCTTGGGACGGGACTGATTTGCTTAATATGCCTCTGTTGATAAAAGCCCAAGGTAAATGTACAACCGACCATATTTCTATGGCGGGACCATGGCTCCGTTTCCGTGGTCATTTGGAAAATATCTCGGATAATATGTTAATGGGAGCTGTCAATGTCTTCAATGGCGAAACGAACAAGGTCTGGAACCGTTCTACAAATACTTATGGAACAGTCTCCGGAACGGCAAAGATGTATAAGTCCGAAGGGATTTCTTCTATTGTAGTCGCTGAAGAAAACTATGGAGAAGGTTCCAGTCGTGAACACGCAGCAATGGAGCCGCGCTTTCTGAATGTCCGTGTGATCCTAGCCAAGAGTTTCGCCCGTATTCACGAAACGAATCTGAAGAAGCAAGGAATGCTTGCCATTACTTTTGTTGACAAGGCGGATTATGATAAAATTCAGGAACACGATATGCTTTCCGTCACTGGTTTGGTAGACTTTATGCCGGGACATAATCTGACAGTCGTTCTTCACCACGAAGACGGAACAAAAGAAAGTTTTGAAGTGCAACATACATACAACGAACAACAGATAGGCTGGTTCCGTGCTGGTTCCGCCTTGAATGCGAGATAAAATTGAAGTAAATCTTTTTAAAACTGTTATTTATAAAGAAAAAAGAAATGAGCAAAATAACCATACAAAAAGATAGTACGCTATTAGTGCCTGATGTGCCTACCGTACCTTACATTACAGGAGACGGGGTAGGGGCTGAGGTGACTCCTTCCATGCAGATTATAGTAGATGCAGCCGTTCGGAAAGCTTATGGGGGTAAACGTCATATTGAATGGCTGGAAGTGCTGGCTGGAGAACGTGCTTTCAATGAAACAGGTTCGTGGCTTCCGGAAGAAACGATGCAGGCATTTCAGGAATATCTGGTAGGAATCAAAGGTCCGTTGACTACACCTGTTGGCGGTGGAATCCGTTCGTTGAATGTTGCTTTGCGACAGACACTTGATTTATATGTCTGCCTTCGTCCTGTTCGTTGGTATCAGGGAGTACAGTCTCCGGTGAAAGCTCCCGAGAAGGTGAATATGTGTGTGTTTCGTGAGAATACGGAAGATATTTATGCAGGTATTGAGTGGGAAGCAGGTACTCCGGAGGCAAAGAAGTTTTATAAGTTTTTGAAAGATGAAATGGGTGTGACGAAAGTCCGTTTTCCCGAAACGTCTTCTTTCGGTGTGAAACCTGTTTCACGCGAAGGTACGGAACGTCTTGTGCGTGCTGCATGTCAATATGCGCTCGATCATCATCTGCCTTCTGTGACATTGGTACATAAGGGAAACATTATGAAATATACTGAAGGAGGATTTAAAAAGTGGGGTTATGAGTTGGCGCAACGTGAGTTTGGTGACGCTTTGGCGGACGGCAGGCTAGTGATAAAGGACTGCATTGCCGACGCATTTTTGCAAAATACACTGCTCATTCCCGAAGAATATTCGGTAATAGCCACTTTGAACCTGAACGGAGATTATGTTTCTGACCAGTTGGCTGCAATGGTAGGTGGCATAGGCATTGCTCCGGGAGCAAATATCAATTATAAAACCGGCCATGCTATCTTTGAGGCAACGCATGGGACTGCTCCTAACATTGCAGGTAAAAACGTTGTGAATCCTTGTTCGATCATTCTTTCGGCAGTGATGATGCTCGGATATTTCGGTTGGACGGAAGCTGCCGCTCTTATCGAAAAAGCTCTTGAAAATAGTTTTCTGGAAGCCCGTGCCACTCATGATCTTGCCCGTTTTATGCCGAATGGAACCTCTCTCTCAACCACAGATTTCACCCGTGAAATAGTGGAAAGAATCGAAAAATAAGAATAATGATTAAAAACATACGAATATGAAGAAAGAGTACCTGATTTACAAGCTGTCCGAAGAAATGAAGGAAGCTACCCGGATTGACACAGCATTGTTCCCCAAGTTCGACGTGAAACGCGGGCTACGTAATGAAGATGGCACAGGTGTACTGGTAGGTCTGACCAGAATTGGTAATGTAGTAGGCTACGAACGTATTCCGGGCGGCGGACTGAAACCGATTCCTGGCAAACTGTTCTATCGCGGTTATGATGTGGAAGATATTTCTCATGCAATCATCAAAGAGAAACGTTTCGGTTTTGAGGAAGTGGCGTACCTGTTACTTTCCGGTCGTCTGCCGGACAAGGAGGAACTAGCTTCATTCTGCGAACTGATTAATGATAATATGGCACTGGAGCAGAAAACGAAGATGAATATCATCGAGTTGGAAGGTAATAACATTATGAATATCCTTGCACGCAGCGTACTCGAAATGTATCGCTTCGATCCGGATGCGGACGACACTTCCCGTGATAACCTGATGCGTCAAAGTATCGACCTTATTTCAAAATTCCCTACCATTATTGCTTATGCTTATAATATGCTGCGTCATGCTACTTTCGGACGTTCGCTGCATATCCGACATCCGCAGGAGAAACTCTCTATCGCTGAAAACTTCCTGTATATGCTGAAAAAAGACTATACCGAACTGGATGCACGTACTCTTGACCTGCTTCTGATTCTTCAGGCAGAACACGGTGGTGGTAATAACTCGACTTTTACTGTCCGTGTCACTTCTTCTACCGGAACAGATACTTACTCGGCCATTGCCGCAGGTATCGGTTCTCTGAAAGGCCCGCTTCACGGAGGTGCAAATATTCAGGTTGCTGATATGTTCCATCATTTGCAGGAGAACATCAAGGACTGGACAAATGTTGATGAGATTGACACCTACTTTACTCGTATGCTGAATAAAGAGGTTTATAATAAGACCGGATTGATTTATGGTATTGGTCATGCCGTTTACACGATTTCCGACCCGCGTGCACTTTTACTAAAAGAATTGGCACGTGATCTGGCACGTGAAAAAGGCAAGGAACGTGAGTTTGCCTTCCTCGAACTTTTGGAAGAACGGGCGATCGCGACTTTCGGACGCATCAAGAATAACGGCAAGACAGTATCGAGCAACATTGACTTCTATTCGGGCTTTGTGTATGAAATGATCGGATTGCCGCAGGAAATCTTCACTCCTTTGTTTGCAATGGCACGTATCGTAGGCTGGTGTGCCCACCGCAATGAAGAATTGAACTTCGAAGGCAAACGTATTATCCGTCCGGCTTATAAGAACGTGCTTGATGATCTGGCTTATATCCCAATAAAGAAACGCTGACAGGAAACAATCCTTTTATTGAATAGATAAGTGTAGTCCCCAGGTGTATATTCCGATCATTTCCGGAGGTATGCCTGGGGATAAGTGTTTTTTAGAGAAAACTTTCTGTGTGTCATCGAGTTTTTATTTAAGGAGTTTTGCGTTGCAATTTTCCTCTTTTTTGTTACTTTTGCACATTGTAAAAGAATATCTGTATGACTATGAATGCATTTAATCTGTTTTTGGGCATAATGAGCCTGATCGCTCTGATTGTTTTTATTGCCCTTTACTTTGTGAAAGCCGGATATGGTATTTTTCGTACTGCTTCGTGGGGTGTGGCTATTTCCAATAAGTTAGCTTGGATATTAATGGAGGCCCCTGTATTTTTAGTTATGTGTTGGATGTGGGTGCATTCGGAACGCCGTTTTGATCCCGTCATACTGATGTTCTTCATATTCTTCCAGATTCATTATTTCCAGCGTGCATTCGTTTTTCCTCTATTGCTGACCGGAAAGAGTAAAATGCCGTTAGCTATTATGTCAATGGGCATTCTTTTTAATTTGTTGAACGGATATATGCAAGGACAATGGATATTTCATCTTGCGCCTGAAGGAATGTACGGCATTGATTGGTTTATGTCACCATGGTTTATTCTCGGAACTCTGCTTTTTTTTACTGGTATGCTGGTGAACTGGCACTCGGATTATATCATCCGGCATTTGCGAAAGCCGGGAGATACCCGCCACTATCTGCCTCAAAAAGGGATGTACCGCTACGTTACTTCCGCCAATTACTTCGGCGAAATAGTAGAGTGGGCAGGCTGGGCGATACTCACTTGTTCACTTTCCGGACTTGTGTTTCTTTGGTGGACGATCGCTAACCTTGTCCCGCGTGCCAACGCAATCTGGCACCGTTACCGCGAGGAATTCGGTGATGAGGTGGGAAATAGGAAACGTGTATTCCCTTTTCTGTATTAAGGCTATCTTTTGACAAAATATATCATACTACTATGAAATCAAAGTTATTTACCCCGGTCACTTTTGGACCTTTGACACTTCGCAACCGGACCATTCGTTCGGCAGCTTTTGAAAGTATGTGTCCGGGAAACGCCCCTTCACAAATGTTGTTGGATTATCACCGTTCGGTAGCCGCAGGCGGGGTTGGCATGACGACGGTTGCTTATGCTGCCGTGACACAAAGCGGGCTTTCTTTTGACCGCCAATTATGGTTACGATCTTCCATAATTCCCGGTTTACGCGAAGTGACCGACGCCATACACGATGAGGGTGCCGCAGCAGGTATACAAATCGGTCATTGCGGTAATATGTCCCACAAGAACATTTGTGGAGTAACTCCTATCTCTGCTTCTTCCGGTTTCAATCTTTACTCTCCGACCTTTGTGCGCGGAATGAGGAAAGAAGAACTTCCTGAAATGGCGCGTGCTTATGGAAAGGCTGTCAATCTGGCTAGAGAAGCTGGTTTCGATGCTGTTGAGGTTCACGCCGGACATGGATATCTGATTAGCCAGTTCCTTTCCCCTTACACGAATCACCGGAAGGATGAATACGGAGGTTCGTTGGAAAACCGGATGCGTTTTATGGATATAGTGATGAAAGAAGTGATGAAAGCTGCCGGTAGCGATATGGCGGTTCTTGTGAAAATGAATATGCGCGACGGTTTCAAAGGTGGAATGGAGTCGGAGGAAACGATACAAGTAGCCCGACGCCTGCTCGAACTGGGTGCTCACGGGCTGGTATTGAGCGGTGGTTTCGTCAGTCGTGCGCCGATGTATGTGATGCGAGGGGCGATGCCTATCCGTTCTATGGCTTATTATATGAATTGCTGGTGGCTGAAATATGGCGTCCGGATGTTCGGAAAATGGATGATTCCGACTGTTCCTTTCAAAGAGGCATATTTTCTCGAAGATGCGCTGAAGTTCCGTGAGGCCCTTCCGGGTGCTCCGTTAATTTATGTAGGCGGCCTTGTTTCTCGTGAGAAAATTGATGAAGTGCTGGATGCCGGCTTTGATGCTGTTCAAATGGCACGTGCCCTGCTGAATGAACCGGGATTTGTGAACCGTATGGCACGTGAAGACCGTGCACGTTGTAATTGCGGGCATAGCAATTATTGCATTGGCCGTATGTACACGAACGAAATGGCTTGTCATAAACATTTGAATGAAGAACTGCCTCCTTGTCTGCAAAAGGAGATTGAAAAATTGGAAAAACAATGAATGAAGTGAAATGGGCGATCATTACCGGAGCTGACGGAGGCATGGGAACGGAGATAACCCGTGCCGTGGCCACAGCCGGCTATCATGTCATAATGGCTTGTTATAACCCGCAAAAAGCGGAAAACGTGTGCCAACGTTTAATGAAAGAAACCGGAAATCCGAATTTGGAAGTACTCGCTATTGATCTGTCTTCGATGCACTCCGTAGCCTCTTTTACTGATCGGATTTTGGAACGTAAACTTTCCATTTCCTTGTTGATGAATAATGCCGGGACAATGGAAACCGGATTTTCTATTACGAACGATGGATTTGAACGGACGGTCAGTGTAAATTATGTTGGTCCTTACCTGCTGACTCGTAAATTAGTTCCGACTATGGCATCCGGAGCACGTATTGTAAATATGGTTTCGTGTACGTATGCAATCGGCCGTCTTGATTTTCCTGATTTCTTTCACAGGGGGAAAACGGGAAACTTTTGGAGAATACCTGTTTATAGTAACACAAAATTGGCTTTGTTATTATTTACTTTCGAACTATCCGAGCAACTTCGGGAGAAAGGAATCACCGTCAATGCTGCCGATCCGGGAATTGTCTCTACTGATATCATCACGATGCATAAGTGGTTCGACCCTCTGACAGATATATTCTTCCGTCCTTTTATTCGTAAGCCGAAGAAAGGAGCTTCTACGGCAATTGGTCTGTTGCTGGACAAAAAAGAAGCCGGTGTGACAGGGCAACTCTATGTCAATAATCACCGGAAAAGCTTATCCGATAAGTATGTGAACCATGTACAGAAAGAGCAGTTGTGGGAAATAACGGAGCGTTTGCTGGCGCAATGGTTGGAGTAGGATTTTTTTCTCTTTTTATTTAATTTATCTAGTAATTACTTATATATAGGTATTGTGTATATCTATATGTTTAGTTTTTGTTGTCTAATTTTTACCAATAGATAGGGATTGTTTTGCGCTCCTGTTTCTACTTATCTTTGCATCGCTTTTAAAGTAAATGAATAGGTATAAAGTAAAAAGGAGATGATTAATAAATGTTTTTTGGTTTTTCTAGTATTCTTATTTTCTGTATCAGCATATTCACAGCACGAGCGTCATTATACTAGTATGATTTCGGGCAGAGTGATATCTACAGAAAAGGAGGTCGTAGATTTTGCGACGGTCTATCTGAAAGGAACGAACTATGGCAGTTATACGGACGAAAAGGGAATTTATCACTTGAAAACTGTGGAAGGTGAATATATACTTGTCGTTTCGGCTGTAGGTTATCAAACAGTAGAAAAGAAGGTTAAATTAGCTAAAGGAGAAAGGATAAAGGTCAATGTCACCATTGCACCGAAAGTGAAAGAGTTGGGAGAGGTCGTAGTAACAACTTCCGGAGTTGGCCGGGTAAATAAGTCAGCCTTTAATGCGGTAGCCGTTGACGCGAAGAAGTTGCATAACAGTACACAGACCTTAGCCGGCGCACTGACTAAGGTGCCGGGGGTAAAACTCCGTGAGTCAGGCGGAGTAGGATCGGATATGCAGTTGTATATTGACGGTTTTTGCGGGCGGCATGTGAAAATCTTTATTGACGGAATACCGCAAGAAGGGGCCGGTGCTGCATTCGATTTGAATAATGTTCCTATTAATTATGCAGATCGCATAGAGGTGTACAAAGGTGTGGTTCCCGTAGGATTCGGTACGGATGCTATCGGGGGAGTGATTAATATTGTCACTAACAAACAACCCGGGAAGTGGTTTCTGGATGCTTCTTATTCTTACGGTTCATTTAACACTCATAAGTCATACGTACGTTTCGGACAAATATTCAAGAATGGTTTTATGTATGAAGTGAACGCTTTTCAGAATTTTTCGGATAATGATTATTATGTAGATACGTATGTACGTGACTTTGAAATCAGAGAAGATGGAAGTGTGCGTTTTCCGCCACTCGACAAAAGTAAGATTTACCATCTGAAACGTTTCAATGACCAATACCATAATGAAGCTGTGATTGGAAAAATCGGTGTGGTTGGAAAAAAATGGGCGGACAGATTGGCTCTGAGCTTCAATTATTCCTATTTCTATAAAGAGATACAAACTGGTGTTTATCAAGATGTCGTGTTCGGTGAAAAATTCCGCAAAGGACATTCATTGGCCCCTTCGTTGGAATACTACAAAAAGAACTTATTCGTGAAGAATTTGGATTTACTGCTGACTGCCAATTATAACCATAACCTCACTAATAATGTCGATACCGCTTCACGGGCTTACAACTGGCGTGGTGAGTTTTACGAAAGGGGCAGCCGGGGAGAACAGTCTTATCAGAATAGTGAATCTAAAAACAAGAACTGGAATGGAACGCTGAGGATGAATTATCATATCGGAGAGGCGCATACGTTTACTTTTAGCCATGTGGTAAGTGATTTTGAACGTACAAGCCGCTCTATCATAGGTGCTTCTTCCAAATTTACGGATTTTAGTATTCCTAAAATTACGCGTAAGAATGTCAGCGGTCTTTCTTATCGCCTGATGCCGTCGGACAAATGGAATATTTCGGCATTTGCCAAGCATTACCGGCAATACAACAAAGGTCCGGTGTCACAGAGTACGGATGGCATAGGTAATTATATAAATTTATCCAATACGGTAAGTGCTTTCGGATACGGTGCTGCGGGTACATATTTTTTATGGAAAGATTTTCAGGTAAAACTTTCTTATGAAAAGGCTTTTCGGCTTCCTACGACAGACGAACTGTTTGGTGATGAAGACTTGGAAGCCGGTAAAGTAAATCTGAAGCCGGAGAAAAGTGATAATCTGAATCTGAGTTTCAGCTATAATTATCAGTTTGGCAAACACGGGGTGTATGCCGAGGCCGGCTTGATATATCGGGATACGAAAGATTACATAAAAAGAGGATTGGATGTATTGGGGGGAACAAGTTACGGATACTATGAGAATCATGGGCATGTGAGGACTAAAGGATATAATTTATCGCTGCTTTATAGCTTCTCGCACTGGTTCGATGTAGGCGGTACATTTAATTGTATTGATACCCGTGACTATGAAAAGTACCTGGCAGGCACCTCTTTGCAGGAAAGTATGCATTACAAGGTGCGTATGCCGAATCTCCCTTATCGTTACGCCAATATAAATGCTAATTTCCATTGGAATGACCTGTTTATTAAGGGAAATGTACTGACGATAGGCTATGATAGCTACTGGCAACACGATTTCCCTCTTTATTGGGAGAATATCGGCGATAAAGATTCAAAAAACATGGTGCCGGAACAGTTTTCTCATAATTTATCCTTGTCCTATACAATGAAGAACGGACGCTATAACGTATCATTTGAATGTCAGAATTTCACGGATGCGCAACTGTTTGACAATTTCAGCCTACAAAAGGCTGGACGTGCATTTTATGGAAAGTTCAGAGTGTTTTTCGGTAGATAATAAGATTAAGTTTTTAGTATAAATCAATAATAAAGAATATATGAAGAAGAAGTTTTTGCAGTGTGTGTTTGCGGCGGCCTTTTGTTTGAGTGGTGGTGTGTTTGTTGCATCTTGCGATGATGTTGATAATCCGGTGGATAACCCTTCGACTGACGGAGAAACAGCCTATGTAGTGGCTGCTACAGTTGGTGAAGCAAGTTATTTGGTGGCAGTTAGTTCTCTTGATGAAGGAACAGTATCAACAAAAGGAAAAGGTACCGAAGTGATTGGCGGTACGTATTGGGTATATAAAGGGTTGGATTATGTATTTGCTTTAGTTTATAATAAAGGTGGTGCCGGTACGGGAGCTTCTTATTATTTGGGAGCAGATGGTAAAATGAAAGAAAAATATACATATACCTTTAATCGTATCACATCGTATGGAACATGGGGAGACAAGGTGGTGACTGTTTCTACCGGAGACTCAAGTCAGAAAGACGATGAGCAGAATGTAGCTCAGGCTTTGTTGTTTAATTATCTGGACGCAACTGACGGTTCGCAAGAAGAAGGCACATTGATCGCCGAAAATTTCTTGGGTAATGGTGAAAAAGTTACTTGGGCAGGATTGGTAGAAGCTAATAATAAAATTTATACTTCTGTCATTCCGATGGGTATGAGTAAGTACGGTATTAAGGCATGGCCGGACAAAGTAACCGACCAAGAACTTATCACTAAAGCTGAGGGCGGTAGTGGTAGTGGTGCTTATACGGCTGGCGTAATTCCTTCCACACAATATCCGGACAATGCTTATGTAGCAATTTATAGTGGTACTAACTTCAACGGGACACCCGTGATTGCTACGACTGATAAAATCGGTTATGCATGTGGTCGTATGCGTTCACAATATTATCAGACCATTTGGGCCGCTGATAATGGCGATGTGTATGTGTTCTCTCCCGGATATGGGCGTACGGCAGTTTCATCTTCTGATTTGAAGAAAGTGACAGGAAAGAAACCCTCAGGCGTAATGCGTATCAAAGCGGGTGCAACGGATTTCGATCCGGATTACTATGTGAACTTTGAAGAGATAGGCACTAAACATCCTATTTTCCGTTGCTGGCACATCTCTGAAGATTACTTCCTGCTTCAATTGTATAAAAAAGGAGCGGATGATATGATTCATGGCGGTACAAGTGCGGATGTCAGCGAGCTGGCTATTTTTAAGGCAGAAGATAGGACGATTATTCCTGTTACGGGTTTGCCTGCTGAAGGAAAGTTTGGCGGCGAGCCTTATGGAGAAAATGGCTATGCTTATATGGCTGTTACTGTGACTACTGGTGAACACCCTGCTTTCTATAAAATTGATACCAAAACGGGTAAGGCTGTGAAAGGTTTGACGGTAGAGGCTGACGCTATCACTACAGTAGGTAAGATGAAATATCCTTCAAAGTAACAAATACCTGTTAAATAGAAAATAGTTCTTTTTAGATGAAAGCCTGCCGAGCGGAAAGCTTTGCAGGCTTTTTCAAGAAATAGTAGTAATAAATAGATTATGAAAAAAATATTTGAAAAGATACATTTGTGGCTTTCTGTCCCTTTCGGATTGATAATCACCCTTATTTGTTTTTCCGGTGCTATGTTGGTATTCGAGGATGAGGTGAATGAGTTGTTCCGCCACGAACTTTATTATGTGGAAACAGTGGGAGAAGTCCCACTCCCTATCGAACAGTTGCTTGAAAAGGTGACAGCTACATTGCCCGACAGTGTTTCTGTGACTAGTGTCAGCATTTCTTCCGATTCCGAGCGTGCTTATCAGGTTAACCTTTCCAAACCACGTCGTGCGTCATTATATGTAGACCAATATACGGGTGAAGTAAAAGGGAAAAGTGAGCGTAGCGGCTTTTTTATGTTTATGTTTCGGATGCACCGTTGGTTGCTGGATAATATGAATCCGGGTAATGAAGGGATCTTTTGGGGAAAGATGATTGTGGGTGTCAGCACGCTATTATTCGTTTTTGTGCTGATTTCAGGAATTGCTATCTGGTGGCCACGTACACGTAAAACACTGAAGAACAGTCTGAAAATATCAACAAAAAAAGGTTGGAAGAGGTTCTGGTATGATCTGCATGTAGCGGGAGGAATGTATTCCTTAATCTTTCTTTTAGCTATGTCGTTGACGGGGCTGACATGGTCTTTCCCGTGGTATCGGGCCGCTTTCTATAAAGTGTTCGGTGTGGAAGTGCAACAACGGGCTGCTTATGGGCAGGAGCGGAAAGGTGATTCTCAAAAGGGAGATACCAAGCTGGCTTTGCGTGAAGGAAGAAAAGAAGGGAATAAGGAACATTCGGAAAACGGTCACAATTATATACACTCTGTCACTTCACCTTTCGTCTATTGGCAAGAAGTTTACGATAAGCTAAGCCGCCAGAATCCGGAATATAAACAAATCAGTGTTGCTTCCGGTACGGCGAGCGTCTCTTTCAACCGTTTCGGAAATCAGCGTGCAGCTGACCGTTATTCTTTCAACACTGATAATGGTGAATTTACAGAAACAAATCTTTATCAACATCAGGATAAATCAGGAAAAATTCGTGGTTGGATTTACTCTGTACATGTTGGCAACTGGGGAGGAATGTTGACTCGGATTCTTACCTTTATTGCTGCTTTGATTGGTGCCTCATTGCCGTTGACCGGTTATTATTTATGGGTAAAAAAACTTATGAATAAGAGAAAACGTGAGAAAGCTATTTCTTTATCTTCCGTTGAGGCGAGAAAAATAGCATAAAGTGGCCATACGAAAAGTCTGGATATTGAATGATAAAAAAGAGCGGTGGATGAATTGGAGAAACCAATTGTCCACCGCTCTCTATCTTATACTAATATAAAAAAGAATTCTTAAGAAGAATGAGTTAGATAGAAAGCTCTTTCAATACATTGACAAGATCTCTCTTAATAGGCTTGTCGTTCTTGATAGCCTTGCTGAACGGCACGTAAACGATTTCATCATGTTCAATTCCGATCATAACGTTGCGCTGGTCCTCCATGATTGCGTCGATCGCTGCCGCACCCAGACGGCTTGCCAGAATACGGTCATGAGCCGTAGGGCTACCACCACGCTGCAAGTGTCCCAAGATAGTTACGCGCACATCGTATTGCGGATATTCATTCTTTACACGTTCAGCATAATGCATGGCACCTCCGGTCAGTTCACTTTCGGCCACTAATACGATACTGCTGTTCTTTGATTTGCGGAATCCGTTCTTGATAAATTCTTCCAGTTGGTCGACTTCCGTACTGAATTCCGGAATAATGGCAGCTTCTGCTCCTGAAGCAATTGCTCCGTTCAAGGCGAGGAAACCTGCATCACGTCCCATGACTTCGACGAAGAACAGGCGCTCATGTGAAGTGGCTGTGTCGCGAATTTTGTCCACTGCATCCAGAATCGTATTCAATGCGGTATCATATCCGATGGTCGTATCTGTACCGTAGAGGTCGTTGTCAATAGTTCCCGGAAGTCCGATACACGGAACATCAAATTCCTGTGCAAAGATACGGGCACCTGTCAGCGAACCGTCACCACCGATGATAACCAAGGCATCGATGCCCTCTCTTTTCATATTATCGTAAGCCAACTGACGGCCTTCCGGAGTAGTAAACTCCTTACAACGAGCTGTTTTCAGAATCGTTCCACCCAGTTGGATGATATTACTTACATTCTGACTTTTGAACTCTTTGATTTCGCCTGTTACCAGACCTTTGTATCCTCTGTATATACCTTTAACTTGTAATCCATTATAAATAGCTGCTCGTGTCACTGCGCGGATAGCTGCGTTCATCCCCGGAGCATCACCTCCGGAAGTCAAAATACCGATACACTTAACTGTTCCCATAACTTAAATATTTGTTTGACGTGGCAAATGTACAATAAAAAGTTGAAAGCGATGTTCCGGAAGTTCTTTTTCATGTGAAGAAAACATTAAAAATACTCAAATTGGTCTTTCTTACTTTCTTTTTATTCTTTTGTGGCAAGAAAACTGTAAGAATATTGACACATTGTCGCTCTCTAAAATCTTCTTCTTCGGATTGCTTCTGATTAAAAACTAAGATATTAATGCTTGAATGTGTTTGTATATTTTCTCCATTAACCATTTGGGAGTAGAAGTTGCTCCACATACCCCGATAGATGTTACATTTTGAATGAGCGAAGGATCAATCTCCTCCTCATTATCTATCAGATGAGAGTTGGGGTTTACCTTCAAACATTCTTCAAACAGCATTTTTCCGTTCGAACTTTTCTTGCCACTGACGAAAAATATCAAATCGTGCGACGCTGCAAACTCCCGTAGCTTGGGCATACGGTTGGCAACCTGGCGACAGATCGTGTCATAATATTCAAAAGTGGTTTCCGGCGAAATGTTCTGTTTGATGTATTCTACAATTTCCTGAAACTCATCCAATGACTTCGTGGTCTGGGAAAAAAGCCGGATACTCTTACTCAAATCCAGTTTTTTCGCTTCTTCCGCTTTTTCGATGACGATCGCTTTTCCGTCCGTCTGTCCTACCAGCCCCAACACTTCGGCATGACCCGTTTTGCCGTATATGACGATTTGTTTCTCCGGATGTTCGTTTTCCAGAAATTCCTGTTTGATTCGTTTCTGTAATCTGAGCACTACCGGGCAAGTTGCATCAATAATTTCTATATTGTTTTCGCGGGCAATAATGTAAGTCTCCGGCGGTTCCCCATGTGCGCGAAGCAACACCTTGGCATTCCGTAACTTCTTGAATTCCTCGCGGTTAATAGTGATTAGTCCCATTGTTTTCAGCCTGTCTACCTCCCGGCTGTTGTGTACGATATCTCCAAGGCAATAGAGCGTTTCACCCTTTGCCAGTTCCTCCTCTGCTTTGTGAATGGCCGTCACCACACCGAAACAGAATCCGGAACCTTCGTCTATTTCTACTTTAATCATAAAATTTGATTTGAGAGTGATAAGGGGATTCCTACTGAAAACTAGTTGGTAACTTTATTAAATTGATCAAACAGCCATTCTTTCTGTTGTGCAATGGTCAGATCCGTATTATCCAGCAGCAAGGCGTCATCCGCTTTGCGTAACGGACTGACATCACGGTGCTGGTCGATGTAATCCCGTTGTTTCACATTCTCCAGAATTTCGTCGAAACTGGCTTCCTGTCCTTTCGCTTTCAGTTCGTCATAGCGGCGCCGGGCACGGATTTCCGGCGTAGCTGTCACGAATATTTTCAGTTCGGCATTTGGGAAAACTGTTGTTCCGATATCGCGTCCGTCCATTACAATTCCTTTTTTAGCTCCCATAGACTGCTGTTGGGCTACCATTTCTTTGCGTACAAAGTCGAGTGCACTGATCGGACTGACCTTGGAAGACACGCTCATCGAGCGTATCTTATCTTCCACATTAACATCGTTGAGATAGGTTTCGGGGCGTCCTTCCTTGTTCAGTCGGAAAGAGATATGAATATTCCCGATTTCTTTTTTCAGTTTCTCCGTATCGATGATGTCGCCGTCGAAAATACCATTCTCTATGCTGTATAAGGTAACCGCGCGATACATGGCCCCGCTGTCAATGTAAATATACCCCACTTCACGCGCTAAATCCTTTGCCATAGTACTTTTCCCGCAAGAGGAAAAGCCGTCAATTGCTATTGTTATCTTTTTCATATTCAGTTCATCTGATTTGTCCGCCAAAGATACGTTTATTTTGAAAATCAGCCATGCGTTTCCCCTATAAAAGCAGTGGAATAAGTCTGAAAGAATTAAAAAAGTTAAAAAGTCGGATAAAAAGAGGAGGAGAGAAGAAGGGTTATCTGAAAATGTACTATATTTGCCCAGAGACACATAGATAGACACTTTTTTTATTAATCATTATATTAATTATTTTTATGGAAGTTAAAAAATCACCCAAAGCCGACCTGGAAGGCAGAAAGTCTACATGGTTGCTCGTTGGTTACGTGGTAGTATTAGCTTTCATGTTCGTGGCGTTCGAATGGACCCAGCGTGACGTGAAGATTGATACAAGCCAGGCAGTAGCTGACCTTGTGTTTGAAGAGGAAATCATTCCTATTACCGAAACTCCTGAACAACAGGCTCCACCACCACCTGAAGCTCCGAAAGTGGCTGAATTGCTGGAGATCGTCGACGATAAAGCCGAAATTGATGAAACAACAACCATTATCAATGAAGATAATGCTGCTCCGGTAGAAGTAAAATATGTACCGGTACAGGTTGTTGAAGAAGAGCCGGAAGAACAGACTATCTTTGAAGTTGTAGAGAACATGCCGGACTTCCCTGGCGGACAAGCAGCTTTGATGCAGTATTTGGCTAAGAACATCAAATATCCTACTATCGCACAGGAAAACGGAACTCAAGGACGTGTAATCGTACAGTTCGTTGTCAACAGAGACGGTAGTATCGTAGATGCGAAAGTGGTACGTAGCGTTGACCCGTATCTGGATAAAGAAGCTCTCCGCGTGATTAACACCATGCCGAAATGGAAACCTGGTATGCAGCGTGGAAAACCGGTACGTGTTAAATTTACGGTTCCTGTAATGTTCAGATTGCAGTAATTTGTATACACTATAAATTAAGAGGCTGCTTTCGGCAGCCTCTTTTTATTCATTAATCTTTCTAATTCATCATGTTTACAGCTTCTCAACTACTCGATAAGATAAATAATTATATTTCTGAAATTCAGTTTACCCGGGAACCGAAAGGACTTTATGAACCGATTGAATACATCCTTTCACTGGGAGGGAAGCGGATACGACCAGTATTAATGTTGATGGCATATAACTTGTATCGGGAGGATGTTGCTTCTATATATGACCCTGCCGCTGCCATTGAAGTATATCATAATCACACTTTGTTACATGATGATTTAATGGACCGCTCAGATATGCGCCGGGGAAAACCGACCGTGCATAAAGTATGGAATGATAATACCGCTATTCTGTCGGGAGACGCCATGCTTATTCTGGCATTCCGCCTGATGACGGCTGCTCCGTCGGAGCACTTGAAGGAGGTCATGGAATTATTCGGTCTGACTACATTGGAGATTTGTGAGGGGCAACAGCTGGATATGGAATTTGAGTCTCGTGATAACGTCACGGAAGACGAATATATCGAAATGATACGTCTCAAAACGGCTGTGTTGCTTGCCGGCAGTTTGAAGATTGGTGCAATTCTGGCAGGAGCGACTGCCGAAGATGCTGAAAATCTATATAATTTTGGTATGCAGATAGGAGTTGCATTCCAGTTGCAGGATGATTTGCTTGATGTCTATGGTGACCCGGAAGTGTTCGGGAAGAAAATAGGCGGAGATATTCTTTGCAACAAAAAGACGTATATGTTGATAAAAGCTTTGAACCGCGCGGACGAAAAGCAACGGGAAGAATTGGACCGTTGGCTGAATGCGGACGATTGTCAGCCTGCCGAAAAAATAGAAGCGGTGACCGGACTGTATAATCAGTTGAATATACGTAATGTTTGCGAAAATAAAATGCGTGAATACTACACAAGTGCTATGGAAAGTCTGGCAGCAGTTGCCGTAGCCGAGGAACGGAAAAAAGAATTAAAGAACCTGGTGAAGCTGTTGATGTACCGTGAAATGTAGCTAAGTTCTTGAATAATATGCCATATAGAAGACTACCAAATACAGACCAAGCCAGAGTTCGGGCGCTGAAAGCAGCGGTCGAAAAGGGCGATTTGTATAGTGTCCGTGATTTGGCTATTTCATTGAAAACATTGTTCGAAGCACGCAATTTCCTGCAAAGGTTTGAAGCGGCGCAGATTTACTATACACAGTGTTATGACAATCAGGCGAAGGCCAGCCGCAAACATCAGGCTAATGTAAAAACGGCCCGTCTGTATATTTCCCACTTTATTCAGGTACTCAACCTGGCTGTACTGCGGGATGAAATTAAAACATCGCATAAAAATATGTACGGGTTGCCCGAAGCGAATGTAGTGCCCGACCTCTTGAGCGAAGCCGCTTTGGTGGAGTGGGGAAAGAAAATAATCGAAGGCGAACAGCAACGGACTGCCCAAGGTGGCATACCCATTTACAATCCGACCATTGCGCGCGTGAAAGTGCATTACGACATCTTCCTTGACAGCTATGAACGGCAGAAAAACCTTCAGGCACTAACCAATCGCAGCTTGGAAGAACTCGCTTCCATGCGTGGTCGTGCCGACGAATTAATTCTGGACATCTGGAATCAGGTGGAAACTAAATATCAGGACGTCACTCCGAATGAAGTCCGACTGGATAAATGCCGTGATTACGGATTGATCTATTATTACCGTTCCAGCGAAAAAGTAAAAGAAGAAAACGAACTGACATGCT
The DNA here is from genome assembly GCF_002222615.2 of Bacteroides caccae. Classification (NCBI taxonomy): domain Bacteria; kingdom Pseudomonadati; phylum Bacteroidota; class Bacteroidia; order Bacteroidales; family Bacteroidaceae; genus Bacteroides; species Bacteroides caccae. The sequence continues at coordinate 4,430,102 of NZ_CP022412.2, read as the reverse complement.
GATAGATACCCATTCTCATCTTTTTTTAGAAGAATTTTCCGAAGATTTGCCACAGGTAATGGAACGTGCACGGAAAGCAGGCGTTTCCCATATTTTCATGCCCAATATTGACAGTATGACAATCGAACCAATGTTGTCTGTCTGCGCCGATTATCCGGACCTTTGTTATCCGATGATCGGTCTGCATCCGACTTCGGTCAACGAGACGTATGAGCGGGAACTGGCAATTGTACGTGAACGTCTGTCGGCCCCGAACAACTTCGTGGCAATCGGCGAAATAGGACTGGACCTTTATTGGGATAAAACCTTCCTGAACGAGCAACTGTTTGTCCTTGAAAAGCAGATCGAGTGGGCGCTTGAATACAATTTTCCTATTGTTATTCATTCCAGGGAGGCGTTCGATTATATATATAAGGTAATGAAAACCTATAAAAACACCCCATTGACCGGTATTTTTCATAGTTTCACCGGGACGCCCGATGAGGCGGCGAAGTTGTTGGAGTTTGAAGGGTTTATGCTGGGTATTAACGGAGTGGTCACTTTTAAAAAGTCAACTTTGCCGGACACTTTGTGGACAGTTCCCTTGGAGCGTATTGTGCTCGAAACCGATTCCCCCTATCTGACTCCCGTCCCAAATCGCGGAAAAAGGAATGAGAGCGCCAATGTGCGGGACACCTTTCTGAAAATAGCTGAGATTTATCAGATGAATCCGGAGTACGTTGCACAAGTCACTACCGAAAACGCGCTAAAAGTGTTTGTAATCCGCAAATAAGCTCCGAAAGGTTTTAAATTATATTAATTTGCAGTATTTATTCAAGATAAAAAACGGATAATGCTTTATGAAAAGAAAAAAAAGGATACATTTGTAGCTGAAAATGCGGGAAACCCATTGGGAGAGATGCTCGAGTGGTTGAAGAGGCACGCCTGGAAAGCGTGTATACGCCAAAAGTGTATCCGGGGTTCGAATCCCCGTCTCTCCGCGTAATGAAAAGAGAAATGTGAAGTAAATACAATAAATAATAATCAATTAATTAATCTTAAAAATTAGACACACAATGAAAAAGTTATTTGCAATTGTTGCTGTGATTGGGGCCTTTACATTTGGCTCAATTCAACTTGCTCAGGCTCAAGACGCTCCTGCAGCAGAACAAACTGAACAACAAGCTGCTCCTGCTGCTGAAGCTACTACAGCTGCCGCTCCTGCTGCAGAAGAAGGTGGTATTCACAAGGAAATCAAAGTTAAATTCATCGAAGGTACTGCATCTTTCATGAGTTTGGTAGCAATCGCTTTGGTGATTGGTTTGGCATTCTGTATCGAACGTATCATCTATTTGAGCTTGGCTGAAATCAACACAAAGAAATTCATGGCATCTATCGAAGCTGCTTTGGAAAAAGGAGATGTTGAAGCTGCTAAAGACATTGCCCGTAACACTAGAGGTCCTGTTGCTTCTATCTACTACCAAGGTCTGATGAGAATCGATCAAGGTATCGATGTAGTTGAGAAGTCAGTTGTATCTTACGGTGGCGTACAGGCTGGTTACCTTGAAAAAGGATGTTCTTGGATCACACTGTTTATCGCAATGGCTCCGTCACTCGGATTCTTGGGTACTGTAATCGGTATGGTGCAGGCATTTGATAAAATCCAGCAGGTAGGTGATATCTCTCCGACGGTTGTAGCAGGTGGTATGAAAGTCGCTTTGATCACAACTATCTTCGGTTTGATCGTTGCTTTGATTCTTCAGGTATTCTACAACTACGTACTTTCTAAGATTGAAGCTCTTACAAGCGAAATGGAAGATTCTTCTATCTCTTTGCTTGACATGGTAATCAAATATGATCTGAAATACAAAAAATAATTTGAAATGAGTAAGTTAACATATAAGGCATCGTACTACGCACTGTATGCGATGTTTGCCATTATCCTCATCGTAATGGGTATCTTCTTCTTTGGAGGAGACGCTACGGGCGATGCAGTGATTCCGGGAGTAGATCCCGAAATGTGGCAGCCGGCTCAAACAGACGCCTTACTCTATTTGATGTATGCTTTGTTTGGTATCGCTATCGCAGCTACTGTGATTGCTGCCGTATTCCAATTTGGTGCAGCTTTAAAAGATAATCCGGCTTCTGCTATCAAATCTTTGCTTGGTTTGGTTCTTTTGGTTGTTGTTTTAATTATAGCTTGGGCTATGGGTAGCGGTACGCCGATGAATATCCCGGGTTATGAAGGTACAGATAACGTTTATTTCTGGCTGAAACTGACTGATATGTTCCTTTATTCTATTTACATTTTGTTGTTTGTGACTGTTGTTGCAATCATTGTGAGTGGTATAAAGAAAAAATTATCGTAATCAATTGAGGATACTCGATTAAATAAGTAATTAAAATGGCAAAAGGAAAAAGAAAAGTTCCTGATATTAACTCAAGTTCTACGGCGGATATCGCTTTCTTGTTGCTGATCTTCTTCTTGATTACGACATCAATGGATACGGACCGTGGTTTGGCAAGACTTTTGCCTCCACCACCCGAAGAACAGAATGATGATACTACCGATAAGATTAAAGAACGTAACATCCTGCAGGTTTATCTGAATAAAGATGATGCTTTGATGTGCGGAAATGATTATATCGGAGTTGATCAGTTGAGACAGAAAGCCAAAGAATTTATTGCTAACGTTAATAACGCAGAGAACATGCCGGAAAAGACACAAAAGAATGTGGAATTCTTCGGTACATATATGGTTAATGACAAGCACGTAATTTCTTTGCAGAACGACCGTGGATCTTCTTATCAGGCATATATTAGTGTGCAGAACGAATTGGTGGCTGCATATAATGAATTGAGAGACGAGTTAGCAACAGAAAAATTCGGAGTTAAATACTCGGAGTTGAGTGACGAACAGCAAAAGGCAGTTCGTGAAATCTATCCGCAACGAATTTCTGAAGCAGAACCTAAAAAATACGGAGAAAAAAAGTAGTAAGTAATGGGAAAATTTAATAAGACTGGTAAACGTGAAATGCCGGCTTTGAATACTTCTTCATTGCCTGACCTTATCTTTACCTTGTTGTTCTTCTTTATGATTGTAACAACAATGCGTGAGGTAACATTAAAGGTGCAGTTTACACTTCCGCAAGGTACTGAACTCGAAAAACTGGAGAAGAAATCATTGGTGACATTCATTTATGTGGGCGAACCGACTCAGGAATATCGTGCGAAAATGGGTACTGAAAGCCGTATTCAGCTCAACGACAGCTATGCTGAAGTGGGCGAAGTACAGGACTTCATCTTCCAGGAACGTGCTAGTATGAGTGAGGGTGACGCTGCCAAAATGACTGTGTCTCTGAAAGTAGACCAGAAGACTAAAATGGGTATTGTTACTGACGTAAAAAATGCTCTTAGAAAGTCATACGCTTTGAAGATTAACTACTCAGCTACTAAACGTGGTGAGAAATAAATAGTTAATTTGATATATAAAAAAGGAGGGCTTCCAATTCTGAATTGGAAGCCCTCCTTTTTTTATTGGGAACAGTTTTTTTTATTTGTATATTTAGATTCTTCTTCAAATTTGGTGGTCATTTAACCAGTCGGTGCTATCTCCATTCCCCTCCTTCGGGAAGGAGGGGTGGCTGAAAGCCGGGGTGGTAGGTGGATACACAATGCTGATAATAACCGACTTACGCATTCACCTACCACCTCCCCCTACGGGTACTCCTCCTTCCTGAAGGAGGAGAGTGGTGGATACTATCAATTATCAAATTGTTATTTTCCCAATCAACCTTACCACTAAAATTGAAGAAGAATATATATTTATAAAGCGACTCCGGTCAATCTCTTAACCGGAGTCTTACTGATTTTTACTTTGATTTGTTTTACTTTACTTTGATTTGCTTTGATTTTACTCCTTTACCCCGTAAACAACAGTGTGGAGCTTATGTCTTATATCTTCGTAATCCTTTTCCGGATTCAAGTCACCGTACACCATTAAATACATCGGAAGAAAATCATCTCCGGGCTTGTAGGGCGGCTGATAATAGTCATTTTTCCACAAGGTGAATCCTTGACGCTCATAGAAACAAATACGGCGTTTTGCCATTTCCTCTACGGGGCGTTCTACTTCCAGTACGATAGGCAATTGCAGGTGGTTGCACAAGTATTCCAACGTCCGTTTCCCGTATCCGCCGTTGCGCAGGGCGGGATTGGTGGCGAAGTGTTCTACATAGTAGAAGCGGCCGAAATCCCAGTACGTGATGAGCCCAATAGGCAGGTCATCATCAAAGATGATATTATTATGAAAGTTGCCCGTCCGGTCGGTATACTCGCGTAACTCTTCCAATTGACGGTATTCTTCCGGTGGAAATGCATCAACGAGGAGTTCTTCCATAAACTTGTAATGTTGTAAATCCGATGTGCTGATCGGTTGAAGCTTAATCATAAAGGCTTGGGTTTTTAAGTTTGACAAACGTTATTTCTTTATGGCACATAAAATTCGATAATCCGGCGGATTGCGCGTTGGCAGACCGGGCAAAATTCGGGATGCTCATTGGTTTTCATGCGGCAGTTGTACGCCGGGCGATAAATACCTTTGAATGAATAACCACCTCCTTCATACACGCCTACCGGGTAATTCTTTTGTTGGGCAACCGGAGTAGGTACCGGTATGTGTGGAGGGAGCATATCTTCCCATTTGGAGGCGAAGTTCACCCGTGTTGTGATATTCTGTTCCCACGGTTCCACATCCAGCGGATAAGTGTCGGTCATCGTATCATCCTCGTAAAAATACTCGTCCGCGAGTCCACCGAAACTGTGTCCGAACTCATGGACGACCACCGGTTTGAACATGGGATGATGCGCAGTGGTCAGCGTGTAGGAATTGTAGATTCCTCCTCCGCCGTATACATCCGTGTTGGCGAGGATAATAATATGCTCATAGGGGATTCCCGCCAGCGCATTGTGGATCGATTTCACCCGGCTGGTAGTCAGATAACGTTCGGAATAGAACGTGTCGAAATGCGAGTGGACGGCAGTTTGCTTCCATTGGTCTGCACGGGGGACACTTACGCCGCTGTCGGTAGACGGGCTGGCTACGGCGACGATATTGAATTTCTGTTTCATCGACCGGAACGGTTCGTGTGAGAACAAGCTTTCGCAGGTACGTTGCGCATCCTGATAGAAAACATCCATTTCCTTTTCCGTATATCCTTCGGCGAGAATGGCGACATCAATGCAGTCTTTCTCGCTGCCGCTTTGCAACATATAACGATGCGGGGTGACGTGCGATGTGCCGCGTTTGTGGATTAAAATATCCTCGGGCGATACAATATGTTTGAAGTTTGCCATAACATCCTTACGGGGCGAATATAACGTAATTTCTACTTCTACCGTTTTCTTGGGAAAAGGCAGGAGAAACGTATTTTCGAATCCTTTGGCGGTTGTCCGGGCTTCATCGGTCGACAGCCATTCCTGAAACAGTGAAGAAAAGGATGTTTTATAAATACATTGTCCGGTGGCAACGTCTTTCACGATAATTTGCCCGTTTCCCGCCAAGGGAAGTTCGGATAAATGGTGTTGTCGTCCGGCCCAGGAAGGCAGTTGTGAGAGTTCGTCCAGATAGATCGCCTGACGGTTGGCGTCTCCGGTGAAAATGTAATCCACTCGTAGTGTTTTATCTTGAAAAAAGTCCGCAAAATTTTGCGCGTAGCTTGTCAGAGTGGCAAGGAAAAAAAGCAGTGTACAGCAAAATTGTTTCATATAAATAGTATATTTATGTTTTCCACAAAGGTACAAACTATTGTTGACTTATCCGCTTTCTGCAAATAAAAGTAATAAATTATAGTATTTGTTGCCGGAAAATCGCTAACTTTGCATAAAAGATTCGTCGATTAAAACAATTTGATTCAAATATGGGACATCATCAATTAGATAGTTTAGATGAGCAGATTCTGAAGTTAATAGCCGGCAATGCGCGTATTCCTTTTCTGGAAGTAGCGAGAGCTTGTAACGTTTCCGGCGCGGCCATTCATCAGCGCATTCAGAAGCTGACTAATCTCGGTATATTAAAGGGTTCGGAATATGTGATCGACCCTGAAAAGATAGGATATGAGACTTGCGCTTATATCGGCATTTATCTGAAGGACCCCGAGTCCTTTGATTCGGTGACAAAAGCCTTGGAAGCGATTCCGGAAGTGGTAGAATGTCATTTCACCACCGGAAAATATGATATGTTTATCAAGATTTATGCTAAGAACAACCACCATTTGCTGAGCATTATCCACGATAAGCTGCAACCGTTGGGGTTGGCGCGTACCGAAACGCTAATCTCCTTCCACGAAGCCATTAAACGGCAGATGCCGATTATGGTCGACGTAGAAGACGAAGATTAATAAGTTGTAATAATTGTTTTTTACGCTTTTACGTAATCAACAAATGCATACGAGCAGAGATGTTTCTCATCCGCAGGATGAGCTTCTCTGTTTTTTTCGTGCCATACGGCGGGCGAGATTTCGGGGAAAAAGGCGTCAGCCTCCGGTGCGGTGTTGTCTATTTCCGTCAGGCAAAGTTCGTCGGCAAAGGGAAGCGCCTGTTGGTAGACACTTGCGCCGCCGATGATATATACGTGTTCATCCTCCTTGCAACTTTGCAGAGCCGCTTCGAGTGAAGGGAATACTTCCGCTCCCGGACATTCCGCAGCCGGATTTGAAGACAGAACGACATTCCTGCGGTTGGGCAGGGCGCCTTTGGGGAGTGATTCGAAAGTTTTTCTTCCCATAACAATCGTATTTCCCGTGGTCAGTGCTTTGAAACGTTTCAAGTCGTTGGGCAACCAGAAAAGGAGTTTGTTCTCGAATCCGATAGCCATGCGGCGGTCTACGGCCGCTATAATAGATATTTTACTCATACAGATTAAGTTCGTTTGATATTCTTCCGTCTGCATCGTGCCGGGGTCAGACTGCTACCACACCTGCGATGTGCGGATGCGGGTCATAATTCACCAGTTCGAAATCCTCGAATTTGAAATCGAAGATACTTTTCACATCCGGGTTGATTTTCATCTGCGGCAACGGACGCGGTTCGCGGGACAGTTGCAGTTTTACCTGTTCCAGATGATTCAGATAGATATGTGCGTCACCGAATGTATGAACGAAGTCTCCGGCCTTCAATCCCGTCACCTGCGCTACCATTTGCAGCAACAGTGCGTATGAAGCAATGTTGAAAGGCACGCCGAGGAAAATGTCGGCGCTGCGTTGGTAAAGTTGGAGGCTCAGTCGTCCGTCCGCTACGTAGAACTGGAAAAAAGCATGACAGGGAGGGAGGTTCATATTATTCAAATCCGCTACGTTCCATGCGCTGACAATAATCCGGCGTGAGTCCGGATTTTGTTTGATCGTCTCTATCGCTTCGCTGATCTGGTCGATGAATCCGCCGTTGTAGTCGGGCCACGAACGCCATTGGTAGCCGTAGATATGTCCCAGATCACCGTTTTCGTCCGCCCATTCGTTCCAGATGCGGACGCCGTGTTCTTGCAGGTATTTCACGTTCGTGTCTCCTTGGAGGAACCACAGCAATTCATATATGATTGATTTCAGATGTAATTTCTTGGTGGTGAGACAGGGAAAGCCGTCGTCGAGGTTGAAGCGCATTTGGTGACCGAACACGCTGATCGTTCCGGTACCGGTGCGGTCGCTTTTCTCCGTGCCTTCAGTCAACACACGGTTCAGTAAATCGAGATATTGTTTCATAATGAGTAAATTATCAAAGCGTTAATGCATTTGCAAGGCTGTGCTTAAAAGTCGGTATCCTCTCCAATCCCCTCTTTCGGGAAGGAGGAGAGTTTGGGATACTATTGGCTTTTTAGTCATCCTCTTTGTGCAAAATTACAAAAATGGCGTGAATAAATTAGCAAACCAGCCGACGAACTTCTTCCATGGCGAGCGCTTTTTCCAAAATTCCGGTGTCAACTGTGTGCAGTGCTCGATGTCGTTGCGGAACATGGTGTTCAGTTCCGCCGTTGTCTTCTTGTCGAAGATGAAAGCGTTCGTCTCGTAGTCGTAACGGAGGCTGCGGCTGTTCAGGTTGGCGGTGCCGACGGTGCAGAACAAGTCGTCGATCATCATTATTTTAGAATGGTGGAATCCTCCGTTGTACATATAAACTGTTGCCCCCCGTTTCATCAACTTATGCAACTTGTAAAGTGCGGCATCCGGCGTGAAAGGGATGTCGGAGGCGGACGAAACCATAATTGTTACGTTCACTCCCCGGTCGATTGTCCGGTTGAGCGCTTTTTTGATAGAAGAAGTCGGCACGAAATAAGGATTGACGATATGTACGTTTTTTTGTGCCGAGTAGATCGACATGGCGTATGCATGGCTCAGCATACGGCTGTTTTTCTTCGGAGTGCGGTCTACGATAGCGACAACGATATTTGTACTGTCTTCATGTTGAGGGAAATAAATTTTCCCACCGATGTTCTGCTTGGTTTCCTTGTTCCAGATTGTAAGGAAAATCTCCTGCAAATCGTTCACCGCATCGCCTTCAATGCGCATGTGCATATCGCGCCATGTACCGATTTTGGGTAGTCCATTGATGTAATAGTCGGCGATGTTCATGCCGCCGGTATAAGCAATTTCTCCGTCGATTACGACAATCTTCCGGTGGTCGCGGTGGGCGGCGTGGTTGATATAAGGGAAAGTGAACGGGTCGAACTTGACGATTTCAATCCCTTGTTCACGGATTTTCTTGAGATGTCTTTTTTTGAGCGGCTGGTTGTTCGACCAGTTGCCGAAAGCGTCGAACATTGCCCGCACTTCGACACCTTCTTTTACTTTTTCGGCGAGAAGGGCGAATAAGGCGTTGGCGATAGAGTCGTTTCGGAAGTTGAAATATTCCAGATGCACGTGGTGCTTGGCCTGACGGATTGCTTCAAACAAGTCGATAAACTTTTCCCGCCCGCTTTTCAGCAGTTTCACTTTATTATTATCGGAGATAGGTATACCCGATTCCTCTAAAAAATGCAGTACAAGGGAATCACTCGTGAGTCCGATAGAATCCCGGGGTTGGGTCATCAAACTGTCGATGACGCTTGCCTGGGCACGCAATAAAGGCAGGAACAGGAATAAAATGAATATACGTAATTTCAAAACTTTTCTCTCTATTTTAGTTTACAGAGCAACAAAGATACAACATCTATGTTTGGGCTAATCGGGGACAAAGGGTAGATTTATTATTGTTTAACACTCGGATAGCTTTATTAGTAAGGGAAAAATTAAGAGGAAAATAATGGGGACTGATTAAACAGTCGATAGTATCATCTTAACATTTCCGTACCGCCTATGCCAATGAAGCTACTTTTCTCGCAGCCATAAACAGTAACACTACACTTGCGATAATGATTGATTTCGGGTCGAGACTTGTTGTTCCATGATTAATCATGCCGATGAATACCTCCCGAATCGTTCCCCATGCAGCTTCCGGTCCGCCTAAGGAGACGAAAAGTACGGCTCCCACAGCCATGACGAAGGCGTTCCAAATGCGTGCCAGCCGATTGCTGCGGTCGGGTAGGTGGTGCATGACACGGCGGCTGAATCCCCTGTCCGCTATCTCCTGCCTGTTTTCGGTAAAGAAGTCGCGCAAGAGTTTATCATTGTCTATTTCTGTCATAACCATTTTGTTTTAAGTACGTTGCTAATTTATCTTTTCCACGCGACAGGTGGCTTTTCACCGTTCCTGCCGGTATTCCGGTAATACCTGCGATCTTGTCAATGCTTAAATCTTCCATATAAAACAAGGTGATGCAGGTTCGTTCCACGTCTTTTAGCGTTTTGAGCGACTGGTAGACATCCATTTTCTGCCCGACGTTTTCTTGTTCGGTACTGTTAATGGCATCTATTTCCGTTGTGTCCAAGCCGGCCATTTCTTTCCGGCTGCGAATATAATCATAAAAAACATTATAGGCAATGCGATAGAGCCACGTTGAGAAACTCGACAGGTTGTGGAAAGAAGAGAGATTGGTATATGCCTTGATGAATGTATCCTGCGCCAAATCGTCACTCAATTCGCTGTCGCCGCAAGTCAGGTTGAGAAAGAACCGCCGCACGGGCGACTGGTATTTCTTCACTAACTGGTCGAAGGCCCTAGTGTTTTTGAACACTACGACCTGTGCGACTAGCGATATATCGTTGATTTGGCTCATTTATTTTCGTCGCTCTTTTCTCCGTTTCTTTCTTCCTGCTGCGTTGCCGAAGGGGCGGCTGCATCGAAATTGTTTCCGGTGGGGGGATCGTTTCGGGTACCGAAATTGTTTCCGGCAGCAGAATTGTTCCGGGTGTCGATGTCCCTTTTCCGGGAAACGTTCATCCGGAAAGGATCAATATCATCTGTTTTCTGTTGTTTGCTGCCTATTATCCATTGGCCGATGCCCATAAACATGATAAGCAGTCCGATTGCTCCGATTCCGAACTCTCCGGTGATCGCCCAGAGGAAGATGAAAAGTCCAATCCCTGTAAAGGTGTTTTTGATGCCTTGTGAGCGTTGGTCGGCCGGCCGGTTTTCGCGGATAAAGTTTTCCGGCAGCGGTTGTCCGGCTGCAATGGCCTGTTCGGCAAGGCGGTAACGGGCTTTCCGGTTCTTGTAGCGGAAGAAAAAGATTACAAACAAGATAAATACGGGCAGTCCGAAGACGGCGACGATTGCGATAATAGAGATCAGGATCCCTCCGCTGATCGTGTCGCTGAGGTTGCCGAAGGGAAGGTCGTTGTCATCCGATTCGAAGGTAAAACCAACTTTTCCGTGGCTGCTTCCGGAGGAGCTGACACTGTTTGCGTCCTTGCCCGCCGTTGTATCTACACCGATCACCGTCACTGTTGTGTTGGATTCATCCGCCTTGGTGTCTGTCTTTTTCGAAAGGGTCACTTTCACATTTTCGGTAGAATCCTTCTCAATGCTACTCTGTTTTTGTGCATTAATTACTGTCGAAGTGGTGAATGCGAGCAATAATGCTATTAGAATTTGTTTCATATTTGTTATTTTTTAATTTGTTTCTTTGTCTGTTAGACGCAGTTAGTATCCGAGAAAGTTGCAAAGAGACGAAATATTTTTGATATTTGCGCAAATTAATAAATGAAAATGAATTTACCCGCTTCTTTTACAGAATATACCCGCGCTTTGTTGGGCGTCGAAGAATACGAAAAACTGGTTTCCGCCTTGCAGCAGGAACCTCCCGTGAGCATTAGGCTGAATCGGTTGAAAGTTCATCGGTTGAAAGTGGAAAATGCTCTATCGGTTCAACCTCCCTGGTCTTCGGAGGGAATCTACCTCGACGAACGGCTCACTTTTACATTCGACCCGTTGTTTCATGCAGGGTGTTATTATGTGCAGGAGGCTTCTTCGATGTTCGTGGAACAGGTGCTCCGGCAGCATGTCACGAAGCCGGTGGTGATGCTCGACCTTTGTGCCGCTCCGGGAGGGAAATCGACCCATGCTCGTAGTGTGTTGCCCGAAGGTAGTTTGCTGGTTGCCAACGAGGTAATCCGGAACCGGTCGCAGATTTTGGCGGAGAACCTGACGAAATGGGGACATCCGGATGTGGTGGTTACGAATAACGACCCGGCTGATTTTTCGGCTTTGCCTTCTTTCTTTGACGTTATTCTGACAGATGTGCCTTGCTCCGGCGAAGGGATGTTCCGTAAAGATCCGGTGGCCGTTGAAGAATGGAGTCCGGAGAATGTGGAAATTTGCTGGCAACGGCAACGGAGGATTATTGCGGACGTTTGGCCGAGTCTGAAGCCCGGAGGCATTCTTATATACAGTACCTGTACATATAACACGAAAGAGGACGAAGAAAATGTCCGTTGGATTCAGCAGGAATTTGGGGCGGAATCGTTGGCGGTAGATATTCGGGAAGAGTGGAATATCACAGGAAATCTGCTGTGCGGCGAATCGGCTTCCGTATATCACTTTTTCCCGCATAAGACGAAGGGTGAAGGCTTTTTCTTGTCCGTACTCCGCAAACCGGAAACGGCAGGGGAGGACAGTTATGCCGATTATTATTCGTTTCCGAAAGGAAAATCCGCCGGAAAAAAAGGTAAGAAAGGTGGGGGAGCCTCTTCTTCGCCTGTCTCCAAGGAAAACATGGCAACGGCCGGAAAATGGCTGAATGATGAGTGTGCCGGAAAGTACGTCTTGTCGGCAGAAGGTGCTGAAATACACGCGTTTCCTCAGCAATGCGTAGCCGAACTGGCTGCCATGAAACAACATTTGCGGGTGGTGCAGGCAGGCGTTTCGGTTGGCGAGGTGAAAGGAAAAGATCTGATTCCCGCCCATGCCTTGGCCATGAGTGCCCTTCTTCTGCGGCAGGATGTTTTTGCAACCGAGGCGGTGAGTTATGAACAAGCAATCGCTTATTTGCGGAAAGAGGCTGTCACTTTGCCGGCGACAGCCCCTCGCGGGTATGTTTTGCTCACTTATCGAAATATTCCTCTGGGTTTTGTGAAGAATATCGGCAACCGGGCTAATAATCTTTATCCGCAGGAATGGCGTATCCGTAGCGGGTATTTGCCGGAAAAGATCCGCGTGTTGTAAAGGCCGGATAAGGCCTACAACTTACTTTTGTAAATCCGTGCCATTGCTTTCTGATATTGGTTTTCGAGTTGCAGATAGTTCTGGTGGCTCTGGTAGATGACGGATACTTCTACGAAATACTCTATCATGCTGATTTGTCCTCCGGTGAGTGCCTGTTTCAGCAATGCCAAGTCCTGTTGCGACCGGAACGTCTTTTTATATTCTTCCATGGAGTTATGCAGTGCTTTGGCTTCACGATAGAGCTGTGACAATTCGGATTCAACTTGCAACGTGGCATTTTCTTTTTGCAGGTCGATGTTCAAAGCTTGTGCTTTCGCAATCTTCACCTTGTTCCGGTTTTCGAAAAGAGGGAAAGAGAAGCCGACTACTACCCCGTTGAAAGGTGTGCCCGTTTCTGTGTTCCGGCGATATCCCAGTTCCAGTTTCGGCAACCACTGCGATTTGTTGACCGCTATTTGTTTCCGGGCAACGAGGCTTTCGTTGCCGAGCGCCATGAGGGTACGGTCGGCAGAGAGCACTTCCGATTTCAAGATCTGGTAATCGGAGGGAAAAGGAGTGAGGGGATACCGGCTTTCTTCAAAGACCACCGGGATATTGCCGTTCAGCGTATTCAGTTCCTGCATTTTGTTGCGGAGCGCCGTTTCGTTGAGTGAGGCTTCTGTGCGGACGTTCAGTAATTCCAGATTGATTTTGTTCGTCTCGAGGGCGTTGGCGTCTCCGGTTTGGAGACGTTTGGCATACATTTCAGCGAGTACTTCCGCGTTGCGGAGCCTTTCTTCGAGAATTTGTTTCTGCTGGCGGAGCATGATAATGTCCAGACAGACTTCTTTCGCCTGCAACAGTTTGTCCTGACGGAATACGTCCGCCTGGCTGTCGTAAGCCCCTGCCTTCAACCGGTTCAGTTTATTGCGCGTGGCATACAGGCTGGGGAAGTCGAAACTCTGCGAAACGACGAGTTCGCCGATTGTTTCGTTTTTGTCCTTTGCTCCCCAGAGGTGAGCGTAGGACAAGGTAGGATCGGGCAGGTTGTTGTCCGTTTTGGATTCCAGTTTCTGCGAGGTAATCAGTTGGGCGTTCGCCTGCAACTCCTTGTTGTTCGTTTCTATATTTTTTAATACCTGTTCTATGCTGTTCTGTGCCTGCACACCCCCCGTCAGGGTGAAGAGTGCAGTGGCAGCAAAAGAACTTATAATGATAATCCGTTTCATACTTTTTCTTTTATTTGTTTCTTCTATTACGTCTGGCTGATGATTAGCAGGGTGTCGCGAGGGATTCTTGCTCCGGTGCAGCGTCGGTAGGCCGGCGGTGCATCATCAGGTAAACAATCGGAACGATGAAACCGTTCAGGAACGTAGAGGTTAAAAGTCCGCCCAAGATAACTTTGGCCATTGGACTTTGAATTTCGTTTCCGGGCAAGTCGCCGCCGAGCGCCAGCGGGATCAGTGCCAGTGCCGACGAAAGCGCTGTCATAAGAATCGGGTTCAGACGGTCGAGCGAGCCTTGCATGACACTGTCGTATACGTTCAGTCCTTCCTCTTTTTGGAGGTGGTTATAGTGGCTGATAAGCAACATACCGTTTCTGGTCGCAATGCCGAACAGGGAGATAAACCCGATAATTGCCGGAATGCTGACCTCACCCGTCGTGATGACCAGTGCGAAAACACCGCCGATCAGTGCAAGCGGCAGGTTCAACAAGATAACGCCGGATTCCTTCACGCTGCGGAACTCGTTGTAAAGCAGCAGGAAGATGACAACAATGCTGATGAATGACGTCAGCGCCAATGTCCGGCTGGCGGCTTGTTCGCTTTCAAACTGTCCACCGTATTCGATGTGATAGCCTTCGGGGAGCTGTATAGACGTATCGATACGCTTTTGGATGTCGTTTACCACACTTCGGAGGTCACGGTCCGCCACGTTGGCGGAAATCACGATTTTGCGCTTCACGTTTTCGCGGTTGATCGTGTTCGGTCCCATGGCCGAAACCACTTCCGCCACGTAGTTCAGAGGCACTTTGCGGCCGTCGTTGGTGTCTACCATTAAGTTGCGGATTTTCTCCATTTCGTCCCGTGCGTCATCCTTCACTTTTACGATGAGGTCGAAGCTCTTTCCCTGTTCATAAACCTGCGAGATCACTTTTCCTGCAAGGGCAACGTTGACATATTCCGAGAATTCCGGCAAGGTAATCCCGAACTTGGCAAGCATCTCCCGTTTCGGTTGAATCTTCAACTGCGGACGCTCGATCTGCTGCTCCACGTTGAGGTCGGCAATGCCCGGTATATCTCCGATAGCGTCCTTTATCCGGTTGCCGAGTGAGAACATCTTGTTCAAGTCATCGCCGAAAAGTTTGATGGCGATATTTGCCTTTGTACCGGACAACATGGCATCGATTCGGTGGCTGATAGGCTGACCGATTTCTATATTTGCACCGGTGATCGTTCCTAGTTTCTCGCGCACTTCGGCAACGAGCTCGTTGCGCGGACGGTCTTTCAGCTCGAACGGAGCTTCGATTTCCGAGACGTTCACGCCAAGCGCGTGCTCGTCCAGTTCGGCACGTCCCGTCTTGCGGGCTACCGTCTGTATCTCTGGAATTGTCAGCAGCAGTTCCTCGGCACGATGTCCCATTTTGTTGCTTTCTTCCAACGAAATGCCCGGCAGCGAACTGATGTTGATTGTGAACGAGCCCTCATTGAAAGAAGGCAGGAAGCTGCGTCCGAGAGTGAAGAACACACCGAGAGCGACCACAAACAGTCCGATTGTACTTCCCAAAGTCACCCGTTTGTGGGCCAGTACCCAAGTCAGTGCCTTCCCGTAAATCCCTTTCATCCAACGGGCTACGAATGACTCTTTCAGTTCCTTGTTCGTCTTGTTACTGCCCAGCAGATACGAGCAAAGTACCGGGGTCAGCGTCAGCGCAACAACCGTCGAAGCGAACAACGCCACGATAAACGCAATGCCCAGCGGGACCAACATTCTTCCTTCCATTCCACTCAGGAAGAACAGGGGGACAAAACTGACTACAATAATCAACGTCGAATTAAGGATAGGCATACGAACTTCCTTCGAGGCGTTGAATACCACCTCCAGTGTACTGAGCCGTTCGGCCTCCGGTTTCTGCCGGTTCTCCCGCAGGCGCTTGTACACGTTTTCGACGTCCACGATCGCGTCGTCCACCAGTGAACCGATAGCAATGGCCATACCACCGAGACTCATTGTGTTGATAGTCAATCCCATATAGTGCAGCGTAAGAATGGAGACGAGCAGTGAGATAGGCAGTGTCACCAGCGAGATCACCGTTGTACGTACATTTGCCAGGAACAGGAACAAGACGATCACCACGAAAATACCGCCTTCAAAAAGCGACTTCTTCACGTTGCCGATCGAACTTTCGATGAAACGGCTTTGGCGGAAAATATCAGTAGACACTTTCACGTCGGCAGGCAGGTTCTTTTGGAGGTCTTTCAGAGAGGCTTCCAGTTTGTCGGTCAGTTCGAGGGTACTAGTGGCAGGCTGTTTGGTGACTGTCATTAGTACGGCAGGTTTGCCGCGTTCGGAAGCGGTTCCCAGTTTCGGAGCTTTGGGGCCGATTTTCACGTCGGCGATGTCCTCCAGTGTGACGGGGAAAGTGTTTACTGTTTTTACGACTGCTTTGCCTAGCTCCTCGACCTTCGGGGTAGAAAGTACCCCACGCACGATATATTCATTTCCGAACTCGTAAAGTACGCCACCGTTGGCGTTTAAGTTCATGTCTTGGGTGACAGCCATTATTTCACCCATTGAAACGCTGTAGTGGCGCATCCGTTCCGGGTCCAGTTGAATCTGGTATTCTTTGATATCTCCGCCCAACACGGCTACCTGTGCCACCCCTCCGGTGGACAGCAGGCGCGGGCGAATCGTCCAGTCCGCAATCGTGCGGAGGTCGAGCATGGAGGTCGAGTCGGCGGTCAGACCGACAATCAGCATTTCGCCCAGGATAGAAGATTGCGGGCCCAGCGTCGGCTTGCCCACGTTGACGGGGAGGGATTCACTGACTACCGCCAGTTTCTCGCTGACAATCTGGCGGGCGAGGTAGATGTCTGTTCCCCAGTCAAATTCCACCCAGACAACGGAGAAGCCGTTGGTGGACGAAGAACGGACACGGCGTACACCGGTAGCACCGTTTACGGCTGTTTCGACAGGAAAGGTAACGAGTTGTTCCACTTCCTCGGCTGCCATACCATTGGCTTCGGTCATGATAACCACCGTCGGGGCGTTGAGGTCGGGGAAGACGTCAACTTCGGTATTCATGGCAGTGTAGGTGCCCGCGATGAGCAGGAGGAAAGCCGCGCAGAGTACGACCAACCTGTTATGCAGGGAGTAATGTATAATTTTGTTAAGCATGATAATTCATCAATTGAGTGATAAAAAATGAGATAGATGCACCGCAAAGCAATCCGGCTGCGGCGCCTTGCCGCTTAGTGTTCGTGGCTGTGTGCGGGAATTGCGTTGCTGGCGCTTGCCAGACGAACCTGATAAGCTCCTTCCGTCACTACGCGGTCGCCTGGTTTTATTCCGGTGAGGATTTGCACATTTTTGCCGTTGTCGGCGCCTAAAGTCACTTCTTGCTTTTTGTATCCCTCTTCGTCAAGTTGCAGATATACAAAGTAGATTCCTTGTTCCTCGGTCAGTGCCGTGCGGGGAAGGGAAAGGACATTCTCCAGTTGGGAGGAAAGCAGGTAGACCTCTACGAACGAACCGGCTATGATGTCGCCTTTGTTGTCAAATTCAAAAGTTACGGGGACATAGAAAGAGTTGTCTCCCGCTGTTTTGCCGAACGAGAGAAGCCGGCCGTTCAATGCTCCCAATTCATATACCTTATTATTATATGGTGTCCGGAAATTGGCGGAATTAATTGTGCGGAGATACGGGTAATACTTTTCCGACACTTCGGCACGGAGGAACAGACGGCGGTTCTGTGTCACGCTGACCAATGGCTGGCCAATTGTGACATAATCCCCTTCTTTCACCAGAATACTTTTCACGTAGCCGGCGATAGGAGCGGTAATGTTCTGTCCGATTGCCGAATGGTTCTTTGCGAGCGCCTCATAGCTGATGCGGGCATTCTCGTAATTCTGCTCTGCCTGTGCAAAATCCTTGTCGGATACGATTTTGTTTTTGACAAGCGCTTTCATCCGTTCGTATTCTTTCTTCGACACTTCGTAAGCGATACGGGCACGTTGCACCGGGTCGCCGTCTGCGATGTTGTGCGAGGAAATGGTCACTAGCGGAGTGCCGCTGCCTACACTCATACCTTCCGTCACCTTTCCGCGGAATGAGACAACACCTGCCACAGTGGCTACCGCGACGGATTCGTCGCCTTGTGCAGCCAATACCTGTCCGCTGGTCTTGATTACTTGTTGGAAAGGGGCGGGTTCTACAATGCTTACTTTCACTCCGGCAGCATCGGCTTTCGCTTTCGGGAGGATGATTTCGTCGCTGTGGGCGGCTTCGGCAGTTTCATCGTGTCCGGCAGCAGTGTCTTGGTGATTGTCGGCCGCATCATGTTTATGATCGCCGTTGCATTCTCCTTCTGTTCCATGGGTATGTCCTTCTGCTTCATGGTCGTGACCTTCCGCTTCATGGTTGTGTTCATCGTTGTTGTGTGTGACGGTACTATGGCCATGTCCTTCATGACCTTGTGTATTCTTGTTATTGCAGGCTCCTAAAGCGAATAAGCCCAGGATTCCCATAAAAATAAGTTTTTTCATAAATGATATTTTCCTACTAAAATTTACTGTTTTTACGTTACAAAGATAGGGTGACGCGGATGCAACAAGTTTGCATTCACGTTGGTCTTACGCGAAAACAGAATAGGGAGGGGCGCGGAGAGAGGTGGTACGGGGGATGTTCGTCCCGTGCAGCGAGTCTCGGTAGACGTAATAGTTCTTGACCCGTCTCTCTTGTGGTTTTAGCAGATGTTCGATGATTCCGTCCGTAAACAGGGTGGCGATGAACACATAGTCCGGTCCGCTATCTGTGTGGAAGGAAGGAATGGGAGAGTGGAAGCGCGTCATACATTCGCTGCTGCAACATGAGTCGCTTGCCGGATGATGATGATGTTTGGGACATTGCTGTTCTACGGGCAAGTCCTGTTTCATGCAAATCGCTCCGTTGGGGTGGTGATGATGAGGAATAACGGCTGCCGTCAACATGATAATGTTGATAAAAAGCAGCAATGTTACTATATATCGTTTCTTCCTTTTCATCCTTTCTTTTGGATATGTATCGGCTTCAGCTTGATTATTTGAACGTTACAAAGATACAAAAACTTTTTCTCCGTTAAAAGCCGATAACATCTTTTATTATTTGTTCTTCTTCAAATTTGGTGGCAATTTAACCAGTCGGTGGTATCTCCATTCTCCTCCTTCGGGAAGGAGGAGTACCCGTAGGGGGAGGTGGTAGGTGAATGCGTAAGTCAGTTATTATCAGCATTGTGTATCCACCTACCACCCCGGCTTTCAGCCACCCCTCCTTCCCGAAGGAGGGGAATGGAAATACTACCGACTGGTTAAATTGCCACCAAATTTGAAGAAGAACCCTCCTCCTTCGGGAAGAAAGAGAAAGGTATACTACCGGCTATAAAGGGATACTACCGGCTATTTTATTTCTTTTCCAGTTCTTGCAGCGAATCCATTTTCTTTTTTTCAAGGAACTCGTAGATGCCGCAAAGATGTTCCGTCACTTTCTGATTGCCAAACTCATACACCTTTGAAACCAGTCCGTCGAGGAAGTCACGGTCGTGGGAGACAACGATCAGAGTGCCGTCGAAGTCGAGTAGCGCCTGTTTCAGAATATCTTTGGTTTTCATGTCGAGGTGATTCGTGGGCTCATCGAGAATGAGGAGATTGACCGGTTCCAGCAACAATTTAATCATTGCCAGACGTGTCCGTTCCCCGCCCGAAAGCACTTTCACCTTCTTCATTGATTCCTCCGGTCCGCCAAACATAAACGCACCCAGCAAATCACGGATTTTGTTCCGGATCTCACCTTTCGCCACATCGTCAATCGTCTGGAAAACCGTCAGGTTTTCGTCCATGAGCGAAGCCTGGTTTTGTGCAAAATATCCTATTTGTACGTTATGGCCCAGCGTCAGTGTCCCCTCGTGTTCGATTTCCTTCATGATACACTTCACGAGCGTAGATTTACCCTCGCCGTTCTTCCCGACAAAGGCAACCTTGTCCCCGCGTTCCACCGTCAGGTTTGCGTTGCGGAACACCACGTGATTGCCATACGTTTTGCCGACACCTTCCATAATCACCGGATAACTTCCCGAACGGGGCGAAGGTGGAAATTTCAACCGCAAAGCGGAAGTATCTTCCTCATCTACCTCCAGCAGTTCCAGCTTTTCCAGCATCTTGACACGGCTCTGCACTTGCAACGTCTTCGAATACGTTCCTTTGAAGCGTTCGATGAACTCTTTCGTCTCAGCGATAAATTTCTGCTGCTCGTCATAAGCCTTCTGTTGCTGTTCGCGACGTTCTTTGCGCAAGGTCAGATATTGGGAGTAATTCACTTTATAATCGTAGATACGTCCCATTGTCACTTCAATAGTGCGGGTGGTGATGTTGTCCACAAACTTGCGGTCGTGGCTGATGACAATCACCGCTTTGCCGTTGTTGATCAGAAAATCTTCGAGCCATTGGATAGATTCGATGTCGAGGTGGTTCGTCGGCTCGTCGAGCAGGAGCACGTCCGGTTTCTGCAACAGCAGCTTTGCCAGCTCGATGCGCATCCGCCAGCCGCCGCTGAAATCGCTCGTCTGCCGTTGGAAATCCTCGCGGGTGAACCCGAGGCCGAGCAGCGACTTTTCCACATCTTCCTCGTAGTTGGTGGCATCGATCGAATAGAACTTCTCGCTTAAGGCGGAAACCTCCTCAATGAGAGCCATATAACTGTCGCTTTCGTAGTCCGTCCGCGTTTCCAGCTCTTTGTTCAGACGGTCGATCTGCGCCTCCATTTCGTGCAGGTGAGCAAAGGCCTGCGCCGTTTCGTCAAACACTGTCCGTCCGTCTTCCGTCATCAAATGTTGGGGCAGGTAGGCCACAACGCAGTCTTTGGGTGCGGAAACCTTGCCGCGCGTCGGTTGCCGTACACCTGCCAGAATTTTGAGCAGCGTACTCTTACCCGCACCGTTTTTTCCCATAAGGGCGATACGGTCTTTTTCATTAATAACGAAAGAAATATCACTAAATAAGGTCGTGCCGCCAAATTCCACGGCCAGTCCGTCAACAGAAATCATATTATTCTTTTATTTTGAGGCGCAAAGATAGCGAAATATATGAATATTTTTTATACCTTGCGGGCTGAAAAGAGATATTAACCAAAAATGACAAATAAAAAAAGCAATATAATAACAATATGGAAAGTGAACAAACGAGTGTACTGAGACCCCTCATTTTAGTGGCTGAGGACGACGACAGCAACTTTAAATTGATTAAAGCTATCATAGGTAAAAAATGTGATATCGAATGGGCGAAGAACGGCGAAGAAATGGTGCAGTTGTTTCAAGAACACCAACATAGAGCGAGTGCCATACTAATGGATATCAAAATGCCGTTGATGAACGGGCTGGAGGCTACGAAGATTATTCGTGAGTCGAATACGGAAATCCCCATTATCATGCAGACAGCTTATGCTTTCAGCTCCGACAAGGAAAACGCGATGAAGGCGGGAGCTACCGAAGTGTTGGTGAAACCGATCACTTTGAGTATTCTCCGTACCACCCTAAGTAAATACTTACCCGACTTGCAATGGTAGAATAGATACTTAAAAAGAATAAATAGGGTAGAACTGCGGGACCGGTACCGTTTAGTAGAAATAGGGTATCACAAGGCGCACTTGAAAAATGAAATAGGCGGACTTTACGGTCGGTCTATTTTTTGTTCTTCCCGTTTATTTTTTTTCGTTCCCGTTTATTGTTAGAGTTTTGTTTCATTATAGGGGTGGATTATTAGAGTTCTTTTTTCATACAGGGGGCAACTATGGAATTTTTTGATTCTTCTTCAAATTTGGTGGTAAAATTAATTGAGAAAATAATAATTTGATAGTCGATAGTATTCAACAATAATTTGATAGTCGATAGTATTCAATAATAATTTGATAGTCGATAGTATTCAATAATAATTTGATAGTCGATAGTATTCTCCATTCTCCTCCTTCGGGAAGGAGGAGTCCCCGTAGGGGGAGGTGGTAGGTGAATGCGTAAGTCAGTTATTATCAGCATTGTGTATCCACCTACCACCCCGGCTTTCAGCCACCCCTCCTTCCCCGAAGGAGGGGAATGGAAATACTACCGACTGGCTAAATAACCACCAAATTTGAAGAAGAACCGATTTTTTCATAGCACAGGGGGCTTCGGAACGTTGAGGTGATTGCGGTTGCACCCGCGTCACCTTCCTCTCACCAGTTTCTTCAATGTCCCGTTGTAGGTGTTCTCAAATTCCGTCGGATGATTAAGGGCCCAGAGGATGTAATCTCCCGGTTCGTTTTTTTTGAGCAGGGTGGGGCGGTATTCGTTGCTGAGAATCTTCCATAAAGTGCCTCCCGGTCCGCCCAGTTCTTTGCGTCGGGCGAGGGCGGTGATTGCGTTCACGGTCTGTTCTTTCCGGATGCCGATTGTTTGAAGGTTCATGTGCAGGAGAGTTTCGGAGCTGCCTCCGGCGGTTACTCCTTGGGGGGGAATGCTGTTTCTTCCGTTATCTCTTTGGGGATTCCCTTTTTCTCCGGAAGGATTTTCTATTACTTCAGGATAAGTTCCCTTTTCTTCAGAATAACATTCTTTTATTTCAGAATAATTTCCGAAATTTCCAAAAGACAAACCACTTACAACGACAGGCGGAGCCTGAAAAACGCCGTTTGACGGCACGGGCGGCATTTCATTCTCTGTCTCTTTTCCGGCTTTCCGCCTATTCTCTGTCTCTTTGTCTTTTTCTATCTCTTTCTCTCTATCTCTATCTCTTTCCTTCTCCGTTTCCTGTTTACCTTTGGTGTCTGTTTCCTCTTTTGTTTGTGGGATTGTTGTAGCAATTTCGGGAGATTTTGCTGCATTAATTCCTGTTTTTGTAGCATAGACATCATTTACTGCTGCATCACTGACAGTTCCGTTTCCGGTTCCCGCTCGGTTTTCGTTTCTATTTTCGTTTTCACTTTTTGCTATGCTGTTTTCCTTTCCGTATTCGTCCTTTTGTTGTTCCGTTTCTCCGTCCGTGATTAGCCAGAAATGTTCCAACGGTAATTTGTATTTTCTCCGGCTGTCGGTGATAATTTTGTGATATTGTTCCTGAATAACTTGTGAAGTGAGTACGCTATACACCTTATATATATGGGGGTCGAATAATCCCACCGCCAGACAGTCGTCGATAATGGCCTGCATTTCCGCCTCCTCGCAACAGGCTTCCTGTGCAACGTCGAACAATGTGTCCTGATTCCACGGGACATAATACCCTTTTTCTTTGTAGATGAGGCAGAACAGTGAAGTGAGCGCGGCAATCCCTGCTGCGTGGTGACGGCTGGAGATACGTCGCACCTTTCTGTCTTGCAGGAAATTGACGTCGAGTGGAAAATAATCTAAACCGGATTTGGAAATACGGGCCATTTGGATTGAATTAAAAATTAATGATTAGTTCGGGTTTCGTGGGTGCGGCACCCTGAATTTCATCGCAGAGGACACCGATGTGTACGACTCAGTTCAGAATCCCTCTTTCTGAACATCGAAGCACGGACAGGCTTTCATGTACTCGTTGGGCGAGATAACGCCGTCGCCGTTGAGGTCGGGGCTGGTGTCACGGTGTCCGAGCACCTGCTTCACACCGGGGAAGACAAGCCGTAGCGCCTTCACCAGTCGGATGAGTGCGGTGCGTTGCGCGTCGGTGCGTGTATCGGCGGGGCGACCGTCCTTGTCCAGTCCGCCGACATAGCAGATGCCGATTGCCCGTTTGTTCCACCCCATGCAATGTGCGCCGTCGAGGGTGACGTCTCTTCCGGGTTCGATTGTTCCGTCGAGGCGGATGACATAGTGGTAACCGATCGTCCAGAATCCGCGGGCACGGTGCCAGCTTTCGATGTCGGCGGCGGTGATGTCCTGTTCCGCACGGGTGGCGGAACAGTGAATGATAATAGCGTCTTTCATCTTGAAAATCTCCTTTCTTTTGTTTATTTTAAATTGCTGATAATTAAGTGAATGCCTTTCTCCCTTCGGACGCTCCGGTAGCTGAACCCCAGCGCGGCGGCCTCTTCGGCGGACAGGAGCCGGTAATATTGCCGGGTGACGGAGTGGCGGACGGGGGTGCAGTCGGGAGGAATGGGCAGATAAGGCAGGTGCCACCGCCGCATCGTATGCAGCCGTACCCGTTCGGGATGCGTGAGTTTCAGTTGCAACCAGCTGTATTGCGCGCTGTTCAGTTTTTCCTCTTTCACCATTGACTTCATGGAAGGGTACGGGTGGAGGATCGTCCCGCTTTCGTCCGTCACGGCGCAGGGAATGGAGCGCGGCACGTTAACGGGACGAAGCCCGGTGCGGATAGCGTGCATCAAGTTGTCGTAGGCGTCGCACCATTCGAGGTTGGACACATGATTGTTGAGCGTATTTCCGTCGAGGTGGTTCACTTGCGGGAGTTTTTTCGGGTTGGGGATAAACGTTTCCGCTACCAGTCGGTGCACATAGCGCGCGGCATGAATCCCTTTCTGATAGATGTATATAGCCTCATAACCATTGTGGAGGAGACTGCTGCTCAATATCTTTTTTTGAGGTTTCTTCAGGCTCATGATCCGCCCGTGGTCCGACACCATATAATCATTGTTTTCTTTGATAAATCTCCAGTTTTCCATACTTGATGTTGTTTATAATGTTAATAAAATTATGCTTTGTTAAAAATAGTCCTCCTCCGCCGGATGCGGAAAGAGAAACGGCGTTTCCTGTCTTCATAAAACGGCGTTTCGTGCACACAGAAACGGCGTGGACTGTATGTGTTAAACGGCGTGGTCTGCAATCGTTGCGCGGCGGGGGCGGAGTGCCGGCGTGTCATCGTCCGGCAGCGGTTCGAGGCGTTCGGCGCAGTGGACGAGGAATTCCAGTTCCTCCCGGCAGCCTTCGATCGCCTCGTAGAGCGAATCTACGTTGTATTGTCGGCAGAGCCTTTCCCACTCTTTGCGTTCTTCGGGCGTCCTCATTCGGCACGGAGGAAATTTTCGGCGTGGAATGTCCGCCAGCCTTTGGCTTCGAGGTCGTAGTAGACGACGAACGTGTTTTCCGGCCGTGGCGTATACGGGCGGTGGAAACAATGTTCGTATCCGGTGAGCGTTCCTACGGCGTGACGGATGCTTCCGTCCTGCTTGGTATAATAAAAACTGACGTTAGCTAAGTACATTTTGCGAATTAAAACGTCTATCTGATGCGCAACGACAAGTGCCTCGCGTTTGTCCATGCCATTGTTTTGACGAATAACGGCGGCCCGCTTCATGAGTCGTATCCGCCGGAGGGAATGATTTTTTTTAATTTCGGTCATTATATTCAATTATTTTTCATTGATTTCGTCGGTAAAGGTAGAGGAAGGGTAACACATAAAGGGTTCATGTTTGAGTTATTTTAGGAGATAAAGTAAGAAAGTGTCACGCGTGACGCATAATGTTAAAAATAATATCCGATATTTGTCGGCATTATTTACGAAATATTAATTATGATGACAAAACAATTATCTAGTGAAACAGTTGATACTGTGGACAATGGAACTAAAACAAGTGTTGAAAATGTAGTTGAAAACGCAGCTAAAAGTAAAGTGGAAACGGGTACAAACAAGCATGAGAGGAATCGGAGAAGATCTAGTGATTTCGACGAAGAAGACTGGCAGGAAAAAGGAAAAGTAATCGACGAGGTGAAAATTTGTTCTTATGAGAACAATTACAAAGAGGTTTATTTTGCCAAACAAACAGACACCTCCATATCAACGGTCAGACGTATATTCTCGTTCAGAACGCAGAAAACGGCGGCTAGCTGGTCGTCGATTTTCAAACTGGTCAAGTGTCTTTCCAATGAGTGTGTCAACGCCAACCATTTGGTCGTCCTCTTGGGAACGATGCTGCTTTATCTGGTCGGAAACGCCGCAAAGGTACATTTCTATCTCGAAGGGAATAGAAAGTTTTTTATCGAAATTAAGTTCAAAAAGGATGTGACGGTATTTAAAAAGGGAGAGAAGGAACCCGTGGGCGACAATGAACGCAGAAATATTGATGATGAGTTCAAATAAGATAAGTACTGTGAGAACTTGGTATAATCTTCTGCCGGGAAAACGCTTGTTGATGCCGATTTACTCGTTCGCAAATCCGTACATTGTGAAATGAAGATATTCCCGACCCGGAGATGAACAGCCGTTCTATCCGGGTTGGGAATATTGTTTTTGGTTAAAAATGGTACGTGATATGGCTGCGCAGGACGCTTGCCGAGGGCAGCACTTTCTGGTTCACGTTGCCTTATGTGTCCCGAATATGAGTATATCAATCTCGATGTGGGTTCGTCCGGTACCGGAGAGCTTTCTAAGGCTCTCCCAAAAATCGAAAGAACAGCCCGACTTGTGCAGGAGTCAACAGGATTGCTTTTCCGGTATACCCCGAACGGGCGAGTGCCGCTTGCAGTTCCGTGTTTTTGGCAATCCAGCTGCGGAGCGTCCGGCGGGCAGAGGCAGGCTGGATGTGGGGTAGGTAGAGGGCGGCCAGTTGACTTTTACTGTATGCTTGTATGCGGGCGGAGGTTGTTTTCTCTTCCGGAATTGAAGTTTCTGTGGTAGTTGTTTTCATTGTTACTGCTTTTTTATTGGATTGTTCGTTTCGGTTATAAAGGTACGTGATTTTTTGTTGTCTGGTACTTCTTTGGACAGAAGTGCTTACAGGCAGCATTTGTGCGAAACGGTTTGAACTTGCTCTCTCCCGTCACGACTTGTCACATCGTGTCTCTCGACTTTCTTTGGCCCGTTTACTTTTGTCGGCGTAATCGGTTACAGAGACAATTGATCCATTAATCATTAAAAAGAAAGGAAAACAGTAGTATGCCATTAATTTACAAACCTTACCAGGCAACGCTTGCCAACAAAGAAGGACAGAAACTCTTTTATCCCCGCCTGGTGAAAATCGGGAGAACGGTCAACACGCAGAAAATGGCGGAATTGATTGCCGAAAAGGCTTCGTTGACGGCGGGCGACGTGCACAACGTGATTCGGAATCTGATGTCCGTGATGCGCGAACAGTTGCTCAATAGCCGCACAGTGCGTCTCGAAGGATTGGGAACATTCACTATGGTTGCCAAAGCCTGCGGAAAAGGCGTGGAACAGGAAAGCAAAGTCAGCAGCTCGCAAATCGTTTCGCTGCGCTGTCAGTTCACGCCGGAGTACACCCGGTCTGCCGGAAACACGACCCGCGCACTGACTGCCGGAGTGGAATTTGTACACGTCAAAGACGTAGCAGCCGGTCTGATTGCCGACGGTGATACGGAAAATCCGGGCGGCGATGACAAACCCGGCGGCGGAAACACACCCGGTGGCGGTGGTGTAACGCCGGACCCGTCTGTCTAAACGAATTATTAACCTTAAAAAAAGAAAAAGATGAAACTATTTCTTGAAAAACTGCTTGATATTCTCGAAGCGCTTCTGCGCTTCCGTCGCCGGAGAAACGGAAAGACGGAGAAGGATTAGCAGCCGGCAGAAAAAAAGAGAGACCGGCAGGAAAAAAGAAAGAAAAGTATGACGTAAAACGAAAACGTGCCACCCGCACGTAGTTCCACCAAGCGAAAGCGGGCAGGTGGAACGGACAAAAAAAGAGGGTGACTAAAAGTCAAGAGTATCTGAAAACTTCCGACTGTTTAGTCACCCTCTGCCTGTTTTTGGGTTTATCTCTCATTGTACATCTATGGTTCCCCAACCTAAAAATGACTTAGTAATTCTGCACTTTGAATAAACCCTCTTTTGTGTGTTTTTATATATTTCATCGTAACATCTCTGTCTGAGACTTCTGTAACATTTCCGTCTGACTTTTACGGCATTTCCGTTTCCACTTGGAATTTCCGGCTTACTTTCATCAGGTTGATTGTATAAGTCACCACGTTCTGTGCCTCCTGAACCATTGTCAGATAAACCATGCTGACCCGGATACTGCCCGCCTGACTTTGGATGCGCTGCAACTCCTTGCGTTTCAGCAACGAAAGCTGTCCGTTGAGGTCGTTGGCACGGCGGACTTCTTCTTCCATATCGTTGTACTCATTATTCTCCATTTTCTTGCGGCATTGCTGAATCAGGTAGGTAATGTCCTCGGACACATCGCTGAATTCTCCTTTTTGGATAGCGTCCAGCGGATTGAAGTTATTGTCGATATGCTCCAGACACGGTTCGCAAAGGCGGGAAATGCTATACACCAGTTCGCTGGCAAAGTCGTTGCCCTGATAGTAGTACAGCCCTTTTTCGAGCACGGTGTTATTGTCGAGGCGGCACATGGCTACCGTTCCCGTGCGCTTCATCTGCTTGACAAGTTGTTTCTCGAACTTTGTGGAACCCATGGCACGGCGCAGTCCCCGCAAGTTTTCGTGGATAAACGAGGTGACGGTCAACTCGAAGTTCGTCTCTGCGTATTCGAGAACTTTGCAAAGCTCTTCGCGGGTATGTTTGCGCATCAGTTGCAGCGCTTCTTCGCTGTCCGATGTTTGCATCAGTTGTTTGAGAGTTTCGTTGCCTTGTTCTTTTGCTTTGCGTTTCTTATACATCACCTGGCTGCGTATCAGGATGAATGCTGCCAGAGCGATGAGGGCAATGATTGAAATATTTCCACCGAAATGCAGCACGAGGGCGACGAAGAAACAGATCGTGAAGGCAGCTCCGGCAGTGATAAACCAACCGCCGATGACGCTCAGTACGCCTGTGATACGGTAAACGGCTGAGTCACGTCCCCAGGCACGGTCGGCGAGCGAAGTACCCATGGCTACCATGAAAGTGACGTAAGTGGTGGACAGCGGGAGTTTCAGCGAAGTTCCCAGTGCGATGAGCAGGCCGGCAAGGACAAGGTTCACGGAGGCGCGGACGAGGTCGAAAGCACCTCCGTCGGCGATGATCGCTTCGTCTTTGCGGAAGCGGGTGTCCAGCCATTTCTTGGTGCTGTCCGGGGTGATGCGTGAGATGCCGTTGGCGAGTGTCATGCTGAAACGGACGATTGTACGGGCTATCGGGGTGCTTCCGAAGGTTTCTTCGCCTTCGTCCTGACGGGAGAGGTCGACGGAAGTTTTGATTACCGCGTGTGCCTTCTTGGAGGTGCAAAGGGCGTAGACCATGATAGCGCCGGCGCCGATGAGGAAGTACCACGGAGTTTTGGCGGGGCCGAGCAGTGAGGTCATCAGAAATCCGTCCGGATTGCCGTTGCCGTTGGCCGTGAAATCCATGAAGGACGAGAAGCCTGCGAGGGGAACGCCGATGAAGTTCACAAGGTCATTGCCGGCAAAGGCGAGGGCGAGGGCGAAAGTACCCATGAGTACTACTACTTTGAAGACATTGATTTTCAGCCAGTGAAGGATCTGCATTAGTATGGTGAAGAATACGAAGAACACACTGATAAGCATCCAAGTGTTGTCCTGTATCCATTGCTTGTTTTCGGGGGTCATGAAGGAACTGTCTTTCAGTCCTTTGATGAGCATGAAATAGATTATGGAGGTGGCGGCCACGCCTCCGAACAGTGCAATGCTGTATTTCATCTTTTTCGTGTAGTTGAACGTGAAGATGACACGGGCCAGCCATTGGACGAGCATACCGAAAAAGAAGGCGATTGCCACGGATACGAATATCGCCATGATGACGGAAAGGGCTTTGTCGGTGTTTATCAGGTCGCCCAACCCGAGGGTGTCGCTGTTACGGACTTTGATGAGGGAGAGGGCGAAGGTTCCTCCCAGCAGCTCGAAGACGAGGGATACGGTGGTGGAGGTAGGCATTCCCATTGAATTGAATACGTCCAGCAGGACAACGTCGGTGAGCATGACGGCAAGCAGGATACACATGATTTCTGCAAAGTAGAAGTGCTCGGGTTGGTAGATGCCGTGCCGGGCAATGTCCATCATGCCGTTAGAGAGCGATGCTCCGATGAATATGCCGATGCCTGCAATAAACAGGATGGTCTTGAAGGAGGCCGCCTTGGCACCTACCGCCGAATTGAGGAAGTTAACCGCATCGTTACTCACACCGACGATCAGGTCGAATATGGCTAGTACGAAGAGGAAAATGATAATGCATAAATAAATTGTCTCCATAAATGTGTGTATGTTATTTCCGCCTGCAAAGGACGGAGTTTGAGGTTGCAGGGGGATGTCATACTTGTTACATTTGTGTTACAACTTTCTTTCTTTTGTCTTGAAACAAAAGAAAGAGACAGAGAAACAAACAAAAAATTTGGTTATAAGGTGAATTAGTGAAATAATGACTTGACAGTTTATAGTCGGTGGTATCTCCATTCTCCTCCTTCGGGAAGGAGGAGTCCCCGTAGGGGGAGGTGGTAGGTGAATGCGTAAGTCTGTTATTATCAGCATTGTGTATCCACCTACCACCCCGGCTTTCAGCCACCCCTCCTTCCTGAAGGAGGGGAATGGAGATACCACCGACTGGCTAAATTACCACCAAACTTGAAGAAAAATCCGCTCCGTTACGGAAGCTCGCTTGACGGATAAAAAAGTAGTCCGGGGAAACCATGCGGGTGGGTGCGGCATGGGGCGTTATATGTGTTATAGTTATATAGGGTTATATAGGGTTATATAGAGTTATGTGGGATTATGTGGAAGCAGGCTGTTTTTTAGTTGCTCGTAAAAATTATATTGTGCGCGGACGCTTGGGGTACCGGGCGTTCTTTTCTTGAATACGTTTTGCAGTTGGGCGTCTACCCAGCAGGCTTTTTGGTTGTCGGCCAGTTGGATGTTCAGCATTTCTATCAGGCTGGCACGCAGGTCGGGGTCGAGTATCGGGGTGACCGCTTCGATACGCCGGTAGAGGTTGCGGCGCATCCAGTCGGGGGAACCCATGAATACTTTCGGGTGGTGGTTGTTGCCGAAGTACCAGATGCGGGCGTGTTCCAGAAAACTGTCGACAATACGGGTGACACGGATGTTACGACTGTATGACTGCCCGGGGATGAGACAGCAGATGCCACGGACGATGAGGTCGATCTGAACGCCGTGTTCGGAGGCGTTATAGAGGCGGTTAATCATTGCAGGGTCTTGGAGGGCGTTCATCTTGAGGATGATACGTCCACCCTTGCCTTGGTCGGCAAGTTCTATTTCACGGTCGATGAGGCGG
The DNA here is from genome assembly GCF_002222615.2 of Bacteroides caccae. Taxonomy (NCBI): domain Bacteria; kingdom Pseudomonadati; phylum Bacteroidota; class Bacteroidia; order Bacteroidales; family Bacteroidaceae; genus Bacteroides; species Bacteroides caccae. Next base: position 4,399,194 of record NZ_CP022412.2, on the reverse strand, counting down.
TTCAGTTCGGGGATGAGGTTGAAACGGGCGACAAGGAGAGTCGTGAATTTGGGGTCTTCTTTACCTTGCAGGGTGCGGAAGAGGTTGTATAGGTCGTTCACGATTTCCTTGCGGCAGGTGAACAGGCCGCAGTCGGCGTAGAGGGTGGCAGTCTTCTCGTTGAAATTGCCGGTGCTGATATAAGCGTAGCTGGGGAGCTTCTCGCCGTTCTGTCCGCGACGGCGGACGAGGGCTACCTTGGCATGCACTTTCAGTCCCGGGATACTATATATTATCTTTATGCCGGCGGCTTGCATCATTTCGGCGGTGGCAAGGTTGTTCTCTTCATCGAAGCGGGCTTTCAGCTCAACGAATACGGTTACTTTCTTGCCGTTTTGGGCGGCGGCTATCAGGGTGTTGATAACGGCGGAGTTTTCTGCCACACGGTATTGTGTGACCATGATTTCCCGCGTTTCCGGGTTATGAACGGCTTCATAAAGGAAATGGATGAAGTGTTCGAAGGAATGATACGGATAATATAAGAGCAGGTCCTTCCGGGCGACGTAGTTGAAAATGGATTCTTTCTCGTCGAGGACGGTTAGCTTCATCGGCTTTGGCTTCTCAAGGCTGTGGAGCGACTTGTTCGGGTTGGGGAGGTGACGCAGGTCTTCCAGATTCAGATGCTTGTCGCCGGGGACAAGCTCGTCACGCTGGATGCGGAAGGCGTCCACCAGAAAATCGAGGAAGTCTTGCGGCATGGCACGGTCGTAGACGAAGCGGCAGACGTCGCCGATCTTGCGTTTCTTTACTTTTTTCTTCAGTTGGGCTACAAGGTCGGCGCTGCTGGCGGTGTCGTCAATCAGGATGTCAGCGTCGCGGGAGATCTTGATGCAGTAGCTGGAGTCGACGTCGTAGCCGGGGAAGATCAGGTTTAAGTTCGCCTTGATGATGTCTTCGGTGAACATCAGATAATGGTCTTTCTCATGTGCGGGAAGTTCGATGAAACGGGGCACTTTGGCATAAGGCTGTTTCATGACGAAGTAATACGGCTGCTGCCGTTGCTCTGCCTCATTCTCTTTTTTCGGATAAACTCGTATGGCCAGATAGAGGCGGTTGTCCCGGAGGAAAGAGACGATTTTGTCCTTCGATACCGGTACGGGTTGCAGGTAAGGGAAGATTTCTTCCCGGAAAAAATCTTTGATAAATTGTTGGTGGAACGGCTCCACGTGTCTGTCCTGATAGAAAATGATATGGTTTCTACGTAGGGCGGGGAGTATTTTCTGTTCGTAGATGTGCACACGGTCGTCCAGCTGCCGGGTGACTTCCCGGTTGATTTCCTCTACCAGTTCACGGGCAGATTGTACGGTTTCTTCATCGCTTTCCGTTGCTCCGGAAGCCACTGCTTTATGGTCGGCCACCCGGATTTTGTAAAACTCCTCCAGATTGGAAGAGTAGATTGAGATGAAGTTAATCCGCTCGTAGAGCGGCAAATGTTCATCCGTTGCCTCCAACAATACGCGGTAATTGAATGAGAGCCAACTGATATCTCGCTTGAAATAATTATATTTGCTTTCCATGTACTTTAAGATTTTTCCAAATATAGTATCTTTGCGGGATTAAACAAAGAAAATTATGACAAGAATAGGATTATTATCAGATACTCACGCTTACTGGGACGAGAAATACCTGGAATATTTTGAACCGTGCGATGAAATCTGGCACGCGGGCGATATCGGTTCGTTGGAGGTAGCGGAAAAATTGGCGGCTTTCCGGCCGTTACGGGCAGTCTACGGGAATATTGATGGGCAGGAAATCCGGAAGTTGTTTCCGCAGGTGAACCGTTTTACGGTGGACGGTGCGGAAGTACTCATAAAACACATCGGAGGCTATCCGGGAAAGTACGATCCTTCCATTGTCGGAAGCCTGATGACGCGGCCGCCGAAACTCTTTATCAGCGGGCATTCTCATATATTAAAGGTGAAATATGACAAAACGTTGGATATGCTGCACATCAACCCGGGAGCGGCGGGAATGTCCGGATTTCATAAAGTACGTACATTGGTGCGGTTTGTCATTGACGAAGGAGCGTTCAAGGATTTGGAAGTTATCGAGCTGGCGGATAAATAACTTCGCATTATTTTTGTCATTTCGGATTTCTTTCCGACCTTTGCAGCCAGTGAATGAATAACAAAGACGAACATGAAAGGAATTATTCTGGCCGGTGGAAGTGCTACCCGCCTCTATCCGCTATCTAAGGCGATTTCTAAACAGATCATGCCTGTGTACGACAAGCCGATGATTTATTATCCGTTGTCTACACTGATGTTGGCGGGAATACGCGAAGTATTGGTTATCTCTACTCCACGTGACTTGCCGATGTTCCGCGATCTGCTGGGAACAGGTGAAGAACTGGGAATGTCCTTCTCTTATCAGGTGCAGGAGCAACCCAACGGTCTGGCACAGGCTTTCGTATTGGGAGCCGATTTCCTGAACGGTGAACCGGGATGTCTGATTTTGGGCGATAATATGTTCTACGGCCAGGGATTTTCCGCCATGCTCCGCCGTGCTGCCAGTGTGGAGAAAGGAGCTTGCATATTCGGTTATTACGTGAAAGATCCCCGCGCTTACGGTGTGGTGGAATTTGACGAGACGGGCAAAGTCGTTTCCCTGGAAGAGAAACCTGCCGTTCCGAAAAGCAATTATGCCGTTCCCGGATTGTATTTCTATGACGCTACCGTGACGGAAAAGGCTGCCGCCCTCCGTCCTTCCGCCCGTGGAGAATATGAAATAACGGACTTAAACCGCCTCTATCTGGAAGAAGACACGCTGAAAGTGGAACTTTTCGGACGTGGATTTGCATGGCTCGATACCGGTAACTGTGACAGTTTGCTGGAAGCCTCCAACTTTGTTGCCACCATTCAGAACCGTCAAGGTTTTTATGTCAGTTGCATCGAAGAAATCGCATGGCGTCAGGGCTGGATTCCGACGGAACAGCTGCTTCTGCTCGGCCGGCAACTCGAAAAGACGGAATACGGCAAATACCTTATTGAACTGGCAAAACAATCCTAAAATCAACATAATAAGAAATATATGAAAACTTATCTGGTGACCGGTGCCGCAGGATTTATCGGCGCAAACTACATTAAGTATATTCTGGCAAAACATAGCGACGTGAAGGTCGTGATTCTGGATGCTTTGACGTATGCAGGAAATTTGGGAACCATTGCCAAGGATATCGACAATGAACGCTGCTTTTTTATCAAGGGAGATATTTGCAGCCGCGAAGTAGTAGACGGTCTGTTTGCTGAGTATCGCTTCGATTACGTGGTGAATTTCGCTGCCGAAAGCCATGTGGACCGTAGCATTGAAAACCCGCAGTTGTTCTTGATTACTAATATTCTCGGCACGCAGAACTTGTTGGACTGTGCACGCCGCGCGTGGGTAATGGGCAAGGACGAACAGGGCTACCCGACTTGGAGGAAAGGTGTGCGCTATCATCAGGTTTCTACCGACGAAGTGTATGGCTCTCTGGGTGCTGAAGGGTTTTTCACGGAGGCTACGCCGCTTTGTCCGCATAGCCCGTACAGCGCTTCCAAGACTAGCGCGGATATGGTCGTTATGGCCTATCACGACACTTATAAAATGCCGGTTACGATTACCCGTTGCTCAAATAACTACGGCCCGTATCATTTCCCGGAAAAACTGATTCCATTGATTATCAAGAATATCCTTGAAGGTAAACATCTGCCTGTCTACGGCGACGGAAGTAACGTGCGTGACTGGTTGTATGTGGAAGATCATTGCAAGGCGATTGACCTCGTTGTGCGCGAAGGCAAAGAGGGAGAGGTCTACAACGTAGGTGGACACAACGAAAAGACAAACCTCGAAATTGTGAAACTGACTATCTCGACCATTCACCGCTTGATGACGGAACATCCCGAATATCGCCAAATGCTTAAAAAGAAAGTGAAAGGTGAAAACGGAGAAATCTCAATCGACTGGATTAACGAGGATTTGATTACTTTTGTCAAAGACCGCCTCGGACACGACCAGCGTTACGCAATCGACCCGACCAAAATTACCAATGCCTTAGGTTGGTATCCCGAAACGAAATTCGAAGTCGGCATTGTGAAGACTATCGAATGGTACTTGAATAACCAGCCGTGGGTGGAAGAAGTAACTAGCGGAGATTATCAAGGCTATTACGAAAAAATGTACGGGAAATAGGAAGATAAGATAGTAGGAGATTGATAATAGGGGAAGATAAGATAGTAGGAGATTGATAATAGAGGAAGATTAAGATAGTAGGAGATTGATAATAGGGGAAGATTAAGATAGTAGGAGATTGATAATAGAGGAAGATAAGATAGTAGGAGAAAATAAGATAATAGAGGATTGATAATAGGAGATAGAAAAAGAACGTTAGAAAAAAGAAGGTTTTTCTTTAGATATAATTATAATGTGCATTTAACAAGTCGGTGGTAACTCCATTCCCCTCCTTCCGGGAAGGAGGGGTGGCTGAAAGCCGGGGTGGTAGGTGCGCCTATTTGTTTTAATAATAGACTTATGTACTCACCTACCACCTCCCCCTACGGGGACTCCTCCTTCCCGAAGGAGGAGAGTATTGGATACTATCGACTATGAACTGTTGAATTATTTTTCCCTAATTTATCTTGTCGTCAAATTTGACAAAGAACCTATAAGAAAACACTTGTGTCGCTAAATAATAAGTCACTAATAACGTATAATAAGTCGTTAATAACGTGTAATAAGTCACTAATAACGTATAATAAGTCGTTAATAACGTATAACTGTTAATGTCTTGTCTTGTTAATAATGCTAACCCGGTAATTTTCACTTTCAACTTTCAACCTAATAATAGCCCTAACGACAAAAGGACTCCCATGAGCAGCATATTACGCGACGTTTCGCCTAATATGTTGTTTAGTTTTTTACCATTATATATACGTACCATTTTTTTCCATGTGAAGAAGTGGGGGATCAGATAAAGTTGCGGAAGCAGTCCCGCATAAAAATGTCCTTCACTCAAGAACCGGAGACAGAGCAAGGACGCTGTTATTCCCAGTGCCAGATAAAAATAGCGTCCGAACTTCTCACCGAAACGGACGATAATGGTTTGTTTTCCGCTTCGTGCATCCGCTTCGCGGTCGCGGTAATTATTGACAACAAGTAAAGTGTCAATGAGTAGTCCGCAAACGAGTGAGGCTACGGTAACATCCGGCGTCCATGTTAGCGCTTGCACATAGTAGGTTCCACCTACGGGGACAAAACCGAAAAAAATGATTACTAAAACATCTCCCCAACCGTTGTAGGATAGGGGATAAGGTCCGGTTGTATAGAGAAAAGCAAAAAGTACACAGAGAACGCCGACGATAATCAGCTCCCACCCCGCATAGAAAAGCAGCGTACAACCGATGAGGCAGGCAAGGGTAACCGTGACGATGATTCCCGTTTTCATTGCCTGAAGAGAAATCCAACCTTGCGCACAGGCGCGTTCAGGCCCCAGGCGGTCTTCCCTGTCCGTCCCTTTGAGGAAGTCAAAAAGGTCATTGATAAAGTTGGCGGCAATCTGCATCAGGCTGGCGAACACGCAACAGATTAGTGCAGGTAACCATTCAAAATGCCCGTCCATGGCGGCAAGTGCAGTACCTATTAAAACGGGAGTAACTGCACCTGTCAGAGTCTTGGGGCGTGCCGCTAATATCCATGCTTGCAGTGAGTTACGCTTTATTTCTTTCATGCTTTAATATATTATAGAGAGTTTTGACGGACAAAGATAGATGATTTTTCGTATCTTTGCACCCCCGAAATACTTCAAAATACTTCAAATTAAGAGAAAATGAAGAAAATAATTTATTCCGTTATCTTGTTGACACTGCTTTCGCTGGCCTCTTGTAAGTCGAAGAAAAATATGGTGTCCACTTTGCCTTCGCCTGTTTTAAATACAGATTCCGTTCATGCGGATACCGCTTCCACTGTCCCGGCAGATGTTTTTGCGCCGGATCATGCCGGACTCAAAGAGCTGGATGTCTCGAAAGAAAAGAAAAGTGAACCGGCAAAGAAACAAACCATTGCCGGAACCGAATCTGCTGATCGTGTACTTCGTGAAGCCAAAATCACTTCATCAACCGAAAGTGTGTCATCCGCTTATGCAGGTGTCGACCGTGTCGTGAAATATGATTTCACTCACCGGGATGTTCCCGAAGCTTTTGAAGGTTTCCGCATTGCCTTCGTCTCCGATTTGCATTATAAAAGCCTGTTGAAAGAACAAGGACTGAACAACCTTGTCCGTCTGTTGATTGCCCAAAAGGCCGATGTCCTGCTAATGGGAGGTGACTATCAGGAAGGTTGCGAATATGTGGAACCTTTGTTCGCTGCCCTTTCCCGTGTGAAAACGCCCATGGGGACATACGGCGTAATGGGAAACAATGATTACGAACGCTGTCACGACGAAATTGTCCGTACAATGAAACATTATGGGATGAGGGTGTTGGAACATGAGGTAGATACTCTTCGGAAAGACGGCCAGCAGATCATTATCGCAGGCGTACGCAATCCTTTCGACTTGACACACAACGGCGTGTCGCCTACATTGGCACTCTCTCCCAAAGATTTTGTCATATTATTAGTACATACACCGGACTATATCGAAGATGTTTCAGTGGCTAACACCGACCTTGCTCTGGCCGGGCATACCCACGGCGGACAAGTCCGTGTCTTTGGAGTCGCCCCGGTGTTAAATTCTCATTACGGAAACCGCTTCTTAACCGGGCTGGCCTACAACACCGCAAAAATTCCCCTTATTATAACAAACGGAATCGGCACTTCACAACTCCCGATTCGCATTGGTGCACCGGCAGAAGTGGTAATGATAACGCTTCATCGGTTGGCGGAGTAGTATTGTAAATTTGTTTTTATATATTCCCAAGCTGCCGGATGCAGAAAATACCGTATATCTTTTCCTGTGTCCAGTGCTTTGCGAATAAATGTAGAACTGATCTCGAATACAGGTGAATGGACGAGGCGTACAGTTTCCGGCAATTCATCTTCTTTTACGGGGTAGTTGGGGCGGGGATAAATCAGAATGTTGTTCTCTTTTAGGATACGCTCCGACTGATACCAACGGTCGAAACGCGCCCAGTTGTCAGAGCCGATAATGAAATAGAAGTCCCGTTCGGGATAAGCAGCGCGTAGCTTTTCCAATGTATGCACGCTGTAAGAGGGACGTGGCAGGTGAAACTCGAAATCCGAAGCTTGAAAATGCGGATAACCGTTGATAGATAACTCCACCAATTTAAGACGCAGCCCGTCACTCCATAATTCGGACTGCGTTTTTAAGGGATTCTGTGGGCTGACCATAAACCAGATTTCGTCCAACCCTTCGTATTCGCAAAGATAATTGGCCAAGGCAAGATGTCCGATATGAATCGGGTTGAATGAGCCGCTAAAGATTCCGGTTTTATGTTTCTTCATTTGTATCTTTCTGTCTGGCAAAAGACAATTAACTAGGCCTCCAAAAACTTTTTAATTACTTTCAAAGCTTCCGCCTTAGCCGTCTCCAGATCGTCATTAACGATCACGCAATCGAACTGCGGAGCAAAGCTCAACTCATATTCCGCTTTGGCGATGCGGCTTTCGATTACTTCCGGCGCATCTGTGCCGCGACCTTCCAGTCGGCAGCGCAGTTCATCTACCGAAGGCGGTTGGATAAATACCGACAATGCACGGTCACCGTAAAACTTCTTGATGTTGCATCCGCCTACTACATCTACATCAAACACCACATTCTGACCTTCTTTTAACTGTTTTTCCACCTGTTCTTTCAGTGTGCCGTAGTAACGGTCTTTATACACCTCCTCGTACTCCAGAAACTCATTGTTCTCGATACGGCAACGAAACTCCTCCGGAGTGAGAAAGAAATACTCAACCCCGTGTTGCTCCGTTCCGCGCGGCGGGCGGCTTGTTGCGGAAATAGAAAACGCAAGATTCAAATGCTGTGTCAGTAGATAGTTGATGATAGTAGATTTGCCCGAGCCTGACGGGGCGGAGAAAATAATTAATTTACCTGTCATGTGATTCTTTCTATTTGAAATTACATTACATTCAGTACCTGTTCCTTGATCTGTTCCAGTTCATCCTTCATCTGGACAACAATCTTCTGCATTTCCGCATGATTGGACTTGCTACCTAATGTGTTGATTTCCCGGCCCATTTCCTGTGCGATAAATCCGAGCTTTTTCCCCTGTCCGTTACCGCTTTCCATAGTACTAATAAAATACTTCAGATGATTGCCAAGGCGTTGTTTTTCTTCGTTTACATCCAATTTTTCGATATAATAAATCAATTCCTGTTCCAGACGGTTCTTGTCATAATCTACGCTCAACGTCTTTTCGAGTGCGTCCGTGATGCGTTCTTTCACCTTTTCTACCCGTTCTTTCTCATAAGGAGCGATCTTTTCGAGCAACAGCGAGATATTCGCAATCTTTTCGCGGAACTTCTTTTCCAGTGCGGCACCTTCCTGTTTGCGGAAATCTACCAGATGATTAATCGCTTCAAGCACCGTGGCGTGCACTACTTTCCATTCCTCTTCCGATAATTCCTGGATTTCCGTTTTCGTCATCACGTCCGGCATACGGAGCAACGTTTGAAACCAATCCGTAGGGACAGGAATGCCGATGTTTTCCGAGATAGCCTGAATCTGTTTGTAATATCCTTCCACCAATGCCTGGTTGATAGGTGTTGCACTCTCGGCGCCCTCTTTTTTCTCGATCCACAGGCTGAAATCTACTTTTCCGCGCTCCAGAACCTTGGAAATCTCGTTACGGATTTCTATTTCTTTTTCACGATAAGCCGGGGCGATGCGAGTGGATAAATCCATTGCCTTGCTGTTGAGCGACTTGATTTCTACGTTTATTTTCTTTTCTGGAAGTTCGGCAGTAGCTTTGCCGTAACCTGTCATTGACTGTATCATATTTTTAAAGTTTTGCGCAAAACTACACGAATATTTTAAGAATTGGAAATAATCATGTAATTTTATATTTATATCTGATTATCAGAAACTTATATGCCGATTTTAATGCTGGCTCATATCTGTCCTAATAAACTAGTCGCAAATATAACTATTTTCAATGATACATCTAAAAATAGCTGCAATAAAAAACTTTGATTGCAGAAAAATCAGGGAAACAGGCGTGAAATTATAAGCATGTTTTAATTGTCTGATATCTGAAAATATATGTCTTTTTTGTTAAAAACAAACATCTTGATTACGATGTTTTCTAAACATAATTATTTTAAGATATAACATGAAACTACTTAATTTGTCTGAGCACCGCTCCTGCTTTAATTATCAGCTTAATTTTGCAAGTGGGTTTACTCGATATAAATTGGCTGCACAAGAATGTGGGCAAGTTGATAATGACAGCTGTTTTTGTATTTTATTCCTGTTGAAAGGAGAATTGTTAGTTGATATAGGGCAGGAACATCATATTTCTCTTCTCAGAAACAGGATGCTCCTTATTCCACAGCGGGAGGAGAACCGGATTAAAAGTGTTGTACCGGCAGAATGTCTTTTATTGTTTTGGAACAAACAGATAACGGCTTGTGACAAAATGTATTTTGATTCTATTTCCCGTGACAAGTTGGGAGAGAGGGATAACTGTATTCTTCTAATTCGCAAACCGCTGCTTCACGTGTTAAGGCAGTTGCTTATTTATCTGGATGCAGGATTATTATGTAGGCATATGCACATTCTCAAACAACAGGAAATAATACTTGTATTGAGGGGATTTTATACCAAGCCCGAGCTTGCTTCCTTCTTTTCAGGAACATCCGGAGTAGGAAGAAAATTTGAAGATTTTGTGCTGGAAAATTATCGGAAAGTGAAATCTGTGAAAGAATTTGCCAGTTTGTGTTGTGTGTCAGAACGCTCTTTCAACCGCAAGTTCCAAGATTGTTTTAACCAGAGCCCCTATCAATGGATGCAGGAACGGAAGGCTGAGATTGTTCGTGAGAAAGTCTGTGATCCGGATGTTGCTTTCCGGGAAATAGCCATGGAATTTGGATTTAGTTCTCCCGCCCATCTCACCTGCTATTGTAAAAGACTGTTTGGGCTAACTCCGACAGAATTGCGGAGCGAAAGCAAAAAAGATAAAATTTGACCGTATGATAAATACCTGTCTTTTTTAATACAATATTAAGCAATATGGAATCTTCTATTCAAAAAGTAAGCAAGAAGGAAAAGACTTTTATTTCTCTTCGTGCACATGGCTTGTCGGTATATTGTTTCCGTCTTTATAAGGATCTTGTCAAAATGATGTCCATGTATGTAAGGGATGAAAAGAGGCAGGATATTTTTTATTCCCTGATGACAGGGACTGATATATCCGATCTGTCCTACAGGTATAATCTTTCCATACGAGAATTAATTTTCATGTATGAGGAAGGCGTAAGGGAAGTAAGTCGTTGTTGGGAAAGTCTGGTTCAAGAACAGCAAAGGCTTCAATCAGTCCATCTCCGGTATAGAAACTATAAGGCTGTTTTACACAGGAACAATGTTGTTTGCGGACAATTTAAAGTCTTTGTTCCACTCAAAGAATATGATATACCTGCGGAATGTGTGGATAAACTTTCTACTCCTTTGGAATATTTGGAGATACAACCGAGAATCTTACGGAACCTTAGGAGGTATAATATCTATCTGTTGGAGGACCTGTTGCGGTTTATCAAGAAAAATGGTTTTGACGCATTGGGCAAATTACATGGTGTAGGCAAGCGGTCCTGTGAAGATTTATATCTAATCTTAAAAGATAAAGATATTTTGACGAGTAAAGATACTTGTTATCTGTTTCGTTATATTCTTATATAGAATAGATATTTTGCATTGCTTTACATTTGATTGACCGGCTTTTTGACTTCACATTGGGTTCTGTGAGTATGATACATTTACACAATAATGACATTTTTTCTAAAATAGTCATGTATTTGTTAATTTCTGTCTTTTTTGTATAATGCCAATGCGATAGCAGCGCAGTACTTTTGCAACATCAAAAAAACGAGAAACAGAGTATTAATAATAATGATAAAAATCTTTAGTATGAAGAGGACTATTTTTCTTTTCTTTTTATTTTTTTGCACCCATTCTTTTGCACAGAAGGTGGCAATAAAAAATAATTTGGCGTATGATGCCCTGAAGACTCCGAATCTTTCCCTTGAGTTTTCAATGGGACGGAAATGGACGCTTGACACCCAAGTGGGGATGAATTTCTTTTTCTACACGCAGGATGCTACCTCCTCCCGGTATAAAACAAAGAAGGCTAGTCATTGGTTGGTACAGCCTGAGCTACGTTACTGGACGTGTGATGTTTTCAATGGCTGGTTCTTCGGGTTGCACGCGCATGGAGGGCAGATGAACATCGGTGGCATTGATGTACCTTTTGTTCTTCAAAAGGGAGACGGGAAAATGAAGGAGCACCGTTATGAAGGATATTTTTGGGGTGGTGGTCTGAGTGCCGGCTATCAGTGGGTCGTTTCCAATCGTTTCAATATAGAGGCCTCCTTGGGCATCGGTTATGTACATACCCGTTATGATAAGTACAAGTGTACTACCTGCGGAAAAAAGGAGGGGAAGGGGGATGCTGATTATATCGGTCCCACCAGAGCGGCGATTTCCATTATTTATATGTTGAAATAGTCTTCTTACGTACCCGGATTTTTTATTTTTTATGCAAAAAAGTATATCATGAAACCGTTACAATATTATAAGAAACAAATTTTTATTATGGGCTGCCTGGGAATGTTTCCCATGTTGGTTTTTGCCCAGGAAACTTTATCGTCAGCTAATGGTCTGCACGGGGATTATTCCGGAAGCCGTGTAGAGAGAAGCGCGGACGGGGATAAATTGGATATAGAATTTTCGATAGGGCTTGTCGAAAAGTTGAAAAGCCAGCAAATGATGTATATTTCTCCCCGTTTTGTTTCAGTGGATGGAAAAAAAAGTGTGGAACTGGAACCTGTATGCATTTCCGGCCGAAGGAGGTATAAGGTTGTTAAACGTCGCAAGACCCTGCATAATGTGAAGAGTGACCAGCTTGGCTACGGTGAGGTGCATTCTGTCAAGGAGCTGAAAGAAACACCCTTGACATTCAAAAGCAGTTTCCCTTTTGAAAGTTGGATGGCAGATGGTCATCTTGTTGTGGATGAAAAGTTATATGGTTGTGCCGAATGTGGTATGAGTAAAAACGATGGTATTGCATTGCAAGCCGGTATTCCGCTCTTTGGAGCGAAAGATTATGCCTACGATTTTATCGAACCGGAAAAGGTGCTGGTCAAGTGCTACAAGGATTCTTTTGATTGTAAAGTGACTTTTCCCGTGGCACAACACGATCTTCGCAAGACCTTTGCGGATAACCGTCAGGAGCTTGCCGGACTCGGCCAATTTGTATCTGAAAACCTATTGATTAAAGGGGCGGAGCTAAAGGATGTGTATATAAAAGGTTACGCTTCTCCCGAAGGAGATTTTAATTATAACAAATCCCTTGCGCAAAGACGGACTCAAACCCTTTCAAATTATATTTCCAGTCAATATCCCGCCCTCAAGAAAGCACCGGTTTATCGTACCGAAGGGGTTGGGGAAGACTGGGAAGGTCTTAAGGCAGCAGTCAGTGGTTCCACTCTTTCCAATAAGGACAAAATCCTTTTTATCATTGAACATAACTCAAATGATACGGAACGTGAGTCGGCTATCCGTGAGTTAGATAATGATAAGACTTACCATATTCTTTTGGAAGAGTTTTACCCGGCTCTGCGGCGTACAACATTCAGTCTCAGCTTTGATGTAAGGCCTTATACGTCGGAGGAACTCCCCGGAGTTTTTGAGACCAAGCCCGAATGTCTTAGCTTGTACGAAATGTACCAGCTGGCCGGATTGTATGCTTCCCGGGGGGAGAATCCTCTGCCGGTATATAAGAAGGCATACGAGCAGTTTCCGGGGGACATTGTGGCGGTTTTGAATTATGCCAATGCCTTGTTGAAATATGGCAAGGATGCGGACGGTGCGTTGCAGGTATTGGAAGTGGTAAGAGAAGACAGTCGTGTCCTGTTCCCAATGGCAATTGCCTATGATATGAAAGGTGATTGGAGGAAGGCAGAGAAACTGTTGGAAGAGGCAGCGGCTCGGGGATGTAACCGTGCGAAAGCATTCAAGGCTGTAAGGGTAAATGAATAAATCGTGGGTTGCGGATGTAACTCAGTTATATATTGTATTAGTAATTTCAATTTAAAACAATTCAAATCATGAAAGTAATGAAGTATTTTGCAGTGGCTTCGCTGGCGTTGTTTGCTGCATGTAACAATGAAGAAAATCTGGTTGTACCGGAGGGTGCTAATCAGCCGGTTGATGTGATGATGTCAGTAGCATTGCCCGGTCCCGGTACACGTGCCGCCATGGGCGATTTGCAGAACACTGCCAACAATGGTGATCCGGCAACGGTTGAAAAACTGCATGTGTACTTGTTAAAGGGAGATGATATTGTCTTTGCGAAGGAGTTTACGAAGGGGTCTGATGATTTTACTAAGTTGACTTCATCTACCGCCGTGGGAGCTGGTGAAGCGACAGGAGGTTATAAATTCCTTAACGTGGACAAAGGCGCAACAAAAGCTCTTGTTATTGCAAACCCTCAAGGTGCATTGGTTGAGAACAAGCCCGTGTCTGATGTTAGCAAACAACTGTTGAAGGCTAAAATTAATGAAGTGATCTATGCAGGTTCCAAAGAACTTACCACTGTTGGTGCCGAATCTTATGGCGTTGATCCCCAGCAGGATAAGCGTACCGTCAAGAAAGCGGAACTCACCTTGGCTGCCAGTATGAACCGTTTCCAAGTGACTGGAACCAAATTTATCAAAGTTACTTGGAAAGACGGAAAAAAGGCCGAGGCGGAACAGTGGTGCAAGACATGGCTGGGTAAGGCTGAAAACAACGGAAAAACCAGTGCTGATGCATGGACGGCTTTCAAAGCTGCTGCCGATGGCTTCAATAACGAAGTGTGGGATGGTAAGTCTGACCTTAGCAAGAAAGCCGCTTTGAGCAAATGGTTGCAGGTTGTTGACGTGACCTCTGCAAACCAGGGTATCCTGATGAACCGTTTCAGCAGAACACTTTCTATTCCTGCACTTACAGTAGAAGAAGAAGCAAACTGGTTCTGGGCCAAGACTTATGCAGGTGACAGATATGATTTTACCAATGGAACATTCAAACCTGATGGCAAGACAGACTTGTCCGATGTATCTTCCTACTTTACAGCAACTGCTTTTGATTTCGGAGCAGGTAAAAAAGCTGCGGCATTTAACTTCTTCTCAAATGGAATTACCGGTTACGGAAAGACTAACAATGCTCCAAAACTCGCTTTCGTTTTCAAAACAGGTGATGCAGGCGTATCTGTAGACAGACGTTTTGTAGTTATATCCGGTTATGCGAAGACAGAAGGTGCAACAGACGGTACGACTGATGTTCCGGCCGGTAAGGGTGGTTACCTGATCAATCTGAATCTTAGCACATTGAACAACGGACAGGGTATCCTGGTGGATACAGATCCGACTATTCCGGAAGGAGTGACTCCAGAACCGGGTGGTCAGGAAGATTTGGAAGATGAAAATGTGAATGTTATTGTTCGTGTTCAAGTACAAGCTTGGACTGCTGTGAACGTCTTCCCTATCCTTTAACAGATAGGAGAATAATAGTCACTTGCCGGAGCGGTTCTCCCGTGTTGGCTCTGACAGGTCAATACCGGAATCCGCCTGACTTTTGGGGAGGGGAAAGGTTATCTCCTCCCTTTTTTATTATTCCCGGGAGAAGTATACGTTATCTCTTCCGGGGAAGTTATCTGCATTTGATTTATAATAATTAGTATAAAGTATGAACATAAGATACATACCCACTTGGCTGGGGCTGCTACTCACTTTATACCTCGTGACCGCCTGTGATCGGGTATATGACGATTTGAGCGGCTGTCTTGGCAACACGATTGTCTTTTCTTATCTGGCTGATGACAATCAGGAACATTTACAGGAATATGTGGATGGTATTGATGTCTTTATTTTTGATGCCAAAGGCGAAGTTCTTATAGAAAAGCATCATCTGGAGAGAGAACGGCTGCTTTCACCACTGGAGGTCACGCTTCCGGAAGGGGATTATAAAGTGGTGGCCGTAGGCAACGCTTTGACAGAAACGATTATCGGTAAAGAGGACAGCTACAAAGGTTCGTCGGTTTCCCGCCCCGAACTAATGGAAAAGGACGGACGAGCATCCGGTACGTTTGACAGGTTATACTTGGGAGAAACAGATATTACATCTAAAGTTATGAACGAGTCCCGTGACGTAGTTCGCCTTTATTCCCAGCATGTGAAAATCCATGCGGTAGTCCTTTCTGATGATGATAACAATTCGCAGACCTGGTTTGAGCAGAACAAGGAGGCAGGTTTTCGCCTGACAATGGAATCACTTTCCGCACGTTTCTATCTTTCCGGACAGCGGGCTGGTGAAACTTCTTTTGACCTTCCGTTTATCGCAGGCGAGGAGAATGATCGCTTCGTGCTTGACTTCAATACCCTGCGCTTTGATGACAAGGACCCGCTAATGATCCGTCTTATGCAGGGTGACAAGGTTCTTTGTACTGTAAATGTGGCACAATATATCGCACAATATCCCGAGCAGATACGGATAACGGGACGGCAAGAAGCGGTTCTTCCACTGTTTTTCCGCCAGAATCCCCTCTCACTGAGTATAAGTGTAAAACCATGGGAAGCTGTTGATGTGGTTCCTATAACTGATTGATTAATGTTATGTTGAAAAATATTAAATATATTCGTATGATGAAGGCTGTGAGGTACTCTATGATAACGATGTCACTGGTTCTTTGCTTTATTTCGGTATCCTGCCGAAATGAAGATACTGTTTCGGAACAGTTTTTCGATGAGGATGCTGTGACTGTCAGACTAAATCTTACAACCAGAGGTGTTGAAACCGGTGACAGCGATCTGCTGGATGAACTTTCCTCTGATCCTTTTCAGTGGTTTAAGACCGGTACTCTGTTTCCTCAGGCTCCCGCCCAGCCAAGGATAGCACTTATGATCTTTAACAGAGATTTGAATCGGTATGTGTATAATCAACTGCTTCCCTTCAATTCAACCGGGGTGGACGGACAATATCAGATCAATATACGTATTCCTAAGGGGGAAACCGAGTTTTATGCATTGTATGCTCCTAACCAGACAGGAAAGGATCTACCTTATTATACTCCTGAAGGCAATCTTCAGAATAAGATTCCATGGGACTTCCTGGGAGCTGGTACGGAGGAAATCTCCAAAGAGGAATTTGCAGGTGCTGCTTTTCCTGCTATTATTAAGGAACAGCAGGATGGAAGTTTGGGATTACCTGTGAATAATCCTTATGACGGTGTAACTCCTTCTCCAGCAGATGAAAAGATTATTGACTGGAAAGGAACTTCTGTTGTCGCTTGGACAGATTTGCCCGGCGTGTCTAACAGACTACATTTGAGTTTGCTTTCGGGGAAAACGGTGGCATCTGTTCTGCCTGCATCAGGAAAGCTGGCGCAAGAGATAACAGTTCCCCTATTCCGTGATTTTGCCCGTATCAGAGTATATCTGGCAAGCGCACCCCGTTACGGTCAGGTTACGTATAATTACCAAAGGATTTCCTTTTTGAACTTTCCTGTATTGATGTCTCCCTCTTTCAGGGAAAATGATTCCGAGAAAACTCAGTTGGCTGCCTCCACCCCAGGAACAGGAAAGGCTATGGAACATACAGGTACATATTCTTATGGGGTAAAAAATGAAGGAGCACAATTGACTGTATACGAGGCTCCCCTTACTGCCGAGGGAGAGATTGATTATGTGGCAATGGAAGCTCGATTATACGAACAGTTTGTTGTGCCCCAGTATCTGGCCCCTTATATTCCGGAAAGTAATTCCTGGCAGAAAAAGCAAAATCACCCGAAAATACAGTTGACATTGGATTATTTTACAGGAGGAGATGAATCACAAACAAAAACGAGGACTTTCCTGCTTGATGTTGGTGAGGAGACTTCTCCCGGAGTATATTCCGGTCCTATTTATCCGAATCGGGATTATAAAGTATTCATAGTCCTGCCGGAATCTTCAGATAAAGAGATTATTTACCGGGTTGAGCCTTGGAATAGTAAAGAGGTAGACCTTCCTCCATTCCAATGATGTATACGAGAATTTATTACGATAATTTTTATTATTTATGAAACGATACAAGCTGAAAATAACTTATTTTATTCTGCTGTTACTACCCCTCTTTGCATCCTGTACGGATGAAGAAATCTTTCAAGGGAGCGGTGTCACGGAGGGAGTTCCCACGACGGTGGATATAAGTGTCGGTACGGCAGCTAATACGGCCAAGACACGTTCCGCCTTACTGGAAAGTGAAGAGAGAAAAATCTATAACCTTTATCTGTGGGTTTTCAATTCTTCCGGTAACGTGGAATGCTCACGTGAGTATTCAAGAGCCGACCTTATTCAGGCTGCAACTGATCTTACAACATCCACAGGTGAAGTGGATGCAGATGCGCCCACCAGCATGGGATTGTTGAAAAATATCAGTCTTACCACAGGGAAAAAGACACTGTTTCTTCTGGCGAACTATAAATCGGATGCTGACGGGTTGTTTCATGTGGAGCCTGAAGTATTAAACGGGATTTCAAAATATTCAGACCTGGAAAAAGTAAGAGCGGCCATGACTGTTCATACCCTGTTTCGTCCGAATGGTAACTTATTGATGTCGCTAACCCAAACAGTAACGGTTTCTACCGCTACAAAACAAATCGAAGTCTCCTTGAAACGCTCGGAAGCCAAAATCACATTGAACCTGCAAACAATTGCCGGACTCACTTTTGAGCCTGGAACATATCGTCTTGGTAATGTGCCGGGATCGACCTTCATTGCGGAACATGCAAAAGGAACCGATCAGACTGCTTCATGGGATGCTGACGGGGTGGACAAAAAATCATACTGGGTTTCGGAATATTTCCAGTTCGAGGGTGATGCCGACAATATTACCACTTCATTCTACATGCCCGAAAACCGAAAGATCGCGAAGAAGGCTATTTCTCCGGCTTCCCCCGGTTATAATGCGGAAAGGAAGGGATATGATCTGAGACAGAAGCAACTGAAGTCTCCCGTTGCAGGTGCAACTGACAAACCTAATCTGCAAAACGGTGAGACGGAATATGCCCCGGATCTGGCTCCCTATATTGAATTTACAGGTGAGTTACGTCAGAATCTTGCAACCGGTGATACTCCTACCGAGCGTTTCGGAAGGGTGACCTACCGCATTTATCTGGGATATACGGCGGAAAACGATCCGGCCAATGATTATGATATAGAACGTAACGTACATTATACCTATAATGTGACCATTAAAGGCATGAATGATCTGGTTGTAGAAGCAAAATCGGACAAGGCGAAAGAGGAGGAACCCGCTCCCGGAGTAGAGGGGCTGGTGTATGACGCACACCGGTCATTCAATTTTGACTGTCATTATGAACAGGGACTGATGCGTTTTAAGAAAGATGAACTTGCTATCTTCAATCCGGACGGTACTCTGAAAGATGATGCCATGATTTCTTTTGCCATACGCACACCGTTCTGTGATAAGATTATCTCTTATACGAAAGCGGAATTGGAACAGTTGAAGAATAACAATTATATTCCTTCTAAAGAAAAAAAGGCTGATACGAACTGGCTCAAATTCTATATCCATCCAAGCACTCTGCCCGACAATGGAAACGAGGATATGCAATATTTCTCCGATACGGGTGCTAATCTGCTTTCGCTGGAGCAGTTTCTTTACAGGCTGATGAATGAACCTGATTATGTATTCAATGCGGCTTCGGGACTTTGTAAAGTAACTGTTTATGCCAATGAATATTTCTACGAACAAAATCCTATGCAGGAGAACGCTCCCAAGGATAAAAATTTGTGGAAAACCTTTGCCAACTCCCCGGATCGTACGTTTGATTTGCTGGTGAACACGTCGCATGAAATTTCTCCTGACGGACAGTCACGTTATCATCAAGCTATTGTAACCATTCGGCAAATGTCCATAAAAACGGTGTTTGTCAACAGTCCTGACGGTATGCGCGTTTGGGGAGTGGAGAATGTGAATGAAACCCCTGATTTGGATTGGTCTGTAAGAGGTCCCAGTGAAGCGGATGCTTTTTATAATAAATACTATTCCAATGGTTGGGCAAACACATGGTCTTTGATGAGCAGACGTACGGGAGGATTAGATGAAACCGATAATATAATGCCTGATCCGATGTTGAGAGGAAAAGAGAAAACTTTATGGCAAGTTATGACAAAAGTCAATAATGCGAAGTTGACACTAAGTAAAGATCACACCAACCTGGCTATGAAGTATTATCATGCTACATACGCCTGCTTCACCCCGTTCCTGAGAAACAGGGACAACAACCGTGACGGACAGATGCAGGCAAATGAAATGCAATGGTATATTCCTTCTATTTGTGAAGCAAACATGTTGTATGTAGCAGAGCGGGTATTGCCGTTAAAGAGCAGGCTTGTTGGGCACGCTCCGTCGGATAATGCTACAGCATTATTTACCTCAAGAGCTTTCATGGGAAGTACCAACTTGACATTGAACAGCCCTAATGCCATTATCTTTGTAGAAGAATCGCATAGTATGACCCCTTTATATAATTTTGATTACCAGAAAACGGCAAGTCCCGGAGAAAGAACTCCTTTTTCGGATGTGAGACTGATCAGGGATTTGGGAATCTTGGAAACCTCGGAGGATCATAGTTATCATCTTGATGAAATAGGTAAGGAACTCAGCAAGACACTGATCAACAAATGGACAGAGCATGAGTATCTGATTTTCAGGGCTGACAATTTACCTGCTAATACTACCAGGGCCTCAAGAGCTATTTATGAACTTCCGGCACATAATGAGACTTCACAGATTAATACGATTTATCACAAAGGGTTCGAAGTTGCCCAATATATTGCGAATACGATAGACAAGCCGAAGGATTTGAAGAATCCTAACAGGAGCAGTGAATACTACTACGAAACCTGGACTACCTTGATGAGCGATATAGAGAAAGGAAACTCTCCGTGTGCTTATTATTATCAGAAACCGGATAAGAGTGATTTGGGGACATGGCGCTTGCCTAATGAGGCTGAACTGATGATAATGGCCGGCAGTTTGTTTGACTGGGATGACCGGGAGAAACCTAAAGTCTATGACTTTGGTGGTAATTTATCTTCTTTGAATATGAAAGATGGACAGGTAATCCATTCTCGGACAGGATTTTCTAAACGGGATATGAACGGAGGAAGATCATTTAGTGCCGGCTATCAGATGTATTTTGATGGTTATCTTAGATTCGTCACGACTGTGGACACGCAGTGGGGAGGCGATAAAGACAGGCTTGTCAATGACAAAAAAGGATACGTGCGTTGCGTAAGGGATCTTGAATAAAGATTCTTTTACCTGTTGGACTTATGCCGAAGAAAAGATAGATATTTCTTTTTCTTCGGCATTTTTTTTATCTCAATGTTCGGGACATACTTTTACTCCTGTCGGCAATTTAACCTGCTTTTGGTTTATGTGTACTATCAAATAACTATTAGTCAGCCTCTCACTTTTTAACTGATTAATATTGAAATTAGTTTTACAATTTTATTGATAAAGACTTCTCTTGTCATCACCTCATTCTTTGAATCGGTTCTTTCATTTGGTGCTTCAAATCCGTCCTTTTGGACTGAATATGATACTTTGTATAGATTAGAAGTGCTCTTATACCCCTTCTGAGAATATCTACGCAAATATTAGGTAGTTTCCGACAAATCATGTAAATTTGCGACAATTTAATAAGCTGATTTTTATGTCGTGTATACTGAATATTGAAACCTCTACCTCTGTTTGCTCGGTAGCGGCCAGTCAAGACGGACAGACGATTTTTGTGAAAGAAGACTTGAAAGGCCCTTCACACGCCGTGTCGTTAGGAGTTTTTGTAGATGAAGCGTTGTCGTTCATTGATAGTCATGCCATACCGTTGGACGCCGTTGCGGTAAGCTGCGGACCGGGTTCGTACACCGGACTTCGGATAGGAGTGTCAATGGCAAAAGGTGTTTGTTACGGGCGGAATATCCCGTTGATCGCTATCCCTACACCGGAGGTTTTAAGTGTTCCTGTGTTGTTGCACCATGATTTGCCGGAAGACGCATTGCTCTGCCCGATGATTGACGCACGCCGCATGGAAGTATATGCAGCCGTTTATGACCGTGCCCTGAACGTGAAGCGGGCTATTGCCGCAGATATTGTGGACGAAAATTCCTATCTGGAATATCTGAATGAGCACCCGGTTTACTTTTTCGGAAACGGAGCCGCCAAATGCCGTGAGAAAATCACGCATCCCAACGCACATTTCATCGACGGCATTCACCCGTTGGCGAAGATGATGTTCCCGTTGGCAGAGAAAGCGGTGGCGACAGAAGATTATAAAGACGTGGCTTATTTCGAACCTTTCTACCTGAAAGAATTCGTAGCTTCCATGCCGAAGAAACTATTATAAGCCGTGTCCGTTATGAATAAATATACATTATCCATTAAAGATTTATCCAGTAAAGAGATGCAATACAATACCCAACAGAAAAGAATGCCGCTTCCCGAATATGGGCGGAGTATTCAGAACATGGTAGATTATGCGTTGACCATTCAAGATCGTGCAGAGCGTCAGCGTTGTGCCAACACCATTATCAATATAATGGGGAATATGTTTCCCCACCTGCGTGATGTACCCGATTTCAAGCATAAGTTGTGGGATCACCTCGCTATTATGTCCGGTTTTGAACTCGATATTGACTATCCTTACGAGATCATCCGCAAGGACAACCTCGTCACCCGTCCGGATCATATCCCTTACAACACTACCCGTATGCGTTACCGTCACTACGGACATACACTGGAAGTGCTGATTAAGAAAGCGATCGAGTTTCCCGAAGGAAACGAAAAACGCAACTTGATTGCTTTGATCTGCAACCACATGAAGAAAGACTACATGGCGTGGAACAAGGACACGGTGGACGATAAGAAAATTGCCGAAGACCTGTACGAACTTTCCGACGGAAAGCTCCAGATGACCGATGATATTGTCCGTCTAATGGCAGAACGTCTCAACCAGAATTACCGTCCGAAGACGAACTATACCAACAATCGTCAGAATAACCAGCGGAGAAACTACCGTCAGAATAACCAGGACAGATAATTCTCTTTTTTGGAATCGTAAACAATTAAAATTCAATCAATGGCTTCATTTGTAATCGAAGGAGGACATCGGCTAAGCGGGGAAATTCATCCGCAAGGCGCCAAAAACGAAGTTTTGCAGATAATCTGCGCCACGTTGCTGACTGCCGAAGAAGTGACGGTGGACAACATACCTGACATCTTGGATGTCAACAACCTGATCCAGCTGATGCGGGAAATGGGTGTGACGGTTTCAAAGAAAGGCATTGACTCATATAGCTTTAAAGCAGAAAACGTCGATCTGGCTTACCTGGAAAGCGACGAATTTCTGAAGAAATGTTCCAGCCTCCGTGGCTCAGTGATGTTGATCGGCCCCATGGTTGCCCGTTTCGGAAAAGCGTTAATATCGAAACCGGGCGGAGATAAAATCGGCCGACGCCGTCTGGATACTCACTTTTTGGGCATTCAGAACTTGGGTGCGGACTTCCGTTATGACGAAGGACGCGGCATTTACGAAATCACCGCCGACAGGTTGCAAGGCAATTATATGCTGCTGGACGAAGCCTCCGTCACCGGAACGGCGAACATTGTAATGGCAGCCGTACTAGCCAAAGGAACTACCACTATTTACAACGCTGCCTGCGAGCCTTACCTGCAACAACTGTGCCGGATGCTGAACCGCATGGGTGCCCGGATCAGCGGTATAGCTTCCAACCTTCTGACGATTGAAGGCGTGGAAGAACTGCACGGTACACAGCACACCGTATTGCCCGATATGATTGAAGTCGGTAGCTTTATTGGTATGGCAGCGATGACCAAAAGCGAAATAACCATTAAAAACGTCTCCTACGAAAATCTGGGCATTATTCCCGAGAGTTTCCGTCGTCTGGGCATTAAGCTCGAGCAGAGGGGAGACGATATTTACGTTCCCGCACAGGAGGTCTACGAGATAGAATCTTTCATTGACGGCTCTATCATGACGATAGCCGACGCACCGTGGCCGGGACTGACTCCCGACTTGCTCAGCGTAATGCTTGTCGTTGCCACGCAAGCCAAAGGGAGCGTGCTTATTCATCAGAAGATGTTCGAAAGCCGTCTGTTCTTTGTGGACAAACTGATCGACATGGGTGCGCAGATCATTCTTTGCGACCCGCATCGTGCCGTAGTTATCGGACATAACCATGGGTTCAAGTTGCGCGGTGCGCGCCTCACCTCTCCGGATATCCGTGCCGGTATCGCCCTGCTGATAGCCGCCATGAGTGCGGAAGGAACTAGTACGATCAGTAATATCGAGCAGATAGACCGTGGTTATCAAAACATAGAAGGACGCCTGAACGCTATCGGAGCCAGAATTACTCGAATATGATAAAGAAAGAAGAAGTATATAAAATAGGACTATTCAACAAGCCGCACGGCATACACGGCGAGTTGCAGTTTACCTTCACGGACGATATTTTCGACCGGGTGGACTGTGATTATCTGGTATGCCTGCTCGACGGGATTTTCGTTCCTTTCTTTATGGAGGAATACCGTTTCCGTTCGGATTCCACCGCTTTGGTGAAGCTCGAAGGGGTGGACACGGCCGAACGTGCCCGTATGTTTACCAACGTCGAGGTTTACTTTCCGGTGAAGCATGCGGAAGAAGCCGGTGAAGGAGAATTGTCGTGGGAATTTTTTGTCGGTTTCCGTATGGAAGACGTGCACCACGGGATGTTGGGAGAAGTGGTAGATGTGGATACCGCCACGGTTAACACGCTTTTTATCGTTGAAAGAGAAGGGGAAGAATTGCTTGTTCCCGCGCAGGAAGAATTTATCCGGGGGATAGACCAGCAACAGAAACTCATCACAGTGGAACTTCCCGAAGGTTTGTTGAATTTGGACGAACTGGAGGAGGAAGAATAAGTAATCAGAATAAAGTTAAAGTACTAAAGCGTAATCGCTTATAATTTAGAATAAACGAAATGCCGAAGAAAAGACGAAGCAGAGCTTTCTGGAAAAATTTCAAGTTCAAGTATAAACTAACGGTTGTTAATGAGAATACACTTGAAGAAATTGTAGGGCTTCGTGTGTCAAAACTGAATGGCCTTTCGGTGCTGCTTAGTGTGCTGGCGGTGCTTTTCCTGATTGCGGCCTGCATCATTGCTTTCACCCCTTTGCAGAATTATCTTCCGGGATATATGAACAGTGAGGTCCGCACGCAGATTGTGGACAATGCCTTACGGGTAGACTCCCTGCAACAGATACTCAACAAGCAGAACCTCTACATTATGAATATTCAGGATATTTTCAGTGGAAAAGTGGCGATAGACAGCGTGCAGACGCTCGACTCGCTGACCGCCGCCCGTGAAGACACACTAATGGAACGCACGAAACGCGAAGAAGAATTCCGCCGTCAGTACGAAGAGAATGAAAAATATAACCTTACCACGGTCACTTCCCAACCGGATGTGAACGGACTGATTTTATATCGTCCCACACGCGGAATGGTTTCCGACCATTTCAATGCGGAAAAGAAACATTTTGGAACCGATATAGCCGCCAATCCCAATGAAAGTGTGTTGGCTACTATGGACGGAACGGTTATTCTAAGCACTTATACCGCCGAAACAGGCTATCTGATAGGTGTACAGCATAATCAGGATTTGATTTCGATTTACAAACATTGTGGTTCCCTGCTGAAGAAAGAGGGCGAACGTGTGAAAGGCGGCGAAGCCATTGCTTTGGTGGGCAATAGCGGCACACTTAGCACCGGTCCGCACCTGCATTTCGAACTTTGGTATAAGGGACATCCCATTAATCCGGAGAAATACATTGTATTTTAATGATGAGTATAGAGAATAATAAAAAGAAGAAACAAATAGCTATTCTGGGCTCTACCGGTTCTATCGGCACACAGGCATTGCAGGTGATTGAAGAACACCCGGACCTGTACGAGCCTTATGCCCTGACAGCCAACAACCGGGTGGACCTGTTGGTTGCGCAGGCAAGAAAATTCCAGCCGGAAGTCGTTGTGATTGCCAACGAAGCAAAGTATGCTGAACTGAAGGAAGCATTGAGCGACCTGCCTATTAAAGTGTATGCAGGTACTGATGCTATTTGCCAGATTGTGGAAGCCGGACCGATTGACATGGTGCTTACTGCCATGGTCGGATATGCCGGGTTGAAACCGACCATGAACGCTATCCGTGCCCGCAAGGCTATTGCTCTCGCCAATAAAGAGACGCTGGTCGTGGCGGGTGAGTTGATAAACCAGTTGGCACAGCAATACCGCACCCCGATTTTGCCGGTAGATTCTGAACACTCGGCCGTCTTTCAGTGTTTAGCGGGAGAAGTAGGCAATCCGATTGAAAAAGTGATTCTGACAGCTTCGGGCGGTCCTTTTCGCACGTATACGTTGGAACAACTGAAAACCGTGACCAAGACACAAGCCCTGAAACATCCTAATTGGGAAATGGGCGCAAAGATAACGATTGATTCTGCCTCCATGATGAACAAAGGCTTTGAAGTAATTGAAGCCAAGTGGTTGTTTGGCGTTCAGCCCGGCCAGATAGAAGTGGTCGTACATCCGCAGTCGGTCATTCATTCAATGGTCCAGTTTGAGGACGGTGCCGTGAAGGCGCAGCTCGGTATGCCGGATATGCGTTTGCCCATTCAGTACGCGTTCTCTTATCCCGACCGTATCAGCGCTTCTTTTGAACGGCTCGACTTTGCAAAATGTACCAACCTGACTTTCGAACAACCCGACACGAAGCGTTTCCGTAACCTCTCTCTGGCTTACGAAGCGATGTATCGGGGCGGAAATATGCCTTGTATTGTCAATGCTGCCAACGAGGTGGTGGTCGCCTCTTTCCTGAAAGACGGCATCAGCTTTCTCGGCATGAGTGATGTGATAGAGAAAACAATGGAGCAAGCCGCTTTCGTGGCGAATCCGAGTTATGAGGACTATGTAGCGACCGACGAAGAAGCAAGAAGAATCGCTTCCGAGCTTGTGCGCCGGCAAAATCCTCAGAAATAATTTGTAATTAGTAATTTGTAAATAATAAACATGGAAACATTTTTGATTCGTGCCCTGCAATTGATAATGAGCCTTTCGTTGCTCGTCATCATTCATGAAGGCGGGCATTTCTTATTTGCCCGTTTGTTCAAAGTGCGGGTGGAAAAATTCTGCTTATTCTTCGACCCTTGGTTCACTTTGTTCAAGTTCAAACCAAAGAAAAGCGAAACAGAATATGCTGTCGGGTGGTTGCCGTTGGGTGGCTATGTCAAGATAGCCGGTATGATTGACGAATCAATGGATACCGAACAGATGAAACAACCCGAACAGCCGTGGGAGTTCCGTTCCAAGCCGGCCTGGCAACGTCTGCTGATCATGGTGGGCGGTGTGTTGTTCAATTTCCTGTTGGCGTTGTTCATCTACTCAATGATTCTTTTCGCGTGGGGCGACCAATATATAAAAGTACAGGAAGCTCCCCTCGGTATGGATTTTAATGAAACAGCCAAGTCCGTAGGTTTCAAAGACGGAGACGTGTTGCTCTCTGCCGACGGTGTTCCTTTCGAACGTTATGACGGTGATATGTTGAGCCAGATTGCCGATGCACGCGAAGTCAGTGTGTTGCGTGACGGTGCAAAGGCTTCCGTTTATATTCCCGATGATATGATGCAACGTCTGTTGGCGGACAGTATCCGCTTCGCTTCTTTCCGTTTCCCGTATGTCGTAGACAGTGTAATGGTGAACTCGCCTGCCGCGCAAGCCGGTATCCAGCCGGGGGATAGTATTATCGCCTTGAATGGAACTCCGATTTCTTTCTCCGATTTCAAACAAGCCATGGCGGAGCGCAAAAAGAATGCTGCGACTCTCCTTAAAGACAGCATAGACCCCCGCTTCATCACCTTGGCTTATGTGCGTGGCGGCGTGACGGATACATTGAGTATGCGTGTCGATTCTGCCTATCTAATGGGAGTAACCGCCTGCCTTGTCACCGACCGCCTTCTTCCAATGGTGAAAAAGCAATATGCCTTCCTGGAGTCTTTCCCTGCAGGCGTCTCTCTTGGTGTGAAAACGCTGAAAGGCTATGTGGGCAATATGAAATACCTGTTCTCTAAAGAAGGAGCGAAGCAGTTGGGCGGTTTCGGAACGATCGGCAGTATCTTCCCGGCTACATGGGACTGGCACCAGTTCTGGTACATGACAGCTTTCCTGTCTATCATCCTTGCTTTCATGAATATTCTGCCTATCCCTGCGTTGGACGGTGGCCATGTTCTTTTCCTTATTTACGAGATGATAGCCCGCCGCAAACCGAGTGACAAGTTTATGGAGTATGCCCAGATGACCGGTATGATTTTACTTTTCGGTCTGCTTATTTGGGCAAACTTTAATGATATTTTGAGGTTTTTCTTCTAAACTCTACTCTGACAAGGTAGTTGTCAGATTGGCAATCTCATTAAAACGGGATGATCGGTATTTGGTGTGGATGTTAGCGCATGAGTATGCTGCATTGTGTTGATATTCAATGAAATGGAATACGTGATTCCTGTGATGCAAGAACGGCGTTTTAACATTGTGTTAAAACGCCGTTCTTGCATGCAGAAATGCCCTGGTCTGCATACAAGAAACGGCGTTTCCTCTTTTTCTTCCGTTTGTAATCAGTCATGACTGTTAAATTGTTAACATTTTCTTTTCCCGCTCCAAGTCAGTTTCGTCCAGTTTTGGGGAGGGAACAGTACACGTTTTGATGTAATCTCCTTCCCGGCAGGTATAATTATAATATGCCTCCAGTTCCGGTGTCAGTTCCGCTTTCGGGACCAGTTTGCTTTCCATTTCCAAGAAAGTCCGGATGTCCGTGCTGTCCGACTGTTTCACTAATACGATGCGTCGGGCAATGGGGTTGTGGTTATAGTCCAGACAAAGGTACAGCCCTTTCAGCATAGTGGGAAATTCGTAATGCGGCAGTTGCAGGTAAATGGTGACCAAAGCAAACTGGGGCAGATCCCGTTCGTTGAACATCAGGTATGAGTTTTGGTGATTACTGATAATTCCACTTCCCCAATGAACAGATTTATAAGCGTTTATCATGCCCATTTTCACATATTCACTGTTTTCGGAAGCGCAAATCATGTAAGGTTCGATTTTCAGGCTGTCCGTAGAGGAGGAGAGACTGTAACTGAGATAAGTGCCGCTGTAATTGAAAACATCTTGTACGGATTCTTTCATTTCCTTTTCCAGCAGCTTGATGAATGAGTTACCGCTGTCCGCTTCATTCTGTTGTTCCGGTTCCATTTCCTGCAGCAGTATTCTCATCGAGCTTACATTATTTAATAAGCGTTTTTTCGACACATTGTTCACTAGTGCCAGCGCGTCGTCCAATGCCTCGTCCGGTGTGCGGGTTTTCAGCAGGTCGATGTAGGCAGGCAGTACGCTGGAGTATAAGGCGGACAATACGCTTGGTGCCATATCTACACGGTCGGCAATTTCTTTCATCTTTACGCCATTGTTGCGCAGGTATTCTATTCTTTTGTAAATATCGGTCAGTTCATCCATGATTCTTGAGGTTGCAAATTGAATTTCGTTGCAAAGGAATGACTAATGTATTATGATTTTGTTGCATGAATATTACATTAATATTTCACTCTGTCCGAAAAGAAAAATATACGATATGATTCATTGAAATTCATTTTTTCACTCGTCCCGGTGTCCTACATTTGCACCGGAAACAAAAAATGACGCTATATGAATTTCAAAGAAAAACTGTCGCCTTCGGCTCAAAAAAAACTTTCTGATTTACTTTTTATCTTCTATGCGGGAGGTGCGGCGCTGTTGTCTTACTCACTGGTGTATGCGCTTCGCAAGCCATTCACCGCTGCTACATTCGACGGCATGGAACTGTTCGGCATGGATTATAAAGTGGCAACAAGCATCATTCAGATATTCGGGTACATGGTATCCAAGTTTATCGGAATCAAACTTATTTCTGAACTGAAGAGAGAGGGCCGCCTGAAATTCATTCTTGTCTCCATTGGGGTTGCCGAGCTCTCTTTAGTTCTTTTCGGATGTCTGCCTCGTCCGTTCAATGTGCTGGCGTTGTTCTTCAACGGGCTATCGTTGGGTTGTATGTGGGGCGTTATCTTCAGCTTCCTCGAAGGCCGGCGGGTGACGGACTTACTCGCTTCCCTTTTCGGGCTGAGTATTGCGGTGAGTAGTGGTACGGCAAAGTCGATCGGGCTTTTCGTAGTCGATATCTTGAATGTCAGCGAGTTTTGGATGCCTGCGTTGATTGGTGCGGTAGCGCTGCCTCTGTTGGCGGGGCTGGGATACATTCTCGACCACCTACCCAAGCCGACTGCCGAAGATAAAGCGTTGCGTGTGGAGCGTGTCACGTTGGACAGACAACAACGTTGGGAACTTTTCCGCAACTTTGCCCCTGTGCTGACGTTACTTTTCTTTGCCAATCTCTTTCTCACTGTCCTGCAAGATGTCAAGGAAGACTTTCTTGTGAAGATTATAGATGTGAATGCCGCCGGTCTTTCCTCTTGGGTATTTGCCAAAGTAGACGGTGTTGTGACGTTGATTATTCTGGCTGTTTTTGCCACTCTTGCATTAGTGAAAAGTCATATCAAAGTTCTTTCGACCTTGCTGACGCTGGTCATTGCAGGTGCGGTAACTCTCAGTTTCGTCGCTTTCAATTACGATAGCTTGCAACTTTCTCCGTTGGTGTGGTTGTTTATTCAGAGCCTTTGCCTCTACTTTTCCTATCTTAGTTTTCAGACAATTTTCTTCGACCGTTTTATAGCCTGTTTCCGGATTAGGGGAAATGTGGGTTTCTTCATCGCAATGGTTGATTCTATCGGCTATACGGGAACGGTATTGGTGTTGGTATTTAAAGAATGTTTCAATCCGAATCTGGACTGGCTCGAATTTTACAATACAATGGCGGGCACGGTGGGAATCGTTTGCTGTACGGCGTTTACAGTTTCCTTGTTCTACCTGATGCAGCGCTACCGGAAAGGCAAGCGGAAGGAAATACGTGAAAAGGCAACTTCTTGTCCGGTTCCTTCCCTTGCATCTTCTTATTGAAAAGATAAATCATAAATAAATTAATTATATATAGGAAACAAGAATGAAAAAGATTAAATGTGTAATTATGGATTGGGCCGGTACAGCCGTCGATTACGGATGTTTTGCCCCGGTGGCAGCTTTTATCGAAGCATTTGCCGAAAAAGGACTGATTATAGATGTGGTGCAGACCCGCAAACCAATGGGGTTACCAAAGATTCAGCATATTCGCGAGTTGCTGTCGATGCCCGAGGTGAATGAACAGTTTGCTACGCGTTATCAGCGTGCCTGGACGGAGGAAGATGTGGTGGAATTGAACCGTCTTTTTGAAAAACATCTGTTTGCCTCGCTCGAAAATTACACAGACCCTATTCCGGGCGTGATTCCGACACTGGAGAAACTGCGTGCCGAAGGTCTGAAAATTGGCTCTACTACCGGATATACCCGCGAAATGATGAATGTTGTTCTTCCTGCTGCGCAGGCAAAAGGGTATCGGGTGGATTACTGTGCTACTCCGAACTTACTTCCCGCCGGACGTCCGGCTCCTTACATGATTTTTGAAAACCTGATAAAGCTGGGTGTCGACAGTCTTGATGCCGTAGTAAAAGTTGGGGACACGATTGCCGACATCAAAGAGGGAGTCAACGCAAAGGTTTGCAGTGTGGGAGTTGTTCTCGGAAGTAACGAAATGGCTCTCACCGAGGCCGAAACAAAGGCCATGCCGGCTGCCGAACTTGAAGCTCGCATCGCTGATGTGAAGGAACGTATGTTTGCTGCAGGTGCCTCTTATGTGATTCTTTCCATGGAGGAACTGCCTGCATTGATCGAAAGAATGAACGCTGACAGATGATAAGCGGAACGGTAACCGCTTCTGTACTTTTTATAACAATATATCGCAAAGAAACTTTATTCCAGCACTGTGCTGGTAAAAAAATGTATCATTATGAAACCATATTTATTATTAACTCCCGGTCCTCTGACCACGTCTGAAACAGTAAAAGAAACCATGATGACTGACTGGTGTACATGGGACGAAGATTATAACCTCGGCATTGTTCAGGAATTGCGCAAAGATCTGGTGAGCATTGCCACAAAGAATATTAAAGATTATACTTCTGTACTTTTGCAGGGAAGCGGGACCTATTGCGTGGAAGCTGTACTTGGCGCCACTATCACTCCGAAAGACAAACTTCTGATTTGCAGCAACGGCGCTTACGGAGACCGCATGGGTAATATTGCCGAATATTATCACCTCGATTATGATATGCTCGCTTTTGAAGAAACAGAGCAGGTATCTGTGGAATATGTAGACGACTATTTGAGCAATAATTCCGATGTCACTCATGTGGCTTTTGTACATTGTGAAACGACTACGGGAATTTTGAACCCTATCAAAGAGTTGTCCCACATCGTCAAAATGCATGGCAAGAAACTGATTGTTGACTGCATGAGCAGCTTCGGAGGAATTCCGTTGGATGTAAATGAATTAGGAATTGACTTTCTTATCAGCAGTTCCAACAAATGTATTCAAGGCGTACCCGGATTCGGGTTTATCATTGCCCGCCGTTCGGAATTGATGCGTTGCAAGGGGGTGGCCCGCTCTCTTTCTCTGGACATCTACGACCAATGGGAAACTATGGAAAAAGGGCATGGAAAATGGCGCTTCACTTCTCCTACTCATGTAGTCCGCGCTTTCAAACAGGCGTTGGCCGAACTTCTCGAAGAAGGAGGGGTAGAAGCACGTTACCAGCGTTATTGCGAAAATCATCGTATATTAGTAGAAGGGATGCGTTCTCTCGGTTTCCAAACTTTGCTCGACGACGCTATTCAGTCACCGATTATCACTTCTTTCCTTTACCCGCATAAGGATTTTGACTTTAAGGCTTTCTATCTGGCACTGAAAAGCAAAGGGTTCGTCATCTATCCGGGCAAAATCTCAAAAGCCGACACTTTCCGTATCGGAAACATCGGTGACGTATATCCGGAGGATTTCTGCCGGCTGGTAGAGGTGATTCGTGAAACGGAATATTGATTTTTTTGCTGCGAGGCCGGTAGAAGGTCAGTAGTAGCCCACCTATCGTGCCGGCCTCAATTTATGAATTGTTTTTTAATGTAGAAGGTTGCGAAAGTCTCAAACTACTAACGATTGCCGCTACCACTGCAAATATGCTTCCTACTATCAGGCAGACCGCCGTGCTTTTACCTGGAATAACGAAACTGAAAAGTAATGCGACGAGCGTAGTTCCCGATGTCTGTCCCAACAGGCGTGCCATACCCAGCATTCCGCTTGCTCCTCCCGAACGTTTCGTCGGAGCAGAAGAAATAATTGTACTGTTGTTCGGTGTCTGAAAAAGCCCGAAACCTGCACCACATAGCATCAGCCGTAGGATTAAGCTGATATCGGAGGACTCGGCAGTCAGGCCGGACAGGGAGAAAAGCCCCACGGCAAACAGCACCATACCGACGCTTCCTAATATTCCCGGATGAATCCGTTCCACCAGGTATCCCGCCAAAGGAGCAGTGACGAGGGTCGCCAACGGCCACGGGGTTAGCAGGAGTCCTGTCATAACTTCACTGTGTCCCAAGGTGTTTTGCAGGAAAAAGGGTAAAGAAACCATTGCCGACATTTGCGCGATAAACGAACAAATGGAGGTCAGGATAGACAGTCGGAAAATAGGGATACGTAATAGGTCCAAGGGTAGTAACGGAGTGGCTTGGCTGAGTTGACGGCGCACGTAATAAGTACCCACCACCACGAGAACAATTAATTGGATGAAAAGAAAATCCATTTTTTCGTGATGTGCGAATCCGTCCAGCGTGTAAATCAGTAATCCGAAAGTAATAGCATTGGCTATGGCACTGATCGTATCGAACTTTCGTTTCGTGCGTTCTTCTTGTCTCGGTAAATGCTTCATACCCAGCACTAATGCCGTAATTCCCAAGGGTACGTTGATCGCGAACAGCCAGTGCCAACTGGCAATGGAAAGAATCCCGCTGGCTACGGAAGGTCCTGCGGCGGCAGAGATCGCTACTACCATGGCATTAATTCCCATTCCGCGTCCGAGCTGGCTTTTCGGATAAATATATCGTAACTGCGCCGTGTTCACACTTGTAATAGCCGAAGCGCTGAATCCTTGAAAAATGCGGGCGATCGTCAATGTCCAGAATGAATCGGACAGGGCGCAAATCAGTGAAGTGATACAGAATAACCCAATCCCCGAAAGATATACTTTTCGATAACCGATAATCTCCCCCAAAGCGGAAAAAGACAATAGAGAAACAACGATTGCCAACTGGTAACCGTTGATAATCCAGGTAGTCACGGCGGGGGAAGTCCCGAAATCGTGCGAAAGGGTGGGGAGTACGATGTTAATAATGTTAACGTCCAATACTGACATACAAAGAGCGAATCCGACGGAGATTACCGCCCAGATACGTCTGGGCATTGGTAGTCCGTCGGTTTCGTCCGTTGGAGCAGGATTTACTGATTGTATCATAAAAACTTATTCTTGTAGAATTTTCTTTTTTCTGTAAAAGTAAACAAAACAGCGCTTTACGTGTTTTCGTTTTCTTAAAAAAATAAGTTTTTTTAGTGCAGCCGGTGGTGCTGTCCGGGATGCCGGGGAGACTTTGTCTTTAGTGCCGGCAACCGTCTGTTTTTATGGTTGAAAACGGTCTGATAATTTTAGGATTCGTTGATTACTACTTCCACGAAATTCCAGATAAGGAGAGAAAAGATCCTGTTCGAAACGTCCGTCTACCAATACGTTTATATAAGGAAGAACCGCATTCAGTCGGGGTTGTTCCCGGATTTCTTCATACGTATATCCTGTGTAACACCATATATTCATTCCTGTTTCCTCTTTCACTCTTTTGACAAGCGCCAGAAATTCTTCCGGGTAGAACAAGGGATCCCCCCCGGAGAAAGTGACTCCATCCAGTAAAGGATTCGCTTTGATTTCCCGGATAATCGATTGTATCTTTTCTTCCGTAAGTTCTTCACCTGCGTTCGGATTCCAACTTTCCGGGTTATGACAACCGGGACAGTGATGGGAACATCCGGCAAGATAAATGGAATACCGTATCCCCTCACCGTCAACGATTGTTTCCGGATAAGTTCCTAACAAGCGGAGAGTTGAAAGTTGAGAGTCAAGAGTTGTCATTGTAAATTAGGATATGAAAATATAAGTAAAGTTCTCAACTCTCAATTTTTACAAGTGTTTTACGCGGTCTTTTTCTTCCGCCCGTTTAGCGGAGTTCCACGAACTTAAGTCACCTGTCAGGTAGCCGGTGATGCGGCGCATCCGGAGAATGCTTTCACTCTGGCATACGGGGCATTTGTCGAAAATCACCCCTTTGTAGCCGCAGTTATGGCAGGTGTCTACCGGATGATTGATAGAGCCGTAACCGATACCCTCGTCGTGCATCACCTTTACTATTTTGGCAATGGCACGTACATTTTTCTGTGCTTCTCCGTCCAGTTCCACATATGTGATGTGTCCGCCACGGGTAATAGCGTGGAAAGGAGCTTCGCATTTGATTTTTTCAACAATACTGATAGGCTCTTTCACGTCTACGTGGAATGAGTTGACATAATAGTCCCTGTCCGTTACTCCCGGAATTTTACCGAATTTCCGGCGGTCCATTTTGGTGAAACGTCCGGAAAGACCTTCGGCGGGAGTAGCCAGTACAGAATAGTTCAGGTTATATTTCGCTTTATATTCATCCGCTACCTTGTTCATTTCCGTTACGGCCTCGTACAATGTGTCCCATGCCTTTTGGCTATGCCCGTGGCCTTCTCCGTAGAGAGCAACCATTGCGTTGTGCCCGCCGATGAATCCGATTCCCAGCGTACCGCTACGCAGCACGTCACCTACCTGTTCGTTTGGGTTCAGTGTGCCGCCGCCTTTCCATACATCATTTCCCATCATAAAGGGGAACTGGCGTGCAAGGGCTGTACGCTGATATTGATAACGTTCGTAAAGCTGGTCGGCCACTAAAGTAGCCGTGTTACGTACCGATTCCATGAAAATCTCCTTTGCTTTCTGTTCGATAGCGTCTTTGTTGCGTTCGTCCTCTATCAGATTTTCAGCTTTGATACGAGCTTCGATAGCCAGTCGGGGCATATTTAGTGTTGTGAATGAAAGGTTGCCGCGTCCTAAAGACGATTTCTCTCCGGCTACGTTTTCAAACACACGAGTGCGGCAACCCATTGTTGCCAGCTCGTAAATATAACGTTTCGGGTCGTCTGCTTTCCATTTTTCGTTCTTGTTGAAAGGAGTATCGAGGAACATGAAATTTGGAAAAAGAGCTTTCGATGTCGTCTGGCAGGCTTTCAGCAGCAGGTCGAAATTAGGAGCTTCGTAAGTTGCTTTCATGGCCTCTTCGATGCTTTCCATTTTCATAGCCTTCTCATAGTCCTTTTCCGAATAAGAAACTCCGTCTTTCACTTTGAAGATCTGAATCGGGAATACGGGTACTTCACCACGGGTTCCCAACCCTTCAATCGTGGCCTTCAGTAGCTCCTCAATCACCATGCGGCCTTCAGCGGAAGTATCCGTGCCGTAGTTGATAGAGCTGAATACCACCTGGTTACCACCACGGGAATGCATCGTGTTCAGGTTGTGTATAAATCCTTCCATTGCCTGATGCGTATCTTTCCGTGTCTGTTGGTATGCCTTCTCTATGATGCGTGCCAAGTGCTCTTTGTCAATATTGATTTGCAGGGCTATCAGGGCGATGCGTAACGTTTCCCGTTCCCGTTCACCGGATTGGATAGACGGCAGATATTCTTTAATCAGTGTGCGGATCGCTTTTTCATCGGCCTGTATACCGTTTTCCATGGCCACATAGAAATTGATGAAAGAAGATAAATGCTTGCGGAATGACTTGGCCACACCCTTTGCCATGAAAAAGTCGAAGGCGGGAATTGCCTGTCCGCCGTGCTGCTCGTTCTGGTTTGTCTGGAAGATGATCGTAGCCAGAGTTGCATAACTTTGAATGCTTTGTGGGGTGCGGATACTGCCGTTTTTGGTACGGAAACCGCGTTCGAACAAATCATCCATGTCATATTGGATACAAGTCGTCGTTTTTGTCGGATAATAATCCAAGTCATGAATATGAATGTCTCCCAGTTGGTGAGCTTCGGCAAAACGCTTCGGCAACAGGTATTTATAAGTATAATCTTTGGTTACTTCCGATGCAAACGTCATCATCTGTCCGGCAGGTGTATGGCTGCTCATATTGGCGTTGCTTAGGTTTACATCGTTCTTGTCGATAGCGACAATACCATCCATGACGTGCTTCATCTGGGTTTTCTTGTCTCGTTCCGTATTCCGCCATTCACGGTAGATGATGTACTTTTTGGCGACCTCCGGCCGTACCTTCATCAATGCTTTTTCTACTAAGTCCTGGATTTCCTCTACGGTAATCGTAGGGGTGGCAAACTGGCTGATTACATTCATCGTGATATCAGCAATTAATTGCTGTTCATCCTGAATGCCTGTCGCACTGAATGCCTTGCTGATTGCATTCTTAATCTTGCTGATAGAGAAATCTTCTCTTTTACCATCACGTTTGATGATACAAATTTCCGCGTAGTTCATAACTTTAACTCCCGAAAGTGTTAGACATTAATAATATGGTTGATTTGTTCCGGCAGGTCTTCTGACTTATCTCTCCCTCGCAACGCCTTCCCACATCAGCCGATGCAGTGACATAGTGTGCGGATTCACAGAGAATTACAGCAGCGGGTACTGTCGCCGATTTGCACAGCGTTCCCTCATTGACTAAACCTCTTTTTAGTTCCGAAACCGGATACAAAGATAAGTGATAATCTAATATCCCGGTTACCTTTTAACATTAAATTTCGGGAAACTTTTCTTTCTTACTGATACAGAAACTTTTCCGTTTTGGAAAACTTTTTTCTGAATTTAACTCGTGAAGTGTTCTCTTTTTGCCTGTTTCTTTTCTCGAAACCGGACATGATTCGGTGTGTTTTCCTTTATTTGGGCTGCAAAGGTGCGAAATTATTTTCTTATGTTCCGTACAAAAATAAAAAATATCTTCTTTGTCTTATTCTGCCGTTATTATTTCTACATCATATCCGATGAACAGCTCGCTCTCAATCGCTCCGGTGATTGCCTTCACTTGTTCCTCCAAAGAAGAGTCAATGTAATGAAAACGAGTATCAGGGATAAAGTTGCCGTTTTCGGTAAGAACCGGTCCATCTTTCGCCATGGTCGCAATTTCGCATGCTATACGTTCTTTCGCTTCCCGGTTGATAATTGAATCCGACCATTGCAGATTCTTTATCAGATGATTTTTCCCGGTTCATGATCTTACATTCTCGATGATTTTAAATATGTATAACAACCGGATGAGGATGTTTGGTTCAATCTTGCTTTTTGATAATCGAATAACTGTCTTCTGCCTTTTTAGTTAATTTTTAAATTTAATTCCGTTAATTGTTAACGGTTACCTGTATTCTATTAAACCATGTTATAAGATGCCCTACTTTGCCTTGAAAATTTGGAGATATGCAGAAAGTCCGTATCTTTGCAATGTGTTTTTCATAGTATTAGATTTAAGGTTAACAAAAAAGATTGGCTGTCTGGGATAGATAGCCTTTTTTTTGTCTGTATGTCTACAATCGTTATGTCTCCCTCTATAATATCAGCCAGATAGCTATGATGTGCCCGATACTTCCTCCCAAGCAGAACAGATGAAAG
This sequence comes from Bacteroides caccae, assembly GCF_002222615.2. Lineage (NCBI taxonomy): Bacteria > Pseudomonadati > Bacteroidota > Bacteroidia > Bacteroidales > Bacteroidaceae > Bacteroides > Bacteroides caccae. The sequence goes on along the minus strand of NZ_CP022412.2, from coordinate 4,361,105 downwards.
GTGGCGTGCATATAAGGCTTGCGCAATGAATAGAATACGGCACCTGTAATATAAGATACGCCTCCTCCTATCAGCCACCAGAAAGCCGGGGTGGCATTCAGCAATGCCAGATGATCCATTAAAGGCTTCATAGCGACCAAAATACTGGCTCCCATGGCCACATAACAGCACGTTTCCAGATTACTGTGTTCTTTCAGCTTTTTGAAACTCAAAATGAAACCGGCGATAGCCGACAGCCAGACGAAGGCGAAAATACCCCAGCCCCAACCGCCTGCCTGACGCAAAACGAGTAATGTGAAGGGTGTGTATGTGCCCGCTATGTGAAGATAAATGGCTCCGTGGTCGAATTTGCGGAGTAGCTCTTTCGTTTTGCCCGGACGCGTACCGTGATACCACGTAGAACTGATATAGGATGAAAGCATTCCTGTCAAATAAACAGAAATACAAGCCACTGCCCATTGCGGTTCGGCATTTTCGGTTGCTTTCACTAGCAGGAAGTAACCTGCGATAACTCCAAGCAGTATGCCTGCTCCGTGACTGAGCGTGTTTGCCCATTCTTCTCCGTTGCTGTATCTTTTGTTTTTCAATGTTTCTTACGTACTTTGTTGAAGTTACAAAGATACTTTATTTTCTGTAAGTAGTCATCTTATTCTTTTTTTAATATGATTTTTCCATTGTACTGTTCCGCCACTTGTTTACGGAAATCGAGGAAAGCGGTATATTCGCCGGGCTTGTATACCCCTTTACGCATAAACAGTTGATGAACAATATATATCTTATTGTCTTTTGTATAGATACTGGAATGAAAGTTCCCGAATTTACTTTTTAGATCGATTGGTTTGGGAAGTCCTTCCACGATATATCCGTCAGGTAGTTTGATGCAGATACTATCAGTGTCCGAATACCCGTAGTTAATATGGATAGGATATTTCCGGCTGATGGCACGAGGTACACTGAATCCTTTTTTAAATATGTTAGTCGGGATGAACAGCCGGTTTCCTGTTTTGTAACCGTATTGCTGGCTGCTTGCCGTATAACTGAAAGTGATAGATGGATTCGCTTCCTTACATTCTTTGATTTGCAGGCGAAGGATGTCGGCTTGCGAGAGGTTGAGGGTCGAACGGATGTGGTCTTTCTGTTTGTTAGGTTCCAAATAAACGATTCCTGCCTCATTTTCGTACTGGAATAATCGGGATATTTCGTTCACTTCTATTTGTGTTTCTGCCGTAGGCGATAGGGTGATAGTAGCTATGATGTGCTGTGTGTTCAATGAATCGGGATACGTGGGCAGACGATGTATGCTGCCACCGGCGGGTTCGATAAGCAATGCGTCATGTCCGGCAATGCCTTGGTGGATATAGCCGAAGGGAAGCGATGGATCGGTACATTCCAGCCACAGAGTGTCCTTGGGGAGAGGTACTTGCAGAATGACGTGATTCATCTGGTTGGCGTTGGAGAAATCAGGCAACAGGCGTTCGTTGGTAGTGCTTATCACCGTATAAGTAGAAGGTATGCCTATTTCTTTCAGCATGGCACGGGTGTAATTGGAAAGTCCTTTACAATCGCCAAATCCGGTGCGGCAGACATCGGATGCTGCGATAGGCTGCAATCCTCCGATACCTAGCTGTATACTGACGTAGCGGGTAGTTTTTGCCAGATAGTCATAAATTGCCTTTACTTTTTCGCGGTCGGTAGAGCAGTGAGCAGTCAGTCCGTGCAACTTGTTGCGGAAAGGTTCGGTGAGTTCGTCGCGTCCGTCGAGTAGTTTGTATTGCCATTCTCCGTATTTTTGCCAAGTACTCATGTCCCCTTCCGATTTGTCATATTTGAAAGCGGAAGGAGCGAAATAAATCCGTGGAAACAATTTTGCGAAATCGGGACCGAACGGCTCTTTCTGTATCGGCAGCAGTTTCGAAGCGGTAACTTCAATCACTTGCTGCCCGTCCGTACCGGTCGACTTTGTCACTTGGATATTTTTTCCTCCAGTGTTTAGCTCGCGGTACCTGCATTCTTGTCCGGCAGGCAATTCGATCCGGTATGTCGCTTGTTCCACTCCTTGCTGAAAGTCTGTTTGCGGAAGGAAGGACTGGTAGCCGATAAGCCCGTTATTACATTTTATTTCCCATTCATATTTTACGGTGAAGGGGAAAGAGGGGAAGTTACATTCGTAATAATAGGCATAGTCATCTGTGCTTAACGAGGAACTATATTCGCTCTTTTGCAGTTCCGATTTTTTTATCTTTCGGACGCTTTGACCGGATGCGTTAAGTATTTCTCCCGAGAACTTCTGTAAGGAACGGAACATATCGCATTCACAGACGAAGTGTGCAGCATTCAGTCCTTTACGGTTAAGAATGAGAATCGTGCGGCTTTCTTTTTCGATAGATTGCGTCATTGATTTGCAGAGGACTTCCGTCCGCGAATCCGTTATAATAGAAGTGGCGTCTTTTGAAAGGTCTTGTGCCTGTACAGACATGATAGAACCGAGGTAGAGACCGAATAATAATCCGATGATTTTCATTGCTGATTTTTTCATTATCAGAATATTGAATGATTTTTCTTATATTTTTTTGAGTACTATCAACGTGTGATTCTTCTCAATGATTTTTGTCCACATATCTTGCAGTTGTTTATAATGTTCAGGAAGGAATATATATTCTTTGAGGTGGAATCTGTAGCTGACCAGGATCGTATTCCCTTGTTTTTGAATCATATATCTGCATTGCAGATGATCCCCCTCTGCTCGGATAAATTGCGATTGGGGTAGTTCTTCCACTTCATAGCCTTCGGGAAGGGCCAATTTGCATAATAATGTGAATTTATACGGATATGGAAATTCGACAGGAAGCACTCGGTCGGTCTGAATAAATGGATTGGTCTCCAGTTGTGGGAAAAGCATCGGATTGATGTAGAGGTGATCACCTACCTGTTCGGTTTGTATGGTGAAGTCGAGTTCCTCTTTTATCGTACCCGGATCGTTTTCCGTATGTTCCACTTTTAGGTTGGTGACGGTTAGCCTGTCTTTCGGGGTAATTTCGGTTGTCGGGTCTGGAACGATACTGTCTTGTTCTTGTTGTCTCTTTTTCTGGTATTCCACCGCTTCCTGTCCGTGCAAGACTGTACTGCGGTGTCCTTTAATTAGGTTACCTTCTAATTTAGCTTTAATGTTCATAAAGCTTGTGTTTTCTGTGAGCATCATTAAGTCTACCCATTTGTTCTCCTCCTTTTCTGTTGGCGAAAGTATGCGTGCTTGGTTAACAGACAAGTCGGGCGGCAGAATGTTAAGAGAAGGAATATCCATAGAACTGTCCAAAAAGACGTATTTTTCTTTGTCCGTATCGTAAACGGCGATAACGAAGGTATTAAGCTTTTGCAGAGACGGGAAATTATGAGGCAACATTCCTGCTGAACGGCGGCTTAAAACAACAGGGTAGGCTTTCAGCCCGAAGTCTTTAAGGATGCTGATTAGGATAAAATTCAGATCAGCATTGCTGCCGCTTCCTTTTTGAATTACTTTTTCGAGGTCTTTGCTATAAAGATTATATCTTCCGTTCCAAGCCAGTTTCTTTTTTAGCAGACGGAATGAGTGGATGATTCTTTCCTCAAAATTCATTTTGCTGGTGAAAATCTCTTTGGTCTCCGGGCGGAACGGGTTGATGAAAGAGAGGAACACGCCGAATTGTGTATTCTCCGGCTTAATCAGTTGTTTATCTACATCTTCCCATTTCTGGCTATATGGTTCGTATTCTTTGCCGGGGAAGTTGGTACCTTGTAGGTCAAAACTTATTTGTACTTTATAATCTTCCGGACACCAGCAATAGGGTTCGTCCTGACGGATAGCTGGGAGGTTCTGAGAAATGAATGTCGTTTCTTGTGCCAGGATAGTGAAATCTTTGTTGATTCCTGCCGTTCCACCTTCACGTGCCGTTGCGTGAAGGGCAGATTCTTTTTGTTTCATTTGTATGTAGTCTTTTCCCCGAAGTTCGATGTTGTAGATGAATACATTGGGAATTGTGATTTTGTATTGGTTGTATAGCATGGGCAGTTCTTCTTGCATCATCCAGTTATCTATGTGGATGAAGTAGTCGGAGTAGAGCTTGTAGTGATATTCGATAATAGTCCCCTCCTTGACAGCGGGTAGGGAGAATTTAAGAATTTTGTATCGGTTGTCAATCCGTTCGAAAGATATGGATTCGCGTTTCATAGGTGTTTTTACACATTTCCCGTTTTCCATGTTATAAGAGCAACCTTCTACTTCGCTGGCCCTTTCTTCTCCTTCCTCTTTATCCGTAGGGGCATAAAACGGGACAGAAACATCGGCGTATGCCGTTCCCTGTGGCTTCAGGATTTTTATGCGTATCCAGTGTTCTGTTATCAGTTGAAAACCATCGTGGTAGGTAAAGTTGCTCTGCCCCTGGTGGAACAGATAGAGGGCTGTGGCAGTAGTATCCGGAGTATAAGTGGTGAACAAGAGTTCTTCTTTGGAGGGTTTACCGTATTTCAGACTGGGAGTGATTACTGTTGCGGCTTGTTGCGGGTAAATGGGTGACAAAAGCTGTAACAGGAGTGTAAATAGAATGAATAGCTTTTTCATAATCTTGTGCGTGTTTTTAGTATTCGGACAAAGATAAAAAAAATAGAGAAAGATTAACAGTCTTTCTCTATTTTTTTTATCTGTTATGCGGATCATGTTTTATACCAGATGTCCGATCCATTCTTCGCGGTCACCCGGAAGGAGGTCGATCACCGGAATTTCCACCATTGTGTAGCAACCCGGTTGCTGCTTCATGGAAGCACGTGCTACGCATACCAGTACTTGTGCAGTCAGTGCAGGGTTGTTGATGCGCATATTAAATTCAAATAGCTGATTCTGGGTTTTGCCCGATACGCCTTTGCGGGTGAGGTTTACTCCGTGTCCCATGTCGAGAAGGGCGTCCACGCTCGGAACCTGTTTCACGTGTGTTTCGTCATTCACGAAATAAGGATCTGCTTTGATAGCTGCGGATACTTCTTCAAATTTGTATCCGTCTTTCAGCTCGATATATACCATGCGACGGTGGATTCCCGTACCCGTAGGGATAGTCATAGACAGGGCGGCTTTCACTCCGTCAATGGCTTTCACGGCTACTGTATGTCCCATACTCATTCCCGGACCGAAGTTGGTATAAGTGATCCCTTTCGGAGCAATGGCTTCGAGCATAGTACGTACGATAGAGTCGCTTCCCGGGTCCCAGCCTGCGGAGATGATAGATACGGCTTTGTGTTCTTTGGCCGTAGCATCCAGTGTGCGTCGTAAGTCAACGATACCGGTGTGGATGTCGAAGCTGTCTACGGTGTTGATTCCCATAGCCAGATATTCTTTTGCATATTTCTCAACGCTGCGGGTCGGAGTACAAAGGATGGCAACTTCTACGTCTTCCAACTCTTTTATATCCTTTACAACTGCATAATTTGCCAACTCTTCCGGTTTATTCTCGGCTCCTGCACGACGAACTACTCCGGCTATTTCGAAATCTGGTGCGGCTTGAAGCGCCTCAAGTACATAATGACCAATGTTGCCATAACCAACGATGGCAGCTCTTACTTTTTTCATCCTTTTATTGGTTTTAGTGAACAAATTTCTTTCTTTTGCTTGCAAAAATAAACATTTTACTAGTAGCTTTGGTTCGTTAGCTTAATTATTTTTAATTTTTTCACTAGTAATGAATATATTTGTTGCGAACGTCAAACTAGATGAACAAAAATAACGTAATTCTTTAATTAGTATGCTATCATCTCATTGAAAAAACTCTGTGTCCTCTATGTCCTCTGTGGTGAAATTGTTTTATCTTTGTTCCCATTATGATAGAATATGTTAGAGGCGAGCTTGCCGAACTCAGTCCGGCAACCGCAGTGATAGACTGTAATGGGGTGGGGTATGCCGCCAATATATCTCTGAATACCTATTCGGCTATTCAGGGGAAGAAAACTTGTAAATTATTTATTTATGAAGCTATCCGTGAAGACGCTTACGTGCTTTACGGATTTGCCGACAAACAGGAACGGGAGATTTTTCTATTATTGATTTCTGTGTCGGGGATTGGAGGAAATACGGCACGAATGATTCTTTCTGCTCTTTCTCCATCAGAGTTGGTCAGTGTAATCAGTGCTGAAAACGCGAATCTCCTGAAGACGGTGAAAGGTATCGGGCTGAAAACTGCACAGCGTCTCATTGTCGAACTGAAAGATAAGATAAAGACGGTAGGAATGGCTGCCGTAGGCGGAACAACATCCGCCGGAATGTTGTTGCAGTCTGCCAATGCCGAAGTGCAGGAAGAAGCGGTGGCTGCGTTGACAATGTTGGGTTTTGCTGCCGCACCTTCGCAGAAGGTTGTTCTGGCTGTTTTAAAGGAAGAACCGGAAGCCCCGGTAGAAAAGGTGATTAAACTGGCTTTGAAGAGATTATGAAGCAACGGAAAATTTATATGAAAACATGGCTGGAGGCTCATCGTCGTGTAAAGGTGGTAGCTACGGACCAGTGGTATCTTGATTTTGTCAATGAATTACTGCCTTTGGTGGCAGAATCTAGTTTATACTGGGAGACTGCGGAGGAAGATCAACAGCAGGTTGCTTTAATACTAGCTTTGTATTTGGAAGACTGTGTGGCTGACGGGGGAAACTGGAGACAATTTATCCGTTGGCATCAGAAAAGTTACGGACGTTACCTTCCTTTTTATTCGTTGACGGACGAATATCTGCCTGACGAGATAAATCGTGAGGATGTCGCTTTTCTTTTGTGGGCTGTCAATTCTCCGGTAGGTGACTCTTTCGATGGAGTGGAAAATCCGTTGGATGAAGATTTGTTGAAGTTTGCGGATGTAATCTATAACCGTTTGGATGCTGTTTTTGAAGAGGCTCTTATCAGTGAGAATCTGGCTGTGGACTGGATAATGGAAACGGAATTGATGCAGAGAAAACGGAAGCCGTTGCCTGCTGCCGTACCCGGTGAAAAGTTACCTACGAATGTCGAACGCTTTTTGGAGGCAAGCAAGGGAGAGGCATTAATGTTCTTTGATTCTTATGAGGCATTGAAAGTCTTTTTTGTGCAAGCACTGAAATGGGAGGACGAAGAGGATTCTCTTTTACCTGATTTGAAGGAGTTTGATAACTTTGTGTTATATGCCAATCCGAAAGGTCTGTTGATAGGGCCGGATGTTGCTTCTTATTTTGCAGATAAGCATAATCCGCTTTATAGTGCTGAAGAAGCGGAGGAGGAAGCGTACGAACTGTTTTGTGAAGAAGGCTTGTGTCCATTCGATTTGTTGAAATATGCTATGGAACATGACTTATTGCCGGAGGCCCAGTTCCCGTTTGAGAATGGAAAGGCTCTGCTTCACGAGAATTGGGATTTTGTGGCCCGTTGGTACTTGGGAGAGTATTACGAAGGGGAGTAAATTAGTATAAATACCGAGAAGAGTATGGTAATCAAAAAAAGTAATAATCCCTTTGCCGGAAAGGCAAAACCCGGAGTCGGAAAGAAAAAAACTTCGGGAAAAAGAGTCGGGAAGTCGAAACAGGAAAAGGCTAATAATCAGTTGAACAGAAGGGTGAAATAAAATAATTCTAATATGAAAAACAAGTATCTTTTATCTTTATTATGGGTGATAGTAAGCGGATTTGGAATCTTGATGGCACAAGAAATAGCTATCATTCCGCAACCGGCTCATTTGATCGTGAAAAATGAAAGTTTTAAATTCGGTAAGCAGCTCAAAGTCTGTATCGCTTCTTATCGGGGTGATAGCGTTACTCTTGTTTTCGATTCATTTAAAGATGATTTCCAAAAGGCTACGGGCATAAAAGTTACGTCTGTGCGTAGTGAGGCTAAGGCTGGAATCGTTTTAAGTGTGAATCAAACGCTTGCACCGGAGGCTTATAAGTTGGATGTTTCGCCAAAACAGATTCGTATTGAAGCTGCGCGCCCTGCCGGGTTTTATTATGCACTTCAAACATTGAAGCAGTTAATCTCCCGTCATGTAATGGCAGGGGTGGCAGTAGGCGGCCGGCAGGAGTGGAGTATTCCGACCGTAGAAATAGAAGATGTTCCCCGTTTCGAATGGAGGGGCTTTATGCTGGACGAGGGCAGGCACTTTTTCGGAAAAGATGAGGTAAAACGGGTGATTGATATCATGTCTACTTATAAAATGAATCGTTTTCATTGGCATTTGACTGAAGATCAGGGCTGGAGAATAGAAATAAAGAAGTATCCCAAGTTGACGGAAGTAGGTGCTTGGCGGAATAGCAAAGTTTTGGCGTATGGCGATGTGAAAACGGACGGGCAGCGTTATGGAGGATTTTATACCCAGAATGACATCAAAGAAATTGTAGCTTACGCCAAAACTAAATTTGTGGAGATTATTCCTGAAATAGATATCCCCGGACATTCCCAGGCTGCTGTTGCCGCTTATCCGGAGTTTCTGGCTTGTGATCCTGAAAATATGCATGAGGTGTGGCTACGGCAAGGCATTTCGACGGATGTTATCAATGTAGCTAATCCTCAAGCCATGCAATTTGCCAGGGATGTAATTGATGAACTTATCGACCTGTTTCCATTCCGTTATATTCACTTGGGCGGTGATGAATGTCCTACTAATAAATGGCAGAAAAACGAAGAGTGTCAGTCCTTACTAAAAGAAATGGGCTCTACTAATTTTAGAGATTTACAGATTTATTTCTATAAACAACTAAAAGATTATATGGCCACGAAACCTGCCAACCAACAACGACGACTGGTGTTTTGGAATGAAGTACTCCACGGAAATACTGCGCTCCTAGGTAATGACATCACCATTATGGCATGGATAGGGGCTGATGCTGCGGCTCAAAATGCAGCAAAACAAGGTATGAGTACAATTTTAAGCCCACAAATTCCTTATTATATAAACAGGAGGCAATCTGATCTCCCTACGGAACCTATGTCGCAGGGACATGGTACCGAGACGGTGGAAGCCGTTTATAATTATCAGCCGATGAAGGGAGTGGAGGCAGACTTGCAACCTTATTATAGCGGTGTGCAGGCTAACTTTTGGACTGAATGGGTGGTTGATTCTTCTGTACTTGAATATCTGATGTTACCTCGTCTTGCGGCTGTTGCGGAAGCCGGATGGACTCCACAGGAGAAAAGGGATTATGTAAGTTTTAAGGAACGGATTCGTAAGGATGCCGTATTGTATGATCTCAAAGGGTGGAATTACGGCAAACATATAATGAAGTGATTTGCCTGGTATTTTTAAGTATGTGTTCTTAAAAATGAAATAAGGAGGAGCCGGAGATTTTTATTATCCTCCGGCTCCTCCTTATTTTAGAATTACAGTTTATGATAGGCTGTTGACTATTGCTCTGTTGCAGTTTCCTGTGCTTTCCGTTCTTTCTTTTTATTGATGAACTCGATTTTCAGATTCGCAGCTTCCTGTTCTTTCTTGATTTGCTGCATTGCCGAAAGGATCTGTGATAATTGGTAGATATTTGCTGCTGCCTGACGGTCAGTGGGGCTCATGGTCGTTTTGTAAATACGGTCGCCGAGATATTCAATCCGGATATTCTTGTCTTTATTGAGATTCAGAAATTCGATTACGCTTCCGTCTTCTCCGAGTTTATAGTCCGCTTTTTCTATCTTTTCGTTCATATCAACTGTCTCATAACTGTCCTTGGATGTAGGAGTTTCTGCAAAACTACCGTCAGGAGCAATTACTTTGACACCGACATGATGAATGTTATTGCTGCCACAATAAATAGAAGTCATACTCATGATACCTTGTTCATTTACCTGAAAGCGTAGATATGAACGGTGCAGATTCTTTTCAACGGTTTGGGTAGGCCACAGATAATTTCCTATTTGCTGGTACTCCGCATCTTTCTCCAGCGTGAATTTATCTTTGATTGCATCAAATTCCTGTTGTTTTACTTGCAGGGCACTGTCCAGATACGCAAGTGTTTTTTGTTGTGCTTTCGTCTCAACATCCAGCATTAGTTCCTGACCGGCTTTACGCGCTTCGAATGCTTTCGGATACAAAATTTTGATACTGTCGATTTGAGATTTTGCTTCTTCGTAGTCGCCACGTTCATAAGCGGCTTTAGCAATCACCAGTTTCTCGTTCGCTTTTTTTTCAATGCTATTTCCGCAAGCTGTCAGCACTAATGTGCCGCAAAAGAGGTAAATCAGTTTTTTTATCATACTGTATATATTTTATTGTTCATCATCCTTCGTTTACTTTATTAGCGACAAAAATACAAATATATCCCTTATTTTTGTAATTTTGCCCCCTCAAAACTTATAACTAAAAGGAATGATAGAGTTGACTCAAGAGGAATTGAAGCAGCATTTCAGCGAACCAATCTTCGGACAAATAGCCGAAACTGCCGATGCACTGGGCTTAGAGTGCTATGTGGTAGGTGGTTACGTTCGTGATATTTTTCTGCAACGTCCCTCTAAAGATATAGATGTAGTAGTTGTAGGCAGTGGAATTGCTATGGCAGAAGCACTTGGAAAACGTCTGGGACGTGGTGCTCATGTCTCTGTTTTCAAGAATTTCGGAACGGCACAAGTAAAATATAAAGGCACGGAAGTAGAATTTGTAGGAGCCCGCAAAGAGTCATATCATCGGGATTCACGAAAACCTATCGTGGAAGACGGAACACTGGAAGATGATCAGAACCGTCGTGATTTTACGATTAATGCTCTTGCCGTTTGCCTGAATAAAGCACGTTTTGGGGAACTGGTAGATCCGTTTGGCGGTATGGAAGATATGAAGGAGAAGACGATTCGTACTCCTCTTGATCCAGATATTACGTTTAGTGATGATCCGTTACGTATGATGCGCTGTATCCGTTTCGCTACGCAACTGAATTTTTACATTGATGATGACACTTTTGAATCGCTTTGCCGTAATAGGGAACGGATCAACATCATATCCCGTGAGCGTATTGCAGATGAATTGAATAAGATAATTCTTTCGCCTGTTCCTTCAAAGGGCTTTATTGACTTGGAGCGTAGTGGGTTGTTGTCGTTAATCTTTCCCGAACTGGCTGCTTTGCAGGGGGTAGAAACACGGAATGGCCGTTCGCATAAGGATAACTTTTATCATACGTTGGAAGTACTTGATAATATCAGCAAGAAAACGGATAATCTTTGGCTGCGTTGGGCTGCCTTGTTGCATGATATTGCCAAACCTGCCACTAAACGTTGGGAACCAAAAGCTGGCTGGACGTTCCATAACCATAATTTCATCGGTGAAAAAATGGTTCCGAATATTTTCCGTAAGATGAAGTTGCCGATGAATGAGAAGATGAAGTATGTACAGAAAATGGTTAGTCTGCACATGAGACCAATCGTGATTGCGGATGACGTGGTGACAGATTCGGCTGTTCGTCGTCTGCTTTTTGAGGCGGGAGATGATATTGATGATTTGATGACTTTGTGTGAAGCGGATATTACTTCAAAGAATATGGAGCGTAAGCAACGTTTCTTGAATAATTTCCAGTTGGTTCGTCAGAAATTGAAAGACTTGGAGGAGAAAGACCGGATTCGTAATTTTCAGCCTCCGGTAAGTGGGGAGGAAATCATGGAAACCTTCGGTTTGCAGCCTTGCCGTGAAGTCGGGGCTTTGAAAAGTGCGATTAAAGATGCTATATTGGATGGAGTTATCCCGAATGAATATGAGGCCGCTCATGCCTTTATGTTGGAAAGAGCTGCGAAAATGGGATTGAAACCACTTGACTAATTGGCGGTTGTTTTTACTATTTATATAAGTCTAAATCTGTATAAACAAGAAAACAGTGAACACTGTATGGAGTAGATTCATTAAGTGTTCACTGTTTTCTTGTTTTGTTGATCCGGTTACTGCTTAGGCAGTGTCACAGAAAAATATGGGTTAGGTATGCGTTGTTCAAATATAACTTTTTTCAACTTTTCTACGATATCCGGATGTTGGAGTGCTACATCGTTGTCTTCGTGAATATCTGTCTTTAGGTTATATAGGAACGGCTTTCCTTTTTTAACGATTAATTTCCAATCATCCATGCGCACTGCTATCTGGTTGGTTTCGTTAAATTCCCAATACAGGAAGTCATGTTGTTTCTGTTTTTTCTTGCCAAGCAAGGTCGGTGCGAAAGAAATTCCGTCGAAATAGTCAACTTCTTTTTCTTTATTACGGTATTTCTTTTCATAATTTTTGATGCCGGCCACATCACAGAAAGTAGGCATTAAATCATAGAAAGCGCAGATGTGGTCATTGACTTTGCCTGCCGGTACGTGTCCCGGCCAACGGGCAATGAATGGAATGCGAATTCCTCCCTCGTGGCATTGGCGTTTCAGTCCGCGCAATTTTCCGTCTCTACCGAAGAAAGTAGGGTCGGCTCCTCCTTCTTCGTGAGGCCCGTTGTCGCTGGAGAAGATAACTAATGTGTTTTCATCCAATCCTTTTTCTTTCAATTTCTTCAAAACTTCCCCTACATAATAGTCCAGGCGGGTAATCATGGCGGCAAATTGAGCGTGTGTATGGGTGATAGCATTGTATCTTGAACCTTCGCTTCCTTTGTAAACCTTATCCGGATCGAATTTTGCTTTATACTCGTTTAAGATCGAATCTTCCGGTTGCACCAGTTCTGCGTGAGGCAAAGTGTAGGTAAATATGCCGAAGAAAGGCTGTTTGGTATCCTGTTGGTCCAGCCATTCCATTGCTTTCTCGTGAATCATGTCGGCAGAATATTGCGAGCGTTTCTGATATTCAGGACCGTACATCGGGTATTTGATGTTTTCGTCCATTACTATACGTACTACTCCTGTATCGCCCAGAGCTTTACTATATCGGTTTAAGAAATTAGGGTAGTAGAGGTGAGCTTGGAATTGGCAAATGTAACCATAATATTCATCTATGCCGCGTTTGTCCGGAGTAGAGCAAGATCCTTCGTAACCTCCGGCCCATTTACCGAACATACCGGTGGTATATCCGTTGTCTTTCATAATTTCCGGTAGGATAACGTGATCCGGATCATAAGGATGTTGTCCCACTACCGAATATTCTTTGTTGTTTCCGTACATGATAATGGGTGAATTTCCCCAATACTCTTTGTTTCCGCGTACTTCACAGTGACCTGTATGTTGTCCTGTCATAAATGAAGCTCTGGAAGGTGCGCTGACCGGGCTGCCTGCATACGCTTGTGTGAAGCGCATTCCTTCGCTTGCCATAGCGTCTATATGGGGAGTGCGTATGAATGGCTGGCCGTAGCATCCTAAGTCGCCATATCCCATGTCGTCACAGAGGATAAATATAATGTTGGGTTTGGAATCCTTTTTCTGTCCGTTGGCGGAGAGAGTGGAAAGGAGTAATGTGCCGCTTATTAATGATATAGATTTGTAATTCATAATGTTACGTAATTAAATGTTGTATGGGTTGTTTAAATTATTTGCCGATAAGGTCTTTTCCTTCGCGTACACCCTGAAGGATAGTTTGTAGCTCTGCCACTTTTTCTGGCATTTGAGAAGCATAATTAGTTACTTCTTTCACTTCTTCCATTTTATACAGTTGCGGTTCTTTTGAGTTACCGGTTTCGATTTTCGGTCCCCACTGGATCATTTTCGGTCCCCCATTCGGTTCGATATATTTCCAATCTTTTGTGCGGACAGATAGTGTATGATTGGAAGCTTGTTCGATTACCCACGGACGGTCTTTCTTTTCTTTGCCTAGCCAGCTTCCCAGGAAGTTGTAACTATCAGGTGCAGTGCCTTTGGGCATAACAGCTCCGGTCAGAGAAGCCAGTGAAGCTAACCAATCGACCTGAGAAACCAACAAATCCGATGTTTTACCTTTTTTCACTTCTTTCGGCCAGCTTAAGATAGCCGGGATACGGGTCCCTCCTTCAAATGCACTATATTTATTACCTCTTAATGGTCCTGCAGGGCTGTGTCCGTTAAGGAGTTCTTCCGCCTTATCATCATATCCGTCGTCAACTACCGGGCCGTTGTCACTTGAAAGAATAATTAATGTGTTTTCTCTCAAGCCTAGTTTTTCAAGTGTATTCAGAATTTCACCGACACAATAGTCGAATTGTACAATGGCGTCACCTCTCAGTCCCATTGGGTTCTTTCCTCTAAAACGGTCATGGGGGAAACGAGGAACGTGTACATCATTTGTTGCAAAATAAAGGAAGAAAGGTTTATCCTTATTTTCTTCAATAAACTGAATGGCATGTGTTGTCAGAGAGTCAGCAATGTTTTCGTCTTTCCAAAGAGCTTTACCTCCACCTTTCATAAAGCCGATGCGGGAAATGCCATTGACGATAGACATATCGTGTCCGTGACTAGGTTTCAGGTTATAAAGCATTTCCGGATTGCTCTTTCCGGTAGGTTCACCTTCAAAATTTCTTTGATAGCTTACTTCGATAGGTGCACTAGGATCGTAGTTGGCTACTTTCCCGTTTTCAATGTATACGCAAGGTACACGGTCAGCGGTAGCTGCCATAATGTAATGGTAGTCAAATCCTAAGTCTCCCAATGCACATGGCAGTGGAGCGTTCCAATCTTGTGTACCGGCTTTGTCTCCTAATCCCAAGTGCCATTTTCCGATAGCTCCGGTAGCATAACCGGTACTTTTGAACATATCCGCCATGGTATATTGTTCGGGACGGATAATCATGCCGGCATTTCCGGCAGCTACGTCTGTTCCTTTTTTGCGCCAAGCATATTCTCCTGTCAGCATGGAATAACGGGAAGGGGTACTGGTTGCAGCGGTGGCGTGGGCATTAGTAAAGCGAATACCTGATTTTGCTAATCTGTTGACATTGGGAGTTTGTACGTTTTTAGCTCCGTAACATTCCAAATCTCCATAACCGAGATCGTCGGCATAGATAAACACAACGTTGGGTGTTTTTGCTTTTTCGGGGGTGGTTTGTTTGGGGGCTTTGTCTGCGGCTGTGGCCACACAGGCAGCAGAAGATAAAAGGGTAAAAAGCAAAGGTTGTTTCATTGTTTTATTAAATTTATATTGATTAAGGTGTTTAATTTTTTATTGTCCATGTGTTTTTAAGACGCTAATATAGTATATTTAATCATTGAAAGCAACTTTATTCTCATTCTTTAAAAAAAATAGAGAGTAAAGTTGCTTTATATTAATACCCCGGAAGTTGTTTTTTGGCATTAATTGATATATCCCGGATTTGTCAGCATATTTTTTGAATATAAACTATTTCAATTCAATAATTTCTTCGTTACAGTTCGTCAGTTTTTCTATTCTTTCGTTCGTTACTACCCAAGAGTTTTCTATTCCTACCGGACCTATACCCGGAAGAACGATTTTAGGCTCAAGAGCAAAGACCATTCCCGGTTCCAGTTCTTGTTTCATGCGGGGAGCTAAGACGGGTGCCTCGTTGATTTCGAGTCCGATACCGTGACCGATAAATTTGGCCTGCTGTTGCGTGCCCATAAATTTATCTGCAAATCCGGCAGCAGTCACCATTTCTATGGCAGTGTTGTAAAGGGTTTCGCAAGGAATACCCGGCTTGGCGATAGAAGCGATTTTTTCCTGAATATCCAGGCAGACCTGATGAGCAGCATATGCTTCCTCCGGTAATTTCCCAATAGAGAATACACGGCTCATGTCACCCATGTATCCATTGAAGTTGCCGCCTAAGTCAATCATTACACTCTGGCCTTCTTTCAGTGGGGTTTTATTCGCCCCTCCCGGCAGGGCAGGGTCGAGGCCTTGGCCACCTAAAGCAAAGTCGTATGGAGAGGGGTATCCGGCATTGTCTCCGGTCAGCACGCTACCCATGAAGATTTCCATGCTACGTCCGAAAACGCGGAAGATTCCCAAATTGCCTTGCAGACGCATCAGACGTTCGATTTCGATAGAAAATTCGATGTCCGTCATGCCGGGGCGGTATACGCTGGGGATTTGTTCGTAGGCTTTGGCGTGAGCAATGCCCGAACGACGGAACATTTCAATTTCAATGGCAGTTTTTACACTACGTGCCTGGCGGATTAACGGAGTGCCGTTGACTACTTCCGTTTCAGGAAACAAGCTTGCCAACCGGCAATATTCCGAGTAAGGGAGTTCGTCACCTTCCAACATTAACTTGGCAGGCATGGGCAATCCTTTTTCTTTTAGCAAATCTACAATTTGTTCTGGTTTGCGGATTGAGAATGAATGTTCTCCTGTGATATTGTTGGGACGTTTAAAAAACAGTAAAGCAGGTGAGTGTAGTGGGAGATAGAGATAACCACTGACTACGCAACCATACGTGTAAATTAAATTAGCATTACAAGTAATAAGTGCGGCGTCAATGCCCTGTAACGCCATCAGACTGCGAATCTTATCGCGGCGAAGTTTTAATTCGGGTTGTAGCATTTTATATTTGTTACATGATTAATAATTACACAATTGCTAATAGTAAATCATTAATTGTGAGTTGTTTACTGTGAACAACAAATTCATAATCTATTATTTACCTTATTATGCCACAAAGATAATTAATTCCATTGAAAATAATGTTAATCTCAAAAAAATAGCGCTACCCGCGTCCTGTCACAGGAGGCGAGTAGCGCAAAACCACAAATACAAATACAACTAAACAAAGTCTTTTTAAATAACGCCTTGCCCCATCATTGCGTGAGCTACTTTCATAAATCCGGCAATATTAGCACCCTTCACATAATTGATATATCCGTCGGGTTCTGTGCCGTATTTCACGCATTGGGCATGGATGCCGTGCATGATCGCATGAAGCTTTTCATCTACTTCGGCAGCGCTCCAGCTCAGGTGCATTGCGTTTTGAGACATTTCCAGGCCGGAAGTGGCAACACCGCCGGCATTGACTGCCTTACCCGGAGCATACATCGTTTTATGTTCGATAAATAAATCGATTGCTTCGGGAGTACATCCCATGTTAGAAATTTCTCCGACACAAAGTACGTCATTTTTTATGAGATTTTGTGCATCTTCTCCATTTAATTCGTTTTGAGTTGCGCATGGAAGTGCAATGTCTGCTTTTACTTCCCATGGGCGTTTGCTTTCTACGAATGTAGCATTCGGATATTGTTCAGCGTAAGGAGCTACAATGTCATTACCCGAAGAACGCAACTCGAGCATATAGTCTATCTTTTCGCCGCTGATTCCGTCCGGGTCGTAGATGTATCCATCCGGGCCCGAGATTGTGATAACTTTTGCACCCAACTCGGTAGCTTTCGTAGCTGCTCCCCAGGCTACATTACCAAAACCGGAGATGGCAACAGTCTTACCTTTAATATCAATTCCTTTTGTCTGCAACATTTGATTGACAAAATATAAACCACCGAAACCGGTAGCTTCGGGACGAATCAGCGAACCGCCAAATTCCAGTCCTTTACCGGTAAATGTTCCGGTAAATTCGCGGGTCAGCTTTTTGTACATACCGAACATATAACCTACTTCACGTCCGCCCACGCCAATGTCACCGGCAGGCACATCCATATCCGGACCTAAATGGCGCCACAATTCCAACATAAATGCCTGGCAGAAACGCATAATTTCAGCATCGCTCTTTCCACGTGGAGAGAAGTCCGAACCACCTTTACCTCCGCCCATAGGCAGGGTAGTCAGCGCGTTTTTGAACGTCTGTTCGAATCCGAGGAATTTAAGGATGGAAAGATTGACCGAAGCATGGAAACGAATACCACCTTTGTACGGACCAATCGCATTGTTGAATTGTACGCGATAGCCGAGATTTGTTTGAACTTCTCCTTTATCGTCTACCCAAGTGACACGGAAAGTAAAAATACGGTCTGGTTCTACCAATCTTTCGATGATTTTGGCTTTTTCAAATTCAGGATGTTGATTGTAGATGTCTTCGATAGAAAGAAGTACTTCCTTCACTGCTTGAAGATATTCAGACTCACCGGGATGTTTTGCTTCCAAAGAGGACATGATTTTCTGGATGTTCATAATAGTATGTTTTTAAAAAGGTTGTTCTGATAAAATGTCAACTAACTATACTGCAAATATAGGAAAAGTTTTCAAATGTGATTGATTTTATGACTATATTTTGATTAAATAATGATAAAATGATAGAGTTGGGGATACTAGCTAAGGAGCTTATAGTATTCGCACATTAATAATGCTACTTTTTTCATGTGAATAAAAAAATTGAGGATAAACTTAATGTTACAAATCTACAAAATAATAAGAGATAAGCAAGTAAACTTTATAAAGAAGATGATAGAAAATGAGATTTAAAAAATTAACTTTGCAAACCGGATTTTGGAAACATGATGATTTGGAATAAGAAAGGAGAATAATTTTATGCTCAGTAAATATAAATTAAACCAGCTTTACTTCAAAGATACGCAGTTCGCCAACCTGATGACCAGGCGGATTTTCAACGTGTTGTTAATAGCCAACCCTTATGACGCTTTCATGTTGGAAGATGACGGACGTATTGATGAAAAGATATTCAATGAATACACCTCTTTGTCCTTGCGTTATCCGCCGCGTTTCTCACAAGTATCTACGGAGGAAGAGGCTTTGACGCAATTAGAGAATATGTCGTTCGACCTGGTGATTTGTATGCCGAGTACGGGTGATAATGACAGTTTCGACATCGGCCGTCACATTAAAGAGAAATATGAGCATATTCCTATTGTCATTCTGACTCCTTTCAGCCATGGTATTACAAAGAGGATTATCAACGAAGATCTGAGTGCGTTCGAATACGTATTCTGCTGGCTGGGTAATACGGATTTGTTGGTTTCTATCATTAAGTTAATGGAGGATAAGATGAATCTGGAACATGATGTGCAGGAAGTCGGTGTACAGTTGATTCTTTTGGTGGAAGACGGTATCCGTTTCTATTCCTCCATTCTTCCCAACTTGTATAAATTCGTGCTAAAGCAAAGCCAGGAATTTTCTACCGAGGCGTTGAATGCGCATCAGCGTACACTCCGTATGCGTGGACGTCCTAAAATCGTTCTGGCACGCACGTATCAAGAGGCAATGGAGGTCTATCGTAAATATCAGAACAATATATTAGGTGTTATCACAGACGTACGTTTCCCGAAGGTGGAGCGTGGCGAAAAAGACGGTCTGGCGGGTATTAAGTTATGCGCTGAGATACGTAAGAATGATCCGTTTGTACCGTTGATTATCCAGTCTTCCGAATCAGAGAACGCTTCGTATGCAGCAAAGTATGGCGCTAGTTTTATCGACAAGAACTCCAAGAAAATGGACGTCGACCTGCGGCGTATCGTTTCTGATAACTTTGGTTTCGGCGACTTTGTGTTCCGTAATCCGGAGACAGGGGAGGAGATTGCCCGTGTACGTAATCTGAAAGAATTGCAGAATATCCTGTTCGCTGTGCCTGCCGAGTCTTTCTTGTATCATATTAGCCGGAATCATGTGTCACGCTGGCTTTATTCACGCGCCATGTTCCCGGTGGCAGAGTTTTTGAAACCTATTACATGGAGCAGCCTTCAGGACGTGGATGCGCATCGCCGGATTATCTTTGAAGCGATTGTGAAATACCGTAAAATGAAGAATCAGGGAGTGGTTGCCGTCTTTAAACGTGACCGTTTCGACCGTTATTCCAACTTTGCCCGTATCGGTGACGGTTCGTTGGGAGGAAAGGGACGCGGTTTGGCTTTTATAGATAATATGGTGAAACGTTATCCCGAATTTGAAGAGTTTGAGAATGCCCGTGTTGCCATTCCTAAGACAGTGGTGCTTTGTACGGACGTATTCGATGAATTTATGGACATTAACAATCTGTATCAGATTGCGCTTTCGGATGCGGATGATGATACGATATTGCGATATTTCCTGAAAGCAAAATTGCCGGACAGACTGGTAGAGGACTTTTTTACTTTCTTTGATGTGGTGAAATCGCCTATTGCTATCCGTTCTTCTTCTTTGTTGGAAGATTCTCACTATCAGCCGTTTGCCGGAATCTATAACACTTATATGATTCCTTATCTGGACGATCGGTATGAAATGTTGCGTATGCTTTCCGATGCAATCAAAGGCGTTTATGCTTCTGTTTATTTTCGGGATAGTAAAGCCTATATGCAGGCTACATCGAATGTGATCGATCAGGAAAAAATGGCCGTTATTTTGCAGGAAGTAGTCGGCAATCAGTATGGTGACCGTTATTATCCATCCATGTCCGGTGTGGCTCGTTCGCTGAATTATTATCCGTTGGGTGATGAAAAAGCGGAGGAAGGAACCGTCAATCTGGCACTGGGATTGGGAAAATATATTGTAGACGGCGGTATGACGCTTCGTTTCTCTCCTTATCACCCCAATCAGGTGTTACAGACCAGCGAAATGGAAATAGCTCTGAAAGAAACCCAGACCCGCTTCTATGCCTTGGATTTGAAGAATGCAGGGCATGATTTCTCTATCGATGATGGCTTCAATTTGTTGAAACTTCATGTGAAAGAGGCGGAAAACGATGGAGCTTTGCGGTATATTGCTTCTACATACGATCCTTACGATCAGGTTATCCGTGACGGTTTGTATCCGGGCGGACGCAAGGTGATTACGTTTGCAAACATTCTGCAACATGATGTATTCCCGTTGCCTCGGATTCTTCAATTAGTGCTGAAGTATGGCGAACAGGAAATGCGCCGTCCGGTTGAAATTGAGTTTGCGGCTACCATGAGTCGCGAACAGGATAAGACAGGCACATTTTATTTGTTACAGATCCGGCCGATTGTGGATAGTAAGGAAATGTTGGACGAAGATTTGAATGAGATACGGGATGAGGACGTTATCCTTCGTTCTTATAATTCGTTGGGACATGGCATTATGAACGAAATTCACGATATTGTCTATGTAAAGACTGAGGGTTACAGTGCTTCGAACAATCAGGCTATTGCTTGGGAAATAGAAAAAATCAACCGGCAGTTCCTGAATGAAGGTAAGAATTATGTACTTGTCGGTCCGGGACGTTGGGGAAGCAGCGATACATGGTTGGGTATTCCGGTGAAATGGCCGCATATTTCTGCTGCCCGTGTGATAGTGGAAGCCGGTTTGACTAATTACCGCGTAGATCCGAGTCAAGGCACACACTTCTTCCAGAACCTGACTTCTTTCGGAGTAGGCTATTTCACTATCAACGCTTTTATGAATGACGGTGTTTACGATCAGGATTTCCTTAATGCCCAACCGGCGGTAGACGAAACGAAATTCTTGCGTCATGTCCGTTTTGAGAAGCCGATGATAGTCAAGATGGACGGAAAGAAAAAACTGGGTGTCGTTTTAAGGCCGGAAGATTAATTGATTCTGTTAATTAAGACCGATGTTGTTTATCCGCTATTCCTATATGCTAATGGACTCATGCCAACATATCGTTTGAAGTATTTGCCGAAGAATGATGTGTTGGCGAAATTGAGTGAGTTGGAAATTTCCTGGATGGGGATATTGGTCGATTTCAGTTGTGATTTGGCATCCATAATTACCATGTGTGAGATGATTTCGACACAGGTGTTTCCTGTCACTTTCTTTACAGTAGTACAGAGGTGAATATTTGATATTTTGAGTTTCTCGGCATACCATGCTACATTGCGCGTCTTATTGTAATTTTGTATCACCAGTTGAGTGAAGTTTTTGTAGATTAACTCGCTTTTAGACGAATACTCTTTCGTGTTTTGTAGCTGGTTGTTATACATGGCAGCTATTCCGGTATGTATATTATTATACAAGTGCGGAGTAATTCCTTTGCGGGTTGATTCGTCGAAAAAATCATATAGCTTTATCAAGAATTGAAAGTATTCTGCCAGTAGTTTGGCTCCTTCCGGCTTTAATGAAATAACCGGTCGACCTATCGTTATAAATAGGGTGTTGATAGCCGAAGGAAGTAAATTGGCTTGCTCTATGTATTTTGATGAGAAGCCTCCGAAATAAAGTATCGGTTCTCCATTGACACTGTGTATCTGAAGAATACTTCCGGGCATAATTGTAACGAAGTCATTAGCCCGTACTGTTATGCGATTTAGATTGACCGAGGCTTCGATTTCTCCCTCCATGCATAGCACGAATATTTCCGATTTCAGTCGGCAAGGAAAGTTGGTATACAAGCTAAGCAATGCCTTGTTTACTCCTGTACCTATGAGCCATTCTTCGGGTAAATCTATTTTGGGTAGTTCTTTCATTTCTCACACTTTTTACTTTATACAAAGATATATGGATTATGATTAATGGGCTGTTTTTCTTTTCAAAAATTATAATTTTGACTCGTAAAACGGTATCTTATAAGATATTTTAGGCGCTTTTCTTTAAAAATAGAACAGAAACAAGAAAAATAGACCTTGCAGGTGTGTGAAAATAATAGTTACTTTGCGCCTGTGAAATTTTGGCATTTGTGTGCGATGGGAATATCACGCATTTGCTTTTATTAATTAAAAAGAGAATTTAGAAATGAACAAGAGATTATTTTATTATCTGTTTGCTGTATTGTGTACAGTGACATTGTTTACATCTTGTAGTGATGACGATGGTGATGATACTCCGACAGTTATTCCTATTGAGCAAGAGATAGCAGGTGATTATAAAGGGACAATGGATGTATATTATGTTGGCGTGCCAGATCCAATAGCTTCCGGTTTATCCCAAAAAGTCTATGTAACTAAGGCTTCTGATACTGCTGTTAAATTAGAATTGAGAGATTTTGTTTTCTTTTTAGGTAGTGAGGAACTTAATCTTGGTACTATTGCTGTGGAAAACTGTCCTGTAACGGTAGAAGGTACTTCTTATAAGTTTTCTGGTAATCAAAAGATGACTCTTTTAGTAGGAGACTGTGATGTAGCGGTTTCCGGTACTATTGGTAGTGGAAATCTTGCAATGATTGTCGACGTTAAAGTTGGTGGTGGAACATTGCAGGTTAAGGTTGATTATAAGGGAACTAAGTTGGCTGGAACAGAAAGTACTGAGGCTAAAATTTTGAGTTTTACTTTTGATAAATCTGTTGAAGCTAATGCTGTCGTTTTTTCAGAACCAATAGTCAATGAAGAAGACGGGACTATTGTTTTTGAGGTTTTAAAAGATGTAACAACAGATGATTTGAAGAAATTGGTGCCTACTATTGAAGTTTCTGCTAAAGCAACTGTAACACCTGCAAGTGGTGCAACTGTGGATTTTTCTTCAAATAAGGCTATTTTTACTGTCGTAGCTGAAGATGGAAGTTCTAAAATTTATACGGCTTCTATTTCAGGACGTGCTTTTGTAGTTAGTTATGATTTTGAAGAGTGGGATCCTGTTACACATAAACCGATGTTGGGGAATGAGGAAACCTTTACTACTCCAACAGGATGGTGTACAAGTAATTATGGCATAGTAGAAATGGGAATGTTTAAACCTATGTTAGGAGTAAGTGGTTGGTTAGTTACTGAAGAAAGTGAAGGTCATAATGGTAAGAGTGCATTACTTAGAACTATAAATTCCAAAGGTGGTGTTGGAGGTTTGATACCTACAATAACAACAGGCTCTCTATTTCTAGGGACATGGAGTACTAATGCGGGTAATACTCTGAATAGTACAAAATTTGGTAATCAATTTAATAATTCTTTAGGAAGACCAGTTGCAGTAAAGGGATGGTATAAATATGAATCAGGTAAGGATTTCTATACATGTGAATCAGATGCAACTGATAAAGCTACCATAGATGTATCTAAAGGTGAATATGCTGATCAATATTCTATAAAGGTATCTTTATATACTACAGAAGAATATGATGAGACTGGTTTTTCAGATTATCTGACAGGAGAATCTGGTGATAATAATTTTTATACTTCTAGTCGTGTTGTAGCAAAAGGAGGAGTTGAAGGAGGAAGTACTGACGGACAATGGAAAGAATTTACTATAACTTTAGATTATGGTGACGCAGAGTTTGATATAAATCAGAAATATCGTTTTGCTATTGTTTGTTCATCTAGTAAAGAAGGAGATAAATTTTGGGGAGCTCCAGAGAGTAAATTATGGGTAGATGATATAGAAGTAATATATAAAAAATAAATCAATTCATATCTTATAAAAAAAGCCGGAATGTAGAATGCATTCCGGCTTTTTTTATAAGATAATGTGTACCCTATCGGCACGGCTTTTTCATTTAAGCTTTGAATTAGTCGTTCGATTCCCCCATCCATGCCAATGCGGCATGAGAGGAATTCCCGTTATTGATAATCACTGATTTACGAATATCTCAAATCTGAATTTTTCTCCTTTTTGAGCCAGAAAATGCAACACGTTAGTGAAGCTTACTGATAGCCCCTTATTATCTCAGCCGTGCATGAATAGTCTGCTTTTCTTCTGAAATACTTGACAAACGACTTTTTATTTTGTATCTTTGAAAAAATAAAAGTGATAAACAGTATGAGAAATATAAGAACAATAGATACATAAATAACATTCCGACTGATATATTTTAGTATCAGGATAGATATGATATAGGGTAATAGTCTAACGATTATTGCCCTATTTTGTTTATATTTTTACTTTAAACATTTAATCCATTTCCGAAAAACGGGAAAAATAGTTTTTAATAAATTCGGATACCGTTTATAATAAACTATCCAAAAGTTTATTATAAACAGAAATCAAGTTTATTAATAGCGGAATAGCTGGTTGTAAAAATAGAGAAAACTGTATTATAGAATAGAGGAGCATCGAAAAGTGCATTCGTTTACGAAGTAATATAAGATAACATTTTTCATTTCTTCCAAATATGCAGATAATTCAAACCATCAACACAAGGAGATAGTATCCCGTCAAAAATGAACGATAAGAAGAAACACCTAAGGCGGTGTTTCCGCATCGCTGCGCAGTAGGATTTTTACTACAATAACAAGCGATGAACAATATTTCTTAAATGAAAAAGCCGTGCCCTATCGGGGCAAATATCTCCTTTCTTCTCTTTTATTAGAAAAATAAACTTTATTTTTGTATGTCTAAAAAAGAAATAATGAGATTATGAAATACTTAGATCCAAAGGCGGACTTGACTTTTAAACGTGTATTTGGTGAGCATCCCGATTTAGTGATGAGCTTGCTTAACGCCTTGCTTCCCATTTCTGTCGGTCAGGAGATTACTGATATTGAATATCTTCCTGCCGAAATTGTGCCGGATAATCCATTGCGTAAAAACAGCATTGTGGACGTGCGTTGCAAGGATAAGTTCGGAAGGCAGTAGTTTATTGCTGAGATGCAGATGATCTGGTCTCTGGAATTCAAGCAGCGTGTATTGCTCAATGCTTCCAAAGCATACGTACGCCAAATCAATTCGGGCGAGTAATATGAACTGCTTCAACCTGTGTATTCGCTCAATCTAGTGAACGAAATGTTTGAATCTGAATTACCGGTTTTCTATCACTATTATCGTCTGGTTCATGAAGAGAATACCGATAGAGTGATTGATGGCCTGCATTTGATATTCGTAGAACTACCCAAGTTCAGCCCGCATACATATAGTGAAAAGAAGATGCAAGTGTTGTGGTTACGCTATCTGACCGAAATCAACGAAAACACTCGCGAAGTGCCCGAAGATTTGATAGATAATCCGGAAGTGAAAAAAGCTATTAATGCATTGGAGGAATCAGCTTTTACCGATGCGCAACTGCTGGGATATGAAAATTTTTGGGACATTATCAGCGTGGAAAAGACGTTGTATAACAGTGCGGAACGCAGAGGATTGAAAAAAGTATCGAGCAAGAGAAGTTTGAAGTTGCCCGAAAAATGAAGTCGGACGGATTAGCGGTTGATTTCATATCCAAATACACAGGACTGTCTCTTGATGAAATCAAAGAGTTATAGGCTGCAAAAGCAATGTTGCAAACTATTATAGCATTTCATTCGTCTCCGTACGGTAATGAGTGAAATTATAAATATATTCCTTTCCTACTGAATAATTTTTTCTGTTGGAGGTTTTCTTTTGTTAAATTAAATATAGCTTCCTTTCGCTTGAAAACTAAACTAAAAAGAGGCTGTCTCAAAATAGAATTGCTAAAGCAAAAATCTTATAGATTGAAACTTAAAAGTAAAAAATCTCCTGGTTTTAGCCATATCATTAAGATAGATGAAAGCTAAAACAGGAGATTTTTATATCGTAACTTATAGATTATAAGTAAGTCTATCCAATTTTTCTATTTTGAGACAGCCTCTTTTTGTATACTCTCTTAAAATAATATTTCGGTTTTACATAGGAGATTCCCTGTGTACTTATCTTTAGAATGCATATCCAAATCCTATATTCAAATAAATAGGATACATAGCAAACGAAATTGTAGTAAAGTCTTTCTTGAAAATATCGTTTAGTCCCCATGTTAGGTCAGCGTACACATTTAGGTGTTTATAGGCTTTCCACTCTCCGCCTAGCTGTAATCCCCATTGAAATTTGCGTAGACTGCTAGAGAAATCATAAGTTGCTATATTATCACCCTCGAAATTAACGCGGCTACCAGTAGCATCCGGGGAGCGGAGATGGCCCTCGTAAACATGTCCAGAGAAATCACCATCCATCATATATGATAGATAAGGCCCCGCAACCAATTTCCAGCGATCACTGATTTTGTAGTTGGCTAATATGGGTATTGTCAAAAGAGACATTTTGACTTTAGTCTTGACTCCTCCTGTCCAAAGTCCTTCTACTTTTCCGCCTATGTCGTTGAATATTTCCATACCATAGTTTTTCACTAGAGCCTCGGTAGTCATGTTTTTGTTAGCAAGACGTACTCCTAAACTAACTCCCCATTTCTTTTGGACATCTATCCATTTTGTTACATTACCTTCCAGAGTAATAGCAAGTCCGGGAGAATAGCTTTCGATGCTTCTGATTTCTTCGGGAAGGGGAAGAGGAGATGTCCCACCGATATTTACACCTGCTTTGAATTGATAGTCTAGTCCATGAAGAGAAGACCATAGTAGTCCTTTGTGTTCGGACGATTGTGCATTGATTTGGCTGATACTGCAAAAAAGGATAACAATACTAGCCAATATATATTTATTCATATATAAATTACTTTTTAAGTTATTATTCGTTGTCTTCTTTACACTGAATAGTTACCTCGTCTATCCACAAAGTACTTCCTACTGAACCTTTAAATTCTGCTCCATTTATGCTGGAAGAGAATACAACAGCGAGTTTGTATTTACCTTCCTTGAGAGCTGATTCATCTATTGCTTTTTTATATTCAAAAGGTAATTCAAACTGTTTCCACTCACTCGTCTTTTCTATTGACGGAATTCTTGCAAGAGCTATAATCTTATTGGAATTTAGGGAATTATATCCATCAAGGAAATCTTCCACATCGTCAGCTTCGTATAAGACGGCATATATATCACCTTTATCCTTTCCTTCCATTGAAGGATCTATTATAGGCTTTCGGTTTTCATCAGTGCCCGAAATATAAACAGTGCCAGGTTGAAATTTATAATATCCTTTTAATGTTTTTGGATGTTTGAAAAATGGGAATCCGAATTTTGTAGCAGCTTTGGCATCTCTTAATGCATCTTTTACTATGAATGTACCGATGAAAAGGTTACCTGCTGCAATTGGCATCTTAACTTTTTCGCCAAAATCTCCTGTACTCTTTGTCTCTAGTCGAATACCTTTACCTATATAACCTTCAGTTTGTAAAGTTGGGTAATCAAAGGGGGACTTTGCCATACCGGTAAGTTTGAAGCCCGGATTTCCACTCGCCCATTGGAGCGTTTCTCCTTGTTGCTGATTAAATTCATAAAGTTCATGGTAATCGGAACTTCCATCTACTAAGTTTTCGAAATGGAAATTTGTAGGAAGTTCAGATTTGATTACAGTAATGGTATAGACAGCTTCAGTTGTTTCACTTTCAGATGTAACTCTGAACTTACGTTGATACTGTTCCAATGTTTGTTCTGGAGTAATGGGGATCTGTGAAGTAGAAAAGTCATATTTGGGAGGAGCATCATTTGCTATTGCATTAACAGGTTCTATACTAGCTCCGTCTGGTAATGTGAATTTAATTTCTAATGCAGATAAGTCTGTAGACTTAGATACATAAATAGAAGCTGTTTTACTACTAGGGTTAATAGTGGATAATTGGATGTTAGTACCGCTGCATCCGTCTATAGCTGCTTCGACATTCAAAGCTTCATCTTGGATGCAGGAAACCATTGTCAGACATAAGACTATTCCGGCTGATACATTTCTTAGTTTCATCTGTTTATTCAGAATTAATGGATTATTCGTATGCAAAGGTAGATAAAAGAGTTGAATATCAATTGACATTGAATGTTAAAAGAAAAAATGGGGTTGTGAGAATGATATGGCAACTCCCGTTCTGTATGCTGGATTTGTTTTATAACATGTATGTCGCTGTTTGATGAACAATTCGAAATTTTTCATGGAGTCTCTGTATTATATCGGGAAAATCCTGTCATTTCCCATATAACCGTTCAGTTCGTAACCTTTTACGGAACCATACTTTGAGACTGTATAAAAAAACTCCCGCTTTTCCCTTAGGAAAGCGGGAGTTTTTAATAAACTATAGCTTACTTATATCTTATGGGCTGATTATACGATACCTTGTGCCATCATTGCTTTTGCAACCTTCATAAATCCGGCTACGTTAGCACCTTTCACATAGTTTACATATCCGTCGGCTTCAGTACCATACTGAACGCAAGCTTCGTGGATATTCTTCATAATGCTTTTCAGTTTCTCGTCAACTTCTTCTGCACTCCAACTCAGTTTGATAGAGTTCTGAGTCATTTCAAGACCTGATACAGATACACCACCAGCATTAGCCGCTTTACCTGGAGCATAAAGAATCTTAGCATCCTGAAATACTTTGATTGCTTCCGGAGTAGAAGGCATGTTGGCACCTTCGGAAACTGCAATTACACCGTTGGCAACCAATGTCTTGGCATCGTCGCCGTTAAGTTCGTTCTGAGTGGCAGAAGGCAGGGCGATATCTGCTTTTTCGCCCCAAGGACGAGCTCCTTCTACATATTTGCAACCATATTTCTCTGCATATTCGCGGATACGACCACGGTAGAGGTTTTTCAGTTCCATGATATAATCCAGCTTTTCGCGGTCGATACCATCCGGATCATAGATGTAACCGTCAGAGTCGGACATGGTCAGCACTTTGCCACCCAGTTCAAGAACTTTTTCTGCTGTGTATTGAGCAACGTTACCGGAACCGGAAATCAGGCAAGTCTTGCCTTTCAAGTCAGTACCCTTAGTTTTCAGCATTTCCATTAAGAAATAGATGTTACCGTAACCGGTAGCTTCCGGGCGAATCAATGAACCACCAAATTCGCGTCCTTTACCGGTAAATGTTCCGGTGAATTCATGAGTCAGTTTCTTGTACATACCAAACATGAAACCTACTTCACGACCACCAACACCGATGTCACCGGCAGGAACGTCAGTCTCAGGACCCACGTGACGCCATAATTCAAGCATGAAAGCCTGTACGAAACGCATTACTTCCATATTTGACTTACCGCGCGGAGAGAAGTCGGAACCACCTTTACCGCCACCCATAGGCAGGGTAGTCAGTGAGTTTTTGAATGTTTGTTCAAAGGCAAGGAACTTCAAGATAGAAAGGTTTACAGATGCATGGAAACGGATACCGCCTTTGTACGGGCCAATCGCGTTGTTATGCTGAACACGGTAACCCATGTTCGTCTGAATGTTACCTTTGTCGTCCATCCAAGTCACGCGGAACTGATATACTCTATCAGGAATACACAGACGTTCGATCAAGTTTACTTTATCAAACTCCGGGTGTTTGTTGTATTCTTCTTCAATCGTAGAAAGTACTTCTTCTACTGCTTGATGATACTCCGGTTCATTGGGAAATCTTCTTTTCAGATCGTCTAATACCTTTGCTGCATTCATAATCTTTTTTTCTTTTATTGGTTGTTTAAAATTCGATTATCTATTTCTCTTATGCGGTTGCAAAAGTAAAGATAAAAATTGAACTAGCAAACATTTTATAAAGAAAAATGCGATAAAACATCAAATTTGATATTTTATCGCATTAAAAGCAGAAAAAAAGATATTTATTTATTCTTTTTGATCGACTTATAGACAGGAATAAAGACTAATGCTGCCGAAATGACAAGCATTACTACTGTCATTCCGTCAATTCGTTCGGCTTTTGTAAGAACCAAATAGCAAAGAGCCAGCCAAAGTAGACTGATACAAACTATTTGTGATTTTGATAACGGCCTTCTCATTTGCTTTCCTTTTTCTTCTTGTCTACGATAGCATCAATCACGGCTACGGCGGTGATATTGACGATGTCGCGAACAGAGCTTTCGAAGTCGGTGAAATGGATAGGTTTGTTCAATCCCATTTGGATGGGCCCGATAAATTCTGTGTCAGGGTCCATTGCTTGCAGCAATTTGTATCCGGCATTTGCAGAACTCAAGTTCGGGAAAATCAGTGTGTTCACATCTTTACCTTTCAGGCGGGTGAACGGATACTTGGTGTCGCGCAACTCACGGTTCATGGCAAAGTTGACCTGCATTTCACCGTCGATAGCCAGTTCGGGATATTCTTCCTGCATATATGACACCGCTTCGTGCACTTTGACAGGGCTACCTGCGGTGTCGGCGCCGAAGTTGGAGTATGACAACATCGAAATGACCGGTGTATGATTGAAGAAGCGGACTGTTTTGTCAGACAGTTTGGCGATATCAATCAATGTGTTTGTATCCGGGTGGCGGTTAATCAATGTATCTGCCAGGAAGTAAGTGCCTTTCTTGGAGTTCAGGATATGCATGGTTCCGAAATGTTTGAATCCCGGTTGGATGCCGATTACTTCTTTGGCAACTTTGATCGTGTTGCTATATCTCGTATAAAGTCCCGTGATAAACGCGTCGGCATCTCCAGTTTCAACCATCATCATACCGAAATAGTTGCGTTCGAACATCTTGTCGTTGGCTTCTTCGTAAGTAAAGCCTTCGCGTGAACGTTTCTCTGCCAGAATGCGTGCATAACGTTCGCGGCGTTCCGATTCGTCCGGGTGGCGGAGGTTGACGATTTCGATACCTTCGAGGCTGAGGTCGAGTTCTTCCGCCAGTTTGCCGATTGCTTCGTCGTTTCCTAATAAGATAGGATGGCAGATACCTTCGGCTTTCGCTTCAACGGCGGCTTTCAGCATATTCGGGTGAATGCCTTCGGCAAACACTACACGTTGCGGGTGGCGGCGGGCGGTGTCATACAGTTGGCGGGTCAGTTTGGATTCATATCCCATAAGTTCGCGCAAGTGTACGCAATAAGCGTCCCAATCCTTGATATCGGTACGTGCCACTCCGCTTTCCATAGCAGCTCTTGCCACGGCACAGGAAACTTCGGTGATGAGGCGTGGGTCTACCGGTTTCGGGATGAAATATTCCGGCCCGAAAGAAAGATTGTTCACGTGGTATGCTGCATTCACGATGTCGGGTACAGGCTGTTTTGCCAGATTGGCAATAGCGTGTACGGCGGCGATTTTCATTTCTTCGTTGATCGCCTTGGCATGCGTATCCAGAGCACCGCGGAAGATGTACGGGAAACCGATTACATTGTTAATCTGGTTCGGATAGTCGGAACGTCCGGTTGCCATTAATACGTCAGGGCGTGCTGCCATAGCGTCTTCGTAAGAGATTTCCGGTGTCGGGTTTGCCAGTGCAAATACGATAGGCATTGGAGCCATGCTGCGCACCATGTCCTGACTCAGCACATTTCCTTTTGATAGTCCGAGGAATACATCTGCACCTTTGATTGCTTCTTCCAATGTATGGATATCCGTGCGGTCGGTTGCAAAATATCTTTTCTGTTCGTTCAGGTCGGTACGCGCCTTGCTGATTACGCCTTTACTGTCCAGCATGACGATGTTTTCGAGACGTGCGCCCAGTGATACATATAATTTAGTACAAGATACGGCAGAGGCACCTGCACCGTTCACGACGATTTTTACATCTTCGATTTTCTTTCCAGCCACTTGCAGGGCATTCACCAGCCCGGCACTGGAGATGATAGCCGTTCCGTGTTGGTCGTCGTGCATGACGGGAATGTCCAGTTCTTCTTTCAGGCGGCGTTCGATTTCGAAACATTCGGGAGCTTTGATGTCTTCCAGGTTGATGCCGCCGAAAGTAGGAGCGATAGCTTTCACTGCTGCAATGAATTTTTCCGGATCTTTCTCATCCACTTCAATATCGAACACGTCGATACCTGCATAAATTTTGAAAAGCAGTCCTTTACCTTCCATTACGGGTTTGCCGCTCAATGCGCCTATGTCACCCAGTCCGAGCACAGCTGTACCATTGGAGATAACGGCAACAAGATTGCCTTTAGCTGTATATTTATACGCATCTTGCGGATTCTTCTCTATTTCAAGACAAGGCTCTGCCACACCGGGAGAGTATGCAAGTGATAAGTCGGTTTGTGTACTGTAAGGTTTGGTAGGAACTACCTCGATCTTACCGGGTTTGCCCTGTGAGTGATAGAGCAAAGCGGCTTCTTTGGTTATTTTAGCCATGGTATCTGTATTTTTTATTAATAAGTTATCATTTGGCTGCAAATGTAGGAATAAAAGTTTGAATCTGTCGTCTTTCGGAGATAATTTCTATTAATTTTATAGCAAAATGACTAAAATAATGAGTCGATATGTAGTTTGACTGTAATTGTGTCCTGTTTCTGAAAGAAGCACGGTTGATACTTAAACAGCCGTGCTTCTAATTCTATTACTTATTCTTTTTCGGATGGTGTATGTGTGGTGCGCCAAAATGTATTTTTTACATCACGTGCCACTTCTTTCCAGCTTGGCATGCTTTTCAACGAACGGCGCACCGGGAAATCATAAAGCAGCAACAGCAGGAATAAGAAGATACAGGCATAAGCCACCCAGCCATAAATCTGCTTGATGCTCACTTCCATCATCTGACTGATAAACTCTTCCATGTAATGGCCGAGATTGAACGGACTGCTGCTGAATGATACATGGTCGATTGCCGCCCCGTAGCGTGCCAGGTTATCAGGAACGTAATAAGCCAGTCCTTGTGCATAGATCGCGCAACCCAATACACCGCCGACTACCATGTGAAGCATATTGAATACACTTAACGATTGGAAAAAATGTTGGAAAGTCATGATTTCTTCCAGGCAGACCATAAAGGTGGCGCTTAATACCGCATAGGCGAATCCCCGGCATATTGTCGGAAGATAAAGCTGTGAGATGTGAATATCAGTAGAGATTGTCAGATAGAACCCTATCAGATAACCGATAAGCCCTAAGAAACCGACAATGATAAGACGTACATAATTATAGTGTTTGATATGCATCCACCAATAAGAGAATACGCAGCCGATTACTATACCGATAATAGCAAACCACGCCAATTGCACGCTTATCAGCTCCTCATACTTCATCACTTCCTCATAAAAAACTTCTTCCAATACATGCTCGGTTGCCAGAAATGCTTCCACTAGTGTGATTAGTCCCAATAAAGGTAAGAGGTAGCGGTAACTCCACATTTTAGGCTCTAAGAACGGGTGACGGATAGTCAGCATGCGCCAGATGCAAAAAAACAGGGTTATCAGGATAGCTACCGACAACTGACGGATAACCGGACTGTTCCACCAGTCATACCAGTCACCGTAGTTGAAGAGGAAAGCTATCTCGGCCAGCAATGCCGCCCATAACGCTGCCCCCAGCCAGTCAATGCCGAACAACGGAAACTTGCGCATAAACCGGAAATGCTTTACGCAAATGGTCTGTATCAACAGGACTATTATCATCAATCCTGCAATGAAAAGATTCATATATGTCCAGTGATAATGATACATCAGATAAGTCGTTATCAGGTCGGACAACTGGATGCTTCCCAAGACGACGATGTGAAGCCAGGGAAAGAAAACGGTAAAATCCCGTTTGGGCGTCATCCACAACTGAATGTTGGACATACATTCAAAGGTTCCCTGGATTTTGCACATGCCTTCGATGAAACATATCAACCACAATAGCGGAAGGAAAGTAATATGCGGAGCAATCAGGTTACAGACCAATACCCCCAATGCAGCCGATGTGAGCAACGTCTTATTTGTAAAACGGAACTTCATGCGGAACAGCAAGGGGAAGTAGATAGCCATACCTGCGAGATTGGCGTACATACACATCAATATATCCTCACGCATCAACGCCATTCCCCCGATCATCTGGTTCAATGCTCCCAAATAGACCCCGCCCGAAAGTTGGAAAGTAATGGCAATGAACAGATAAATCCACGGTTGTATCTTCCGCGGTACGAAGCTACGGAACATGGGCATCACGAAAGGGCCATTTAAAACAGGTGCTCCCATACGTTAATATTTCACCTCACATTCTACATTGAAACCGGCACGCAAGCGTTTTAAATCTTCCGGCTTGTTTCCTTTCAGGCTGATGCGGACGGGGATTCGTTGTTCTACCTTTACAAAGTTCCCGGTTGCATTGTCCTGCGGAATCATTGAGAAAGCCGCTCCCGTAGCATCGGAAATGGATTCGACGATGCCTTTGAAAGTGACGCCCGGCACTGCATCTGCTGTCATTTCCACATCTGCGCCTTCTCTGATATTGGAAAGCTGGGTTTCACGATAATTGGCGATTACCCATAAATCGCTGCTGTCTACAATATCCACCATGGTCTGTCCCGGTTGAACCAACTGACCCTCCAGAATCTCTTTCTTTCCTGTGGTACCGTCACACGGGGCGATGATAACCGTATAGGAAAGATTCAGACGGGCAAGCTCTAAAGCTGCTTTTGCCAGGCGGACACCTGCTTCGTTCTGTCCTAGGCGATGTGTCTGTTCGCTTTTCACTAAAGACGTAGATTGTTTGGCACGCGATACCTGTTCGTAACGGGCTTTGGCTGTTTCATAAGCTGTGTGCACATTATCATATTGTTGCTTCGTCACAGCATCTTCCTGCAATAACTTTTCAAAACGGTTCAGTTCACGTTGGGCATTTTCCATTTGTACACGTACTTCTTCAATACTTGCGTCACTTACGCTCAGGTTGTTTTGGGTAGTGGCAATGCCTATGGTCGTTGCCTGCCGTCCCGCAGTGGCATTGGCCAAATCCGCTTCCGCCTGTGCTACACGAAGACGGAATTCCGCATCTTCAATAATAACGAGCGTATCACCTTTTCGTACCTGCTGATATTCTTCAAAGCATATCTTCTTGATAAATCCCGGTACACGGGTATTAATAGGTGTGATATGTTGTTTCACCTGTGCATTGTCGGTATATTCGATGTTTCCCAAATGAATGAACCGGGAACAAACATAAGTGGCACCACCAATGAGAAAACAAAGAATCAGAATGTTGTATATAATCTTTTGAGTCTTTCTAGCTATCATAATCTGTTCTATTTAAAAGGGTATGAATAATTGATTTTCAATTAAAGAGTATGTGTGATATATTTCATTTTATAGAAACTGTAAACCACGTTGATACGTGCGTTGACCAGACCGAGGTCTGCACTTAATTTCATGTTGCTGGCATCGAGCATGTCGGTAAGTAATGCAAGGTCATTCTTATAGCGATTACTGGTTACGTCGTAATTCTGATTGGCAAGCTCCACGCTTTTCTCTTGTGTGCGAAGGTCGGTAAATGAGGTCAGGAAATTGACATAATTGGCTTGGACGCCGTTCTCTATCTGTTCTTGCGCTAGTGAATATTCTTCCTGTGCCTTACGCATATTCAGTTTTGCCTGGCGTACTTTCTTGTTGTTCTTGAACAGTGATGAAAGATTGTATTTGATTCCTACCCCTACATACCAGTAATTGAAGTTATTATCCAGCACGGGGACTTCAATAGTGATAGGCCCGTCCAGATGCTCACCGGCTACGAGAGCTATTTTCGGAAGAAGTTCCGAGCGTTCCAGTTTGACTTTCTGTTCGCTCATCTTCATTGCCAGTTGTGCTTGCTGCAAACCGACATTGCTCTGCGAAGCCAGTAGTTGCCAGTCGTTTTCCGCCAGAGCCTTCACTTCTTCGTCCAGTAGGGTGGAGTCGGGGATGATTTCCGTTCCGGCAGGAAGATGCAGCGTAGTCACCAGTTGGTGATTCATTATTTTGCATGCATCTTGTACTTTGGCTAATTGCAGTTTCAATGTCTCTTTTTGTAACTCATAACGGGTGATGTCATTTTTCAGAGCTGTTCCTTGTGTGCGTCGGGCTTCCATATTGCGAATCACCTGTTCTGTCAAATCGAGGTTCTTCTGCAACACTTGTACCTGGTTATTCAACTTATATAAATCCAGGTAGTAGCCGGTCAGAAGAAAACGTATCTCCTGCCGGTTCTTCTGCCAGTCCAGCGCAGCCATTTGCTGACTGAGTTCTGCTAAAGTAATACTGCTGCTGATAGCACCGCCTGCATAAATGACCTGTTGTGCTTCCAGCGCAAAGTTATTACCAAAATGAGGCATTGGAATGTTCTGCCCGTTCTTGAAGTCACGGTCCCACAGATACCCGTCACCCAAATAACTGAAAGAGAGCGATGCGCTGATGTCCGGCAAACGTTGTGACTTGGCAGCTTTCAAAGCCTCATCGGTAACTTCCTTCTCGGTTTTATACGTTTGAATACTCTGACTGTTCTCGTCTGCCAGACGGAACATCTCGTTAATGCCCAAAACTTTCCTGGTAAGTGTTTGGGCAAATGAACCCTGACTACATAGTACTACGCATAGCGGTACTATGAGCCATCTTTTTTTGCTCATAAAATAAAAAAGAAATTTAGTTGATAATGATAAATATATGTTCCTATATCATGCCGCCTCCAAAGAAGGGAAGCCGGCATTTCGCATCGTGGCGAGTAGTTCTTATAGAAATAATCAAATCTGCACTGCTACACCCCAACCGTGGAAGTCATGCATTTTGTTCTCGTAGCGAATGGAAATTTGATAATACTTTAGTTTCATCTTGATACTTGCTTTTCTAATTCGGTTTGCAAAATTATGGAAAAAAACAGGTAAGTTGTGACCTTGTATATACGGAAATATAATGTTTTTTAACGATTTCTGTTCGGAGATTCATGTAGGAGACACGGATAAAAGATCTAAGAGATACAGGTGGAATATATTCCCTGTATCATCATTTCGGTAGATCGGAGCAGTACTTATTTCCTGCTTGTCGAAATAACGGTAACACTTATCATAAACAAGTGGCGAACTGCTTCACCGAGATTCAGATTCGAAACAGGAGATAAGGTTTTTCTCAAAGTATTCTCACTATGATGAGAAAAAAATCTCATCATAGTGAGAACTTTTTCTCATAGTAATAAGTGTTTTTTCTCATAAGGGTGAGAATACTTCCTTGTCAGAGCATACTGGAACGGCATATTTTATTGCAATTTATTGTAAGGATAATAAAAAGAGACTGAACTCAAAACGGAATTGAGCCAGTCTCTTCTTTATGATGTAATACTGTAATAATCAGTTTTTATGCATTCAGCGCCTGTTCGATATCTGCGATAATATCATCCGCATTTTCGATACCTACCGACAGACGAATCAAGTCCGGGCGTACCCCTGCTTCCATAAGCTGTTCGTCCGACAACTGGCGGTGAGTATGGCTTGCCGGGTGAAGCACACAGCTACGTGCATCTGCTACGTGAGTGACGATAGCTATGAATTCCAGTGAATCCATAAACTTGATAGATACGTCACGTCCGCCTTTTAGACCGAAGGAGATAACTCCGCAAGAACCGTTCGGCATATATTTCTGTGCTAAAGCGTAATATTTATTATCCGGCAGTCCGCAGTAGTTTACCCAAGCTACTTTCTCGTTCTTGGACAGATATTCGGCGACTTTCTGTGCGTTGCCGCAATGTTGAGGCATGCGTAAGTGAAGCGTTTCAAGTCCCAGGTTCAGTAAGAATGCGTTTTGGGGGCTTTGGATGCTGCCGAGGTCACGCATTAACTGTGCAGTGGCTTTAGTGATATAAGCACCTTTGCCGAAAGCTTTTGTGTAAGTCAGCCCGTGATAAGATTCGTCCGGCGTGCAAAGTCCGGGGAATTTATCGGCATGAGCGTCCCAGTCGAAGTTACCGCTATCTACGATACAACCGCCTACGCTGGTAGCGTGTCCGTCCATGTATTTGGTAGTGGAGTGAACAACGATATCTGCTCCCCATTCGAACGGGCGGCAGTTAATCGGAGTCGGGAAAGTATTGTCAACAATCAAAGGGACACCGTGGCTGTGCGCGATACGGGCAAACTTCTCAATATCCAGCACTTCGAGGGAAGGATTGGAAATTGTTTCACCGAACAATGCTTTCGTATTCGGACGGAAAGCTGCGGAAATTTCTTCTTCGCCGGCATCCGGATTGACGAAAGTAACCTCAATACCGAGTTTTTTCATTGTCACTCCGAACAGGTTGAAAGTACCACCATAGATAGCGGAAGAACAAACGAAATGGTCACCTGCCTGGCAAATATTGAAGATAGCGTAGAAGTTGGCAGCCTGACCGCTGGAAGTCAGCATGGCGGCCACACCACCTTCGAGGGCGGCAATCTTAGCGGCCACAGCGTCATTCGTCGGGTTCTGCAGGCGGGTATAGAAATAACCGCTGTCTTCCAAATCGAAAAGACGTGCCATTTGCTCGCTGGTATCGTATTTGAAAGTTGTACTTTGATAGATGGGCAATACGCGTGGTTCGCCCTTTTTAGGCGTCCACCCTGCCTGTACGCACAGGGTTTCGGGCTTGAATTGTTTTGCCATAATGTTATCGGGTTTTAATGATTTATTTCAAAAAATGTTTTAATGGCGCAAAAGTAGGGAAAATAATTGTATTTTTGCCCTGTTTATGAGTGAAATGATACTCACGTGAAGGAGATAATTGTGTAGATATGAAAAATAAACTCTATATTCTTTTATTCTTAATTTTTCTTTTCTCGGGTACGGCACTTTGGGCGCAGCAGAGGGCTACTCCGAAGTCGGGAGAAGGCATCTCGTCTTTTCTGTTGAGGCACAACCGTTCTCCGAAGAAGTACTACGATGACTTTATCGAACTGAACAAGAAGAAACTGGGAAAGAATAATGTGCTGAAAGTGGGCGTGACTTATGTCATTCCGCCGGTAAAGAAATCATCGGGAACTTCTGCTGGGAATACAGAGGCTAAAAATACAACAGCTAAAGGTACAGGAACCCAGCAGAGGTCTTCCAAAGCTAAAACGACTAAAATAGGAACCACTATCAAAGAACCTTTGTTCGGAAAGGAACTGGCAAATGTCAAAGTCACTTCCAACCGCCTTGCAGGTGCTTGCTTTTATGTCGTCAGCGGACATGGCGGACCCGATCCCGGAGCTATCGGACGGGTAGGGAAGCACGAACTTCACGAAGACGAATATGCTTACGACATCGCTCTTCGCCTGGCACGTAACCTGATGCAGGAAGGGGCGGAAGTTCATATCATCATTCAAGATGCCAAAGACGGTATTCGAGACGATTCGTACCTGTCGAACAGCAAACGGGAGACTTGCATGGGCGATGTGATCCCGTTGAATCAGGTACAACGTCTTCAGCAACGTTGTAACAAGATAAATGCCCTTTACCAGAAAGACCGTAAGAATTATTCCTACTGCCGGGCAATCTTCATCCATGTAGACAGCCGTAGCAAGGGAAAGCAGACTGATGTTTTTTTCTATCATTCAAACAAAAAAGCGGTTAGCAAGCGCTTGGCGAATAATATGAAAGACACATTCGAATCAAAGTACGGAAAGCACCAGCCGAACCGGGGATTCTCCGGAACTGTGAGCGGACGCAATTTGTATGTGCTTTCGCATACTACTCCCGCTTCTGTTTTCGTGGAGCTGGGCAATATCCAAAACTCTTTTGACCAGCGCCGTCTGGTGATAAATTCCAATCGTCAAGCATTGGCAAAATGGCTAATGGAGGGCTTTCTGAAAGATTATAAAGAGAAAAAATAAATATAAAACATCTTTTTCGTGAACAAAACCGAAATAGGAATGTTTTATATATGCAAATCGCCTGATGACTACTTGTAGGTATGCGAGTATATATGAGTCGGTGAATATGCCTCCCCGGCATAACAGGTAGATTGCATAGTAGTTTTGTCGTGTTTTATTTTGTGTTTGTGTTGTGACGGTGCTGCGATGTGAATCGGGGTACCGTTTTTATGTATGTGACAGAAAGAAATTGTAAATGGCTGCATTAAAAAAAGAATAAGCACGAAACCATAATTTATTCCGGCTTCGTGCTCACTCTTTACTTATATACTGCAATCAGGCAGTACTATTTCCATTCGCTGTGCTGTTCCAACATCGGGTTTGTATCAATCTCACTTTGCGGAATAGGCCATACCAAATCTTGTGCTCCACGTAGATTATTGCGTTCGACTGCTCCGAAGCCATAGAATGACTTGTCTTCCTGCATACGTTTCTGAGCATTCTCAAAATCTTTCCAGCGATAAAGGTCGGCAAAGCGTAAATCTTCGAAGGCCAGTTCCACACGGCGCTCATGGCGTACAATGGCGCGTAGTTCATCTTGTTCCAGATTAGTTCCTTCTACCTCTTCTACAGCAGGCATACCTACGCGGTCGCGGACTTCATTGATATACTTGGTAATTTCCGCTTGGGAGTAACCGCCTTTTTCAATCATAGCTTCAGAGAGTGACAATAGTACCTCTGCATAGCGGATGACATAGAAATCTAAGCTACCGTCATATTCGTTTGCCGTATTTTCGGGAGTAAACCATTTACGGATACAGCATGTGGAGCTGGCAGGTAAGTTGTTAGTGTACAACTTTCCGTTCCATTCCATTCCCGGAAGCATCAATGTTGCCTTCATACGAGGGTCGCGGTTCTCATAACGTCCCATATCCGGATTCTCTTTTGTATGAGCTCCTTTGTCAAGGCTACCCTTAAATAAAGGAGACTTGTCAATAGGTAATCCATCCGTGCAATAAAAATCATCGCATAAATTCATTGATCCTTCGATGGCATTCATCGGAGCAGACCAGCAAACTCCAAAGCAATTACCTTCACCCAGTCCCGGGCCTTTGTAGTGAACACTCAGTAATACTTCACCAGCTGTTTCATTGGCTTCCTTGAATAAGTCTGCAAAGTTAGCTGCCGGGTCGCTGCCGTCTCCCGATTTGAAAAGTTGTATTTTACCAACAACGTTTTTGTAGGCATTTATAGCCTCGTCCCAATGCTGGTTGAAAAGGGCTATCCGTCCCATAATAGCGTAGGCCGCTTCTTGAGTCAGACGTCCTGTCTGTGCTTTTCCTATCACGGGGATCTTAGGAATCCATATTTTCAGATCTTCCAACAAAGAAGAGATAATCTGGCTGCGCTCCGTTTTGGGTGCTTGGGCTTCTGACAGAGTGAGAGGTTTTGTCAGATAGGGTACATCGCGGAAAACAGAAGTCAGATTGCAATACATCAGGGCGCGCAATGCTATTGCTTCAGCTTTGTATGCTTCTATTTTTTCTTGTTCCATTGGTATGCGTTCTACGTTTTCCACTAACATATTGCATCGCTTGATAACTTCATAATTGGCGTTCCAGTACATTGAAAAACATTCATCGGTGGTAGCCGAGGTACATTGTGAAATGGAACTACCTAGCATCCAGTTACCCCATGTGTGGTCACCATTGTCTGTGCTGGTTTCGCGTCCCAGAAATCCGAATTTCCAGCCGTCAATGTTGTCGTCATATAAGTTTTGGCTTTGCATGGCGTCGTAGCAAGCGGTCAGTGCCATCAATGCATCCGATTCGGTTTGCCAATAGGTCGTTTGGGAAGGCTGGTTCGGAGAATCTGTCTGTAGAAAACTGTCCGAACATGCGCTGGCAGATAATAACATTCCGGATAATAGTAAAACTCTGCATATATTTTTTGTATTCTTAATCATAATATTTGTCCTCCTTGTAATTAGAATTGAATGTTTAATCCAAATGAATAAGTACGCATATTGGGATGTACGTCATTTCTTGTATCACCCGATGACTTTTCCGGATCCCAGTTCTTCAACGGTGTGAACGTCAATAGATTACTTCCGGCAAAGTAAACACGGATGCTGGAAATACCAACTTTGGCAAGTTCGGCCTGGCGGAAAGTATAGCCGAATTCCAGATTCTTCAGACGTAGGTAATCTGATTTTTCAAGCCAGAATGAAGAATAAGAATCGTTCATGGTGTTACCTAGTGCAGGCATGGGAGCATTTATGTTGTCAGCCGAATAACGGTTCACCCAACGGCTCGTGAGGTTGCCTCGAATGTCGGTAGAAGTCTCCCAACTGTAACGATAGATACCTCCCACCCCTTGCCAGAAAGTAGACAAATCGAAGTTTTTCCAAGATGCGCCCAGGTTGAAACTATAAGAGTATTTCGGGAATGGATTACCTATAATATCGCGATCTTCAGGAGTAATATTACCGTTGTCATCAAGGTCGGCGTACATGATATCGCCCAATTTGGGAGCCACACCGTTTTGTTTGATAACTTCACCCTTCGAGTTGGTACGTTGCAAGTCGGCTTCCGTACGATAGATGCCTATTGCTTTATATCCGAAATAAGCGCCAATAGGGTTGCCGATACGGTTGATTATATTGCCGTCAATTTTTTCCTCCAATTCACCCATTTCAAGGATTTCATTCTTTACACGTGATAGGTTGAAACCGGCGTTCCAAGCCCAGTCACCTCTACTGTCTGAGTAATTTACAGTCCATTCCCAACCGCGGTTACGGACTGCACCCACATTCTGATAAGGAGCGGAGAGAGAACCCAGGAAAATGCCGGGCATAGCCAGTTGCATCAAGATATCGGAAGTTTTCTTGTCGAACCATTCAAAGGTGGTTTGTATTCTGTTGTTGAAGAATCCAAGGTCGAGAGCTATGTTTACAGAGCGGGTTGTTTCCCATTTAATGTTTTCATTGGGGACGGATGTCTGTACCATACCTGCCTGCTTGTCTGCACCTTGGTCGAAGAAGTAATTTCCGCTTGCACCCAAAGTAGCTGCATAAGCGTAGTTACCAATTTCCTGATTACCTAATTTACCCCATGACAGACGTAACTTTCCGAGAGAGAAGTTTCTGTAGTCTTTCATAAACCCTTCGTTCGAGAATACCCATCCTGCAGACAATGAAGGGAATGTGGCATAACGATTGGCTTTGGGCATACGTGAGGACCCGTCATGACGAATATTGAATTCGAATAAATACCGGTCATCATAACTGTAGTTTACACGGCCGAAAAATGATTGGAGCTTATATTCTTCTGATTCCCCCGTTGCTCCCGGATTGATTGTACCTCCTTTGAGCTCATAAATATTCTCGGTTGGGAAACCCTGTATGGATGCTGTTGTTTTGTAGAAACGTGAACCGATGACCGAATGCCCCAACAGTACATTGATATTGTGTTTGTCGAATTGCTTGTTATAAGTCAGCAAGTTTTCATTTGTCCATGTTGCGTTGCGGTACCAATAATCCTCTTCCTTATTAGTCTCTCCTGCTGCCTTTACAATGTTTCCGTCTGCATCATAGCGGGCAGGAGATTTGGGAGTGTAAGACTTAGTCGCATTCAGGTCGAAAGCATAAGCA
Organism: Bacteroides caccae; assembly: GCF_002222615.2. NCBI lineage: Bacteria > Pseudomonadati > Bacteroidota > Bacteroidia > Bacteroidales > Bacteroidaceae > Bacteroides > Bacteroides caccae. The sequence continues at coordinate 4,317,540 of NZ_CP022412.2, read as the reverse complement.
AGACTTGTTTGGAACTTCAATCCTTCCCATAGTTCAATACCGGCAAACGCCTTACCGTTGAAACGCCAATATTCGTTGCTGCGATGTCCTAAGGACATCAACTCTACAGGGTTTTTCACCATTTCGGCGCTCATTGACGAACCGTCTACATAGCCATAATGTCCGTTGGAGTACATCACCGGTACGGTGGGGCGAGTGAACCAAGATACGAAACGCATGATACCGCCTTCGCCCGAAGGAGCAACAGCGGGAGCCGTCACGTTGTTTTTGTTACCGGACAAGTTCAGCCCGAATGTGAAACGTTTGTAGCGGGTGTCAAGGTTTGAACGAAAAGAGAAACGCTCTACACCTGTTTTTACCATGATACCATCTTGGTTTGAATAAGCTACCGAGGCCATGAAGTGCGTATTTTCGCTACCACCTGATACGGACAAATGATGCTGGTGCATACTGGCATTGCGCAATACGGCGTCCAACCAATTGGTGTTTGCATAATGATCGGGATCCGAACCATCTTTCAGTTTTTGTAGAGCTTCCGGTGAGAAAGTGTCAGGGTTCACTTCGTTTTTCATAAGAGCCCAGTTATAACTGTCTACATAGTCGGGAACGATACCCGGAGTCTGTAATGTATAGCTTCCCGAGTAGGATACTTTCACTCTACTTGAGGCCTGTCCTCGTTTGGTAGTAATTAAGATAACGCCATTGGCGGCACGTACACCATAGATAGCTGCAGATGCTGCGTCTTTCAATACAGAGATATTGTCGATATCCGCAGAGGGGATTTCGGAAATTTGTGAAAGACTGCCTTCCACGCCGTCAATCAATACCATCGGGTTGTTGTTACCAAAAGTACCGATACCACGGATTCTTATTTCCGGATTGTCATTACCGGCCTGTGCACCGTTTTGAGTCAGTACCAGACCCGGAAGACGACCTTGCAACAAAGTAGCTGTATTGGCTACCGGGATGTCCTGGATATCCTTGGATGACACAGAAGCCACGGAACCTGTTAGATTCACTTTCTTTTGGGTGGCATATCCCACCACGACCACTTCGTCGAGTTTCTTGGAGTCTTCTTCCAAAGTAACCTTAAAATTATTTTTGTTTCCTATTGGGAGGATGACATCCTTATATCCTAAGAAGCTAACGACCAACGTCTGTGAAGGTTGTGCCTTCAACTGAAAAGCACCGTCCATGTCGGTGATAGTTCCTTGTGTCGTACCTTGAATCACTACACTGGCTCCGATAATAGGTTCGCCTGATACATCGTACACTTTACCTGTCACTGTGTTTTCCTGTGCATATACTGCGAAAGAGAGCAGTATAAGAACGCCCGCTAAGAAAATGCGGAAAAAGTTTTGTTTTTGTCCGTTCATAAATTTAAAGTTTAAGCAAGTTAATAAGTTCTTTATTATCTATTTTCTTGTAACTAAGAATACTTTTATCGTTTTATTTCCATTGGTAATGGCGTACCCAGTCTACTTCCATCTCTACGGGTAAGTCGGCCGGATCTACCGTACCGACCCAACTTCCTCCTAACTGCATATCGATTAGCAAATATTGCGGGATATTAAAAGGAAACTGTCCTTCTTGTTCGGTTTCAATTCGAGGATAAACAAAGTTTCGTTTTCCGTTGACATGGAATACAAGACTGTCCGGCCAAAAATCCACTCCATATACATTGAAGTCTTCGGGATTAATGGGAATAGTGTTTCCGTGTTTCGGGTTGTTTTCTATTCCTAGTGTATAGGTATAGTGCGAGTGTACGGTTTGGTAGACAATAGAGTCATGGTTCAGACGTTCCATAATGTCCACTTCTCCTCCCATAGGCCATGAGTATTTGTCTGTTTCATAAGGCAATGTCCATATAGCAGGCCATGCTCCCTTTGCTCCGTGTAGTCTGGCACGTACTTCGATACGTCCTCCGTGGAAAGCACGTTTGTCTTTGGTCCATAATCCTCCGGTCAGGTATTGGGCTGCGTCTGCCTCTGTATTGTCATTGACGATTCCTTTCAAGATTAAAAGGCCGTTACGCATTTCATAACAACGGTCGTCAAAAGACTGGGTGTTTTGCCAATCAGGTTTGCCGCGAGGTATGCGGCTCCATACACTAGTGTCGGGCTCTGCACCGTCAAAGTTGTCTTCCCACACCAATTCCCATTTGGGAGTATGAGTGCAAGCAAATATGCTACATGCTGATAACAATAAAAGTATAACCTTTTTCATACGCTTAAATTTTGGTTCATAGAATTTACTTTAAAAATTAACATTGCAAACGTATTCTATTTCTTTTATAAATGACTCAGGAATCGTATAATTCGAGTCAAATCTTGTCTAAATAGGATGCTTTTGATGATTTTTTTTAGAAAAGGCCTCTCTTTTTTAATGGATAGTTGCTGAAAAAATGAGGTGCAGATTTTTAGTGATGAGAAAAAAATGTATTTTTGCAGAAAATGAATTTATAATGTACCGTACCTTAATCATAATATTATTTCTGCTGGCAGGGGTAAAACTGCTTTCTTCTGAACACTGCGTTAATTACTCATTCACCCAACTCTCCATAGAGCAAGGACTTTCTCAATCCACTGCCCAATCTATCTTACTGGACCATAAAGGTACTTTATGGATAGGTACCAAAAGCGGATTGAATAGCTATACTCAGGAAGGGATAAAGACTTACCTTCATCACTCGGGAGATCCTCATTCTCTTCCGAGTAACTATATTAATCATTTGACAGAGGATTCTTTAGGGAATTTCTGGATAGCGACTTCAAAGGGACTAGCTCTGTATGATGATGAACAAGACCAGTTTAACACTGTTAATTCCTCCATTATTTATTCATCTGTGGGGGTTGAAGGTGGTATGTGGTTTGGTAGCGAGAATGCCATTCATTGTTATGATTACAAAAGCAAAGAACTAAAAACGATTCATATCGAAAAAGAAGAAGGCAAAGGTATTAATCCGGTGGATTATAGGATTCAGAAAATGCTTTATTTGGAAGATGGCAAGATTCTGATAGGTACCCGAAAGAAAGGAATCTATTTATATGACTGTCGCATCCGGCAATTCACCCTTTTGATTCCAAGCAGTCAGAATCTGTTGACATCGTTATACGTAACAGCAGACCATCACATTTATACCGCTTTTTATGGAGATGGATTTTACTGTTATGACCGGACAGGAAAAATGCTGAAGCATTACACAAAAGAAAATTCCGGGTTGAAAAACAATTATGTGTTGGATATGGCGGAATATAATGGTAATATATGGCTGGCAACAGACGGGAGCGGAATCAATTTATTTACTCCCCGAACCTTTCAGTTTTCGCAATTACAACACATAGTGGGGGACTATTCTTCCTTACCGGTCAATTCCATAACCTTGTTGTACAAGGACATGAAAGATAATTTATGGGCTGGAAGTGTGCGTGGAGGGATATTCAGTATTAAAGAAACGTATATAAAGACTTATAAAGAAGCTATCTTGAACAATACCAACGGCCTTAGCGAGCAATCTGTGATTAGCCTTTATGAAGAAAAGGACGGCAAGGTATGGATTGGAACGGATGGAGGAGGAATTAATCTGTATGATCCGTCTACTGACAAGTTTATCCATTTCCCCTCTACTTATGGTGATAAAGTTGTTTCTATTGCCGAAGTGTCTGAGACTGAGTTAATGGTGTCTTTATATACCAAAGGAATTTTCCTGTTCAATAAGAAAACACATAAATACCGTCCTTTTACTATCGTTGACGAAGAAACTAATAAGAAAGAATGTTTTTACGGTTATCTCCCTCTGGCTAATCAGGTGGCGGACGGTAAGATATACATAATCAGTTGCGGCACTTATGTATACCACACGCATGACCATACATTTTCGAGGATGCAAACTGACCGTGATTATGATTTTTCCAATGATGCACTTTGCCTGTCATACTCCAATGATAGGTTTTCTCTGTTAAAGTGTGCTCATCAGGCCTTTTGGGTCGATCAGAAAAGTGATAGTATCCGGCTGTTGTTTGAGTTGGAGAAAGATGAACTTATTACTTCCATGTCTTACGATAACAATCGTATGATATGGACCAGCACTAACAAAGGACTTGGATTTTTTGATCTGGAAAGTCAAAAGTATCACCGTATCCGTACCAGACTTTTCAATGGTATTTCTTACCTTATTGCTGACGGAAAAGGACGTTTATGGATTTGTGCCCAAAATCATTTATATTCTTATATCATTAAAGAGAATAGATTTATTCTTTGGAACAGTTCGGATGGTTTCCCGCCTAACGAAATTTTGTTTGCGTACCAAAAGCAATCCAATAGGGATTATATTTATTTAGGAGGTTCAGAAGGATTAGTTAAAATTAATACGGATATTCCTTATACCGAAACTCAAATTCCGGAAATATATCTGTCCGAAATTCTTTTTAATGGTAGCCCTTCTTTGAAGAAGGTAAAGGAAAATACAATAAAAATACCATGGAATTATAATTCTCTTTCTGTTCACTTCCGGATCAAGAACAGAGATGTGTTTCAGAAATACCTATTACAATATACTATTGAAGGCAGAGGTAAGCAGTCTATTGAAACTTATGATCCGGTGTTGAACTTGTCTTCTTTGTCGGCAGGCAATTATTCAATATGGGTTTCGTGTAATACAAAGAATGGAAACCGAACTCCGTCTAAACAATTGATACATATTATCGTCACTCCTCCTTGGTATAAAACAGTTTGGTTTATTGGTGTAGCTGCTGTGTTGTTTATTATTATGACTGCAAGCATAGGTTATATTCATTATCGTCGGAAAGAACGCAATATGAAAGGTAATGTAAACTATTTCCTGCAAGCCGTATTAAACGATATGCTCAGTAGTAAAGAAGAAAAACAGCGAGGTGAAGAAGATAACTGTGCAGAAACTCCTTTGTCTGATATCTCATCAAAAGAGGATGATAGCCGACTGGAGGAAACTGGGCAACAAACTCAAGCGAAAAACAGCAAGGAAGATGAAGAATTTCTCAATAAACTCAATATGCTTATCCATGAGAACATGGCGGGTGGAGAACTTTCTATTAAATTCCTGACGGACAAGTTGGCTATGAGCAGAGCTTCTTTATATAATAAGGTGAAGTTCCTGACCGGTTTGGGAGTTAATGATTATATTAATCGGTTGCGTATTGAGAAGTCGGTTTTTCTGCTTACAAATACTAATATGAACATTAATGAAATATCCTATGAGGTCGGTTTTTCTTATCCTCGGTATTTTAGTACTTCCTTTAAGCAGATCAAGGGAATGACACCTACCCGATTTAAGGAGGAGAATAAGAAGAACTGATTACTGTTTTGTGCTGTCTTTGTTTGTTGGAATAAAGAGGTGTGGTTGCTGTTTTCCTTGTTAAAATCCCGTTCCTGCCTCATTTTCTTTAAACTTCTGTGAACAAAATCCGGATTAGTCTGTTTTTTATTATGCAAATCGCCTGATAAAGCTTCTTATGGGTATGTGAATATAGATAAGTCAAGCAAGATATGCCTCCCCGGCATAACAGGAAGATTGCATAGTAGTTTTGTCGTGTTTTATTTTGTGTTTGTGTTGTGACGGTGCTGCGATGTGAATCGAGGTACCGTTTTTTATTATGGATAGGTATAACCGGAGATTATCCGGTATAAAAAAATACTGTGAACCGGTTTGATGAAAAATGGCTTCCTTTGCAGAGTAATAAACAGAGTAATAAATTCAGTATCACTAAAATCTAGTAATTTATGTTCAACGAAAAAAGAAGCAGCATGTTGCACGGTGTCTTGTTGATAGCACTGTTCTCTTGTGCGGCGTTTTACATTGGTGAGATGTCTTTCGTGAGAAGTCTCTCTTTCAGTCCGATGATTGTAGGTATCATTTTGGGTATGCTCTATGCTAACAGCTTGCGGAATAATCTTCCCGAAACTTGGGTGCCGGGCATACAGTTCTGTTCGAAAAAGATTCTGCGTATCGGTATTATCCTCTATGGTTTCAGATTGACTTTTCAGGATGTGCTGGCTATCGGATTGCCTGCTATGTTGATTGATGTTATTATTGTGGTGGTGACTATTTGTGGTGGTATTTATCTCGGTAAGTTATTGAAAATGGACAGGGGTATTGCGTTGCTCACTTCTATCGGAAGTGGTATTTGCGGGGCTGCCGCCATTCTCGGTGCGGAGTCTACTATTAAAGCAAAACCTTATAAGACGGCAGTGTCCGTTTCTACCGTGGTAATCTTCGGTACTATCTCTATGTTTTTATATCCTTTCCTCTACCGTAATGGAATTTGTGCGCTCACTCCCGACCAAATGGGAATCTATACAGGCTCTACTCTTCATGAAGTGGCTCATGTGGTGGGAGCGGGTGACGCAATGGGAAACGGTATTTCGGATTCGGCAATAATAGTGAAGATGATTCGGGTGATGATGCTGGTTCCGGTGCTTTTGATTACTACTTATATGGTGGCAAGAGCGAGAAAGAAACAAGTACAGAAAGGGCAGAAATTTCAGAAGATTGCCATTCCCTGGTTTGCAATCGGCTTTATGGGAGTTATCGCTTTTAACTCTTTTGATTTGCTGCCTGCGCAGTTGGTTGCGGGGATCAATACACTGGATACTTTCCTGCTGACAATGGCTATGACTGCACTTGGGACAGAAACAAGCATTGACAAGTTCAGAAAAGCGGGGGCGAAACCTTTTGTCCTGGCATTTCTTCTTTATATTTGGCTGGTAGTAGGCGGTTATTTCCTGGTGAAGTATCTCACTCCTTATTTAATGTAATAAAAAAACGGACTTACGTAGACTCTCAGAATGACATTCTTCAGAATTTGTGTAAGTCCGTTTTTGGTGGTGGTACTTTGACAAGTACCTATCTAGTTGTTATAAGGGCATATTTCCATGCTTTTTAGGTGGATTCGTCTGCATCTTGTTTTCTGTCATTTCCAATGCCTGAATCAGACGTTTACGGGTTTGTCTCGGATAGATGATTTCGTCGATGAATCCCAGCTCGGCAGCCTGATACGGAGTGGCGAACTTTTCCTTGTAGGCTTCCAGTTCTTTCGCCTTAGTCTCTGCATCCGCTTTGCGGAACAGGATATTTACCGCGCCTTCTGCCCCCATTACTGCGATTTCCGCACTTGGATAGGCAAAGTTTACGTCTGCGCCTGTCTGCTTGGAGTTCATCACAATGTATGCACCGCCGTAAGCCTTACGGGTGATAACGGTCAGTTTGGGAACGGTAGCTTCCGCGAATGCATAAACGATTTTCGCGCCGTGGCGGATGATACCGTTATTTTCCTGCGTGTATCCCGGAAGGAAGCCCGGAACATCTTCGAAAGTAATCAACGGAATGTTGAAACAGTCGCAGAAACGGATGAAACGGCTCGCCTTGTCGCTGGCATCAATATCGAGCACTCCGGCAAGGTAGGCAGGCTGATTGGCGACGATACCTACCGAACGACCTGCCAGACGTGCAAAACCAATGAGGATATTCTTGGCAAAATTCGGCATAACTTCAAAGAAATAGCCGTTGTCTACCACTCGCTCGATGATATCTTTCATATCATAAGGAACATTCGGGTCTGCCGGAACGATAGTGTCCAAAACGGCATCTTCACGGTTGGTTTCATCCGTGCAGTTCTGCTTTTTAGTTTCGTCCATATTATTCTGCGGCAGGAACGAAAGCAGTTCGCGGATACTCATCAACAATTCTTCTTCGGTGTTACACATAAAATGAGTCACTCCGCTTTTGCTGCTGTGAGTCATGGCACCACCCAGTTCTTCCTTGCTTACTTCCTCGTGGATAACGGTCTTCACTACGTCAGGCCCCGTCACAAACATGTGGCTCTTTTCTTTCACCATAAAGATAAAGTCCGTGAGGGCGGGAGAGTAGCAGGCACCACCGGCACAGGGACCGAGAATGGCGGAGATTTGAGGAATCACGCCGCTTGCCATTGTGTTCTGATAAAAAATGTCGGCATATCCCGAAAGGCTTTCAATACCTTCCTGTATGCGTGCACCGCCTGAATCGTTCAATGCGATAATCGGAGCACCGTTCTTTAAAGCCAACTGTTGCACCTTCACAATCTTTTTCGCGTTGGAAGCGGACAGTGAACCGCCGCAAACGGTGAAGTCATAGGCGTAAACGAATACCTGGCGACCGTCAATCTTTCCGTAGCCGGATACGATACCGTCTCCCGGAATCTTGTTCTTGTCCATGCCGTAGTTAGTGCAACGGTGAACCATTAGTTTGTCCAGTTCAACAAATGTCCCTTTATCGAGCAACATCTCGATACGTTCGCGTGCAGTCATCTTGCCGCTTTCGTGTTGTTTCTCTATCTTCTCAACGCCCCCGCCGAGGGAAGCGATGCGGTCACGTTCCCGGAACGTGGCATATGCTTTGTTTATTTCTTCCATGATGCAATCCGTTTTTTAGTGTTATGCAATCGGTTCTAATGTTATTAATGTCTGGTCACCGGTGATGTTATCGCCTTCCTGAACCAGAATTTCTTTGATACGGCAATCCGAAGTCACTTTATAGTTGCTCTGCATCTTCATGGCTTCGATAACGATAGCGGTGTCTCCCGCTTTTACTTCCTGTCCTGCCGTTACGGGAATTTTTACTACTTTTCCCGGCATGGGAGAAGTGATGCGGTCGTTCTGTTCGTCCTCACCTTTTTTGCGCATACGCAGGTACTTCGCTTGGCTGTCTACGATTTCAACATTGAAACTGCTGTAATGCGTGTTCACTTTATAGCTTTTCCCGTTCTCCTTGCGGATGAGCTGCGCGTTTGCGCTGCGACCGTCCATAAGGATGTTGCAGGTTCCGTTTTCTGCCATTACCACGTCCGCTTCAAACGGCTTTCCGTCAATGGTAAGTACCACTTTATTATCTTCCTTGCTGACCAGTTCCACTTCGGCCACCCGGTCACCTATATGAATTTCCATAATTAACTGCTTTTTTTAATTAGATACGAAGTACGCCTTTATGCAATCCGAATTCTTTCCATTTGCTGATAGGACGGTTGTCGGTAGCGTCGCCGCTGTTCTCTTCAAGATTCATCAGATAATCCATGTAGGCGGCAATCAGTGCAATATTCTCGGCACGTTCGCTGGTTCGCATGATACACTGATGCAGGTGTTCGCCGTTCTTGGCGATGAATCCGGTATCATAATGACCTTCTACGAAATCGGGCGTATCCATAATAGCACGCAGGTAACTGATATTATTCTTGACTCCGGTCAGCTTGTACTCATGAAGCACGCGACGCATCCGTTCGATAGCATATTCGCGGTTAGTTGCCCACACAATCAGTTTGCCAATCATCGGGTCATAATAGATCGGAATCTCGTATCCTTCGTACACATAGCTGTCGATACGCACTCCGATACCGTTCGGTTCTGTAATCTGCTTGATGATTCCCGGACTCGGCATGAAATTCATTTCTGTATCTTCGGCACAGATACGGCATTCGATAGCGTGTCCGCGCTGTTTGATATCTTCCTGTTTCAGTTGGAGAACCTGTCCGTCGGCTACCTTAATCTGCTCTTTTACGAGGTCTACACCGATTACTTCTTCCGTAATGGGATGTTCCACTTGCAGGCGGGTATTCATTTCGAGGAAGTAATAGTTGCGGTGCTTGTCTACCAGAAACTCGATCGTTCCCGCACCGATATAATTGACGGCTTTGGCGGCAGCCACCGCTTTTTCTCCCATATCTTTCCGCAATTCCGGAGTGACGAAAACCGAAGGAGTTTCTTCCACAATCTTCTGATTGCGGCGTTGCACGGAACATTCGCGTTCGCAAAGGTGAATTACATTTCCGTGTTTGTCACCCAGAATCTGAAACTCGATGTGATGAGGCTCTTCCACGAACTTCTCCAGATAAACCGTATCGTCACCGAAAGAAGAAAGAGATTCGCTTTTGGCAGTTGTATAGGCCTCTTCCACTTCTTCTGCGCTGTGGATAAGGCGCATCCCTTTTCCACCGCCACCCATAGAGGCTTTCAGCATCACCGGATAACCGATTTTATTGCAAAGCTCCACAGCTTCTTCCACACTTTTCAGGTTTTCTTGTGTGCCGGGCACAACGGGCACTCCGGCTTCAATCATTTTGATGCGGGCGGAAATCTTGTCGCCCATTGCTTCCATTGTTTCCGGATTGGGACCGATAAAGATAATGCCTTCTTCCTGACAGCGTCGTGCAAAAGCCGCATTCTCGGACAGGAATCCATATCCCGGATGAATGGCGTCTGCGTGGTTCGCTTTCGCCACTTCGATGATTTTTTCTATATTCAGATAACTCTCTTTAGATGCGGCGGGACCTACACAATATGCTTCGTCTGCGTAGAGCACATGCTTTGCAGTCCGGTCTGCCTCGGAAAATATCGCGATACTCGTTATTTCCATCTCCCGGCAGGAGCGCATCACCCTCACGGCTATCTCACCGCGATTGGCTACTAAGATTCTTTTTATCATACTTTTCTAAATTAAGTACATACTTATTTTGTGTCTTCCCACCTTGCGGACATACTCCACCTGATGAAAACACAGTATTTTCCTGATTTGGGGCTTAACAAACGATGTCCTTTCTCCTAATCCACGAGGCGAAAGAACGTTTTACGTGAAGTGGCAGGTCTTCTGACTGACTCTTGTCTTATTTGCCTTCCCGATAGAACATCAGTGGCGTCAAATTAGTTCATTTATAAGACATTGAACTGAGCTTCACAGCAGCGGGACTGTTCGGGATTTGCACCCGATTCCCTATTAATCGTCGTCCGTTGGCTACGGATTCCGAACCATTTCGGCGGCAAAGATAAATAAATTTTGAATAGAGTGTTCTCTTTTTGCACGAAAGTTGCTTTTTTGTGCAATGGACGCTTGTTCGGATATCAGAAACGAAATAAGGTAAATGTAAGTGGATTTAATAGTTAAATCTGTGTGTATTATTGTTTACCCTTTAAACTTTCTTTCTTTTCGCATTGTTGAAGTAGCAATTATTAATCAAACAGTAATCAATTATGAAAGAGAAGAAAGTAGCCCGTGAAGAACGGAATCAAGAGAAGCTGGCTAATGCCGATTGGGTAATGGCGGAATTTTATGCAACATGGTGTCCTCATTGCCAGCGTATGAAACCTGTTGTTGAGGAATTTAAGAAATTAATGGAAGGCACGATCGAAGTGGTGGAAGTAGATGTAGACCAGGAAACTGCCCTTACGGATTTCTACACCATCGAAGCAACGCCTACATTTATCCTTTTAAGAAAAGGACAACAACTTTGGCGGCAATCCGGCGAACTGACTTTGGAAAGACTGGAAAGAGCCGTGAAGGGATTCAAATCTTGAAAAAGTATTAATAAAACAAGTACTATTTCTCAGAAAGTTTTAAATCATGTTATGAAACATACTTTTTTATTTGGATAATTTGCAGATAACCGGAAAGTCCGTATCTTTGCAATGTGTTTTTCATAGTATTAGATTTAAGGTTAACAAAGGTTGGAGCAAGGCGTTGCTCCTTTTTTTATGTTCGTACCTCACTTCCCACTAAATAATATTGATTTAATAAAAAAACAAGTTACCATGAACATCGACTTTATCACGCTTACCAAAGACAATATAGAAAAAGAACATATCTGCTGCGCTTTCTCGGATAAGAAATGTCTGGAAAGTTATAACCTGAAAAAGGAATGGCTGAAGAGGCGATTTGAAAACGGGTATGTTTTTCGTCGTTTGAATGAGCGTGCGAAAGTATTTATCGAATATGGTCCGGCCGAAAACGGATGGGTTCCTGTGAAGGCTGATAATTATCTGTTGATAAACTGCTTTTGGGTAGCCGGGCAATATAAAGGAAAAGGGTATGCGAAAGCTCTGCTCCAAACTGCGATAGATGATGCCTTGCAGCAAGGCAAGGACGGTTTGGTGACTGTGGTAGGAACAAAGAAGTTTCATTTTATGAGTGATACCAAATGGCTGTTGAGACAAGGATTTGTTGCTTGCGAACAGCTTCCGACTGGATTTAGTCTGTTAGTGAAGAAATTGAATGTTGATGCTCCGAATCCGACGTTTAATGAATCTGCACGAACAGGAGAGTGCCCTGATAAAAAGGGTATCACTGTTTATTTCTCCAACCGTTGTCCGTTTGCAGAATTTCATGTGATGAGTTCTTTAAAGGAAACCGCTGCCAAAAGAAATCTTCCTTTGACGATTATAAAACTGGAGACAATGGAGCAGGTACAGGCTGCACCTACTCCGGCTACGATATTCAGCTTGTTTTATGAAGGAAAGTTTGTCACAACGGATATCAGTGCTTGTATGGATAGCCGTTTTGATAAAGCGATAGCAGGGAAATAAGCTAATTCAGTCTCAATTCATACAGACATGCCTGTACTTCTTCCGGACTACCGGTATGTTTACCTTCGTCGTCGGATAGCTTGATACATTCCCGCCATTCCTGATTGACGTTCATCTTGCATTGTGTCAGTTTCATAACGATGTTTGAAGGTTCGAATCCGGTATCATTGGTGAGATTTGTCCCGATGCCGAAGGAACAGCGGATTTTGTTCCTGCAATATTCCTGAATCTCCAGTGCTTTTGTGAAATCAAGGGCATTGCTGAAAACGATAGTCTTGGTAGTCGCGTCAATTCCCAGTTCTTTGTAACGGGATATCAGACTGTCTATAAACCTGAATTCGTTGCCGGAATCGCAGCGGACACCGTCAAACAGTTTCGCCTGTTTGCGGCTGAGATTGCTGAGGAAGATACCGGAAGTATAAGTATCGGATAAGGCAATGCCCAAATCACCGTCATAAACATTCACCCAGTTTTCGAGTGCCATGTAGTTGGCGTGTTTATATCCGAATTGCGCTCCATGAAACATGAACCACTCATGCGGGTGAGTACCCATCATTTTCATGTCGTACTTCATTGCAAAATAGCAGTTGGAAGTGCCTGTGCAATACTGCGCCGTTTCTTTTAATTTTCTGATAACCGTTTCCTGTACATGGACAGAAAATCTCCGCCGCGTACCGAACTCCGAGAAACGTAACCGATGTTGATTGGACAGTTCCACTTTCTCCGATAATTTGCATAAGATTTCGTCCATATCGGCTACATTGCCGAAGAACTGGTTCTTTATTTCGGATACAATGGCAAGTAAAGGTACTTCATACAGGGTAGCTTTATAGAGGAAATCACTGACTTCGATGTGAAGATGATGTGCTTCGTCCAAATGTATCTTGATTTTATCCGGATGAAAGCGGAAAGATGACAGCCATTCCCAATAAACTCTCGGAAGGAACCGGCAATTTCGTGTCATGTATTCCAGTTCTTCTTCTGTAAGTCTCAATCGGCTTAGCTTATCAATTTCATTTTTAAGTCTTTCCAGAAATTCTTCAGTATATTCAGTCTCATTTCTATCATGGAAGCTGAATTTCCCCATTGCATAGGGAAATAGTTTGATATAAGCGTACGATGTGGTAAACTTATAGAGATCTGTATCCAGTAGCGTTCTAACAATCATGCTGTCCGTTCTTTATATTAAAAACGTTGTAAAGTTAGTATTTGTTGAACGAAACTATTGTTTGATTGTCGATATTTCTTTCTTTTAATGATATTTGTTATCTGTCTGTTGGTATACATTGTGATGAAGGATAACAGAATAAAGATGAATGTTGGCTTTTTCATAATGAGTATAATGTAGATTAATATATGCTGTTCGGATACCGTCAAACGCTATGCTTGTGCCACCCCATTGTCACAACAGTGCCAACGTGCTGTCACAACTGTGACATAGGCATGGCACGACTGTGCCAACGGGGTGGTAGAAGTGTGGCACAGCAAAGTTTAATTTTGATGATATATGTAATCCTGTTATTGGATATATATCATTATGTTTTTAATGATATGTAGTGCAGTTGTGGGTAAAGAAGTGTCCTCTGTTATATTTCCGTAGCTTCCCTCCGGGCTGCTATATCCGATTGACTTAGCTGCAAATACCTTATCACCGGAAGTTAAAATCATCTCTGCTGCATAGACGGGGCAGGCTGTCCGTTTGTACTTAACTACTTGAGGCGTGCGATGTACCGTTCGATATTGTTTTATGATAATTCCACGGTTGGATTATGGGTGGTCAGTCCGCCGTCTACGACGATTGTTTGTCCGGTGATATACCGGGCGTCATTCGAGGCGAGAAAGGCAATGGTAGCTGCCACATCTTCCGGTTCACCCAAATAAGGCGTGGCGCATTGTCCCAAAAAGATGTTGCGGACGTCCTCATTCAGATTATCCAGAGCGGCGGGAGTCAGTATCAGTCCGGGTGCTACGGCGTTGCAACGGATATTCTTCTTGCCCAGTTGGGTGGCGATATATTTAGTCAGGTTGATGACACCTGCTTTGCTGGCTCCGTATAAAGTTCCGTTGGCGTCGGCAGTCATTCCGCTGATAGATGCCACGTTTACGATATTTCCGCCGCCGTGCGCCACCATGATAGGAATCACTTGTTGGGAGAGATACATGGTGCAGCAGAGGTTCAGATGAAATACTTCATCGAAGTAGTTAATATCCAGTTTCTCAATACCCAAGTCACGTTTTGGGTCGGTTCCGCCTACGTTGTTAATCAATATGTCCACTTGTCCGTACTCTTTCATTGCAAAGTCAATCAGCTCTTTGCAGCTTTGCAGTTCGGTAGCGGAGAAATAAATGGGACGTACGTCAGCCCCCGATTGAGTGAGTTCGGCAGCAAGTTGCTCCGCTTTTTCTTTGGAGTGGTCGGCAATGACTACTTTACCGCCTTCAGAAACAATGCGGCGTGTGGTTGCTTCGCCAATGCCGCCGGCAGCACCGGTGATGATGACTGCCTTATTTTCGAATCTATTCATATAATGAGAATTTGATGGTTACCTTCTATCCTAAACAAGCGGGTGGAGGATTTGTTACTTACCTTAAACTCTCTTTAATAAGATTCGATAACCAGTTTGAAAACTTTTGCATCTCTCTTAGTTTTTCGCTCCTATATATTTAAGAAAACTGTTAAATGTTAACGTTGTTCTGTTTATATGTTAATCGGATTCCGATTCTATTAAACCATGTTATAAGATACCCCATTTTGCCCGATAAATTTGGAGATAAGCCGAAAGTCCGTATCTTTGTACTGTGTTTTTCATAGTATTAGATTTAAGGTTAACAAAAGATTGGCTGTCTGGGATAGATAGCCTTTTTTTATGCCCTTAAATTTGAGCGAACATTGAAAATAATGAGTGTTGGTTATTCTTCAGGCTTTTCGTTTCCCAGATTGTGAATGAATATGTTAAATGTTAACGTGTAAAGTCTGAAATGTTAATGCGATTCGGCGAGTATTAAACCGTGTTATATTATTGCTTGTTTGGGAGCTGAAATTTGCTATTTATGTGGAAGTTAGTACCTTTGTACTGTGTTTTTTTCATAAGTATTAGATTTAAGGTTAACAAAAGATTGGTTGCTCGCGATGAGTAGCCATTTTTTGTTTTTATACCTTTTTGATTGTTTATTCCTTAATCATTGTCGATAATATCTGGGACTTTCCTGTTCTTTTTTAACTTATCCGATATGTATTGTTTGGTTATAACAAAAAACGATTTTTATTGTTATAGTACGAAAGACTTAATAAACTGAACATTATGAAGAAAAGAATCTTATTGTTAGGGGCACTTGTTGGTGCTTTCTTGCTGGCTTCTTGTTCGGGAGGGAACAAGAAGCAGGTTGCGTCCTCGGCTACTCCTGAAGAGTTGGACGACGCCAGTAAAGTGATAAACTATTATCATACATCACTCATTGTTTTGAGGCATGTAGCTAATGCAAAAGATATAAATGCGGTATTGGGATATATGGAGCAGACAGGGAAAGTGCCCGAAGTAGCTCCGATTGCGCCACCGGAAGTCTCGGTCAGGGATACTGCGGAACTAATGAATCCGGGTGTCTACTTCAACGATGAAGTCCGTCAGAATCTGATACAGAATTACAGGGGATTATTTACTTCGAGAGCACGGTTCTACGCTAACTTTGATAAATTCCTGTCTTACCGGAAGGATAACAAAAAGGCGGAAACCACTAAACTTTTGGAAGAGAACTATCAGTTGAGTGTAGCGATGTCCGAATATAAACAAGTGATTTTCGATATATTAAGCCCTCTGACTGAACAGGCGGAAAAGGAACTTCTCGCCGACGAGCCGTTGAAAGACCAGATAATGGCTATGCGTAAAATGTCGGGCACCGTACAAAGCATCATGAACCTCTACTCCCGTAAACACGTAATGGACGGTATGCGGATTGACGTGAAAATGGCAGAATTGAAAAAGGAACTGGAAGCCGCAAAGAAACTTCCTGCCGTTACCGGCTATGACGAAGAATTGAAAAACTATCAGAGTTTTCTCTCTTCCGTAGAATCCTTTATGAAGGATATGCAGAAAGCCAGGGACAAAGGCGCTTACTCGGACGCAGATTACAATGCAATGTCCGATGCCTACGAATACGGACTTTCCGTTATCTAAAGAAAAAGTTTCCTGCTATCCTGCCACCATTGGCACGATAGTGGGAATTATTGTTAATAATATTTATATCCTATATAAATCAGCTGCAGTCTTGAATTCGTTCAAGACTTTTTTATTTTCTTTCCCATAACTTTGCTGCCATAAGACTAAACTATTTTATGAAATAGGAAAAGATAACCAAATCCTGTATGTTATGAAGAATCTGCAATTAACTAAACTAGGCTTTTTACTTTTTCTCGTCCTGTTGTGTGGATGTAGCGACAGCTTTGTTATTGACACTCCTGCCGAGGCGGGTAATTCTTACGAGTCCGATGTTCATGTCCTGAATAAATTCGTAGATATCAGCGAACCGGTTCAGAAGTATTACATTAATCCGAACAAGAAAAGCACCGTTCTGTCTTACATCACGAATTCCGACCTTGAAGAACTGAACGCAGTGAATTCCCTAAGTGCATCGAGGTACGAAAAAAGTCTGTTCCGGCTGAATGAAAAAATTTCGCAAGCTATTTCTTCTCATACGGTGGACTATGTAGTGATGTGTACAAGTAGCCAGATATTCGTAGACCGGATTAATGATGATTCACCTATAGAACTGAAAAGTGCCGGTTTCACAACTCTGTCGGATAATCTGGTCGTTTCCTTACTGGATATTTCATCAGAGGAAATGTCTTCAAGAGAAATTTATTCGGGGAATCTGGTGCAGACGGGACTCGAACTGAATCCGTCTCTGTATGCGAGGGATCACTGGATATTCCGCATACGATGTGAGGTGGGCGAACCGACAGATAGAAAAACGGCCTGGGTGCTTTTCTGCGGAGTTGGTTATTTCAGTGCCGCTTCTTTCAATTGGCTTGCGCTCGATTCTTATGATAACCGGGTTTCTTGGAACTTCACCGGCGAAAGCATGTTGGACGAAACTATGCCTTCAATCGCGCAAATGGTTTTCTTTAAATAAAAGAATGTCCCATTTTTACAATACATTCAAATTATCACTCCTGTTTCCGAGGAGAGGAAGATTATCTGTATGTCGTAATTCTCATTCATCGGGAATGGAATGAGTAGGTTAATGCAGGTGTGCCAAGACGAAACGGCACACCTGCATTTTATTCTTCTTACTTCATTTTATTCCACGGGAATATAAATCTCCGTCAGCAACTCTTCGGGAGCCGTTTTGCACGGGTCGTTCAGATAACGTTCGGCACTGGCTTCGTCGCGCAACGTACATTCCATTTCAGGCAGATATTTTCCGTAAATAGTATCATACACTGCTTGCAGATTGTCATACGACCCTTTATAAAGGAAAATGGCATAACGTCCGGCAGGAAGCGTCTTGAATCCTACGTCGCCTTTAGGCGCTACCTGAACAGGCATTACCATGCATACATCTGTACGCAACTTCTCGGCAGGTGTCACTTTGGGGTCGTCGTGATAGATGCAAAGCGGGTTGAAATCCCCTATTGGCAGGTTTTGTTCTTTGACAAACTGCCACAACCGTCCCCAGGTGCCGCCATAATCATTCAGTTTGTAGTCGCCGGACAGGCGGATATAAATCACATTTCTTGCAGGTACATTTTTAATCTCACTTTTCAGTTCCAATTCCGGTCTGATAATCGCTGGTTTCATAATTACAAAGTTTTTATTGTTTCGATACTCTAAAGGTGAAATCCCATAAAACTGCCTGAATACTTTCGACAATGAAGAGGGGGACGAATATCCGATGCGATAGGCTATATCGGCAATCGGGATATCCGAGTAACGGAGCAGGCGTGCGGCAGCTTCTGTCCGCGTCCGGACAATAAACGTACCAATCGGTTCACCGAGAAATGCTTTCATTATCCGGTGAAAGTAAAAAGGAGAGAAATTAGAAACCTTGGCCAGCGATTTTAAATCAATCTCTTCTCCTAAATGCTGATTGATATATTCCACTACGACATTTACGCACTTTTGATACTCTTCTTTCGTTGTTTTCTTCTGTTGCATAGTTTGATTGTTATTTCACTATGCAAAGGTACTGGTAAAAAAGGGAACAGACTTGTCCGATATTGCTTATTTGTAGAATATCTATTTGTTGACGATGCTTTTCTATTTCTTCGTTTGATAATTTATTTTAATATTTCGTGTATTTAAGTATGGTATAAATGTATATAAAATGACCATATTTTTAACCGTTTGCGGTGATATGGATTTTAATGTTTTAAATAATGTCAAAACCTGAAATAAAAAACGCTCTTTTGGTTATAATCTATTACTAAAATCGCTATATTGTAACCAAATTATTAAATAAATAATAGCCATGGATAAAAGAATAGTAGGGACGAACGCCGGAAAGGTCTGGTGTGCCCTAAAGGAAATTGGTGAAATTTCAATACCAGAATTGGCGAGAAGATTAAACCTTAGCGTAGAGAGTACAGCATTGGCTGCTGGTTGGCTGGCAAGAGAGAACAAAATTTGTATTCAACGAAAAAATGGATTGATTGCTTTATCCGATGAAAGCGCCTTTCCTTTCAGTTTTGGATAGTATGGATTTTGTAAATGAACGTCATTGAAGTTTTATTAGCTTGTTGGTAATAAAATGTCAATACGTATGGATAAAAGTGAAAAGAAAAAATGCCGGGGAGTGGATAAATCTGCTCCCCGGTATTTTTTTCGGGTCAGGCTGCGCACTGGTTGCCGAAGAATTGTCTGGACAGTGAGTTGATAAGCTTGTTTTTATCTGTGGTGTGCACAGATAACGTGAAGCAGTGGTCGCTTCCCCCATAAGAAATGAGAGATACGGGAATGTCCTTGATAGTGTCCATGATGTGGCTTTCTACCTGGGTGCGTTTCCAGTGAAGTGAGCCGATGATGTGTATCACGGACATATTTTCGTCTATGACCATTTCGGCATACTTATGCAGTTCCCTTTGGACTATTCGCAGGGTATCACTGCTGGCTGTCAGCATCATGGAGATAGATACGTTGGATGAGGCCATTGAAACGACGTTTATTTGATATTTGTTGATGACTTCCAGTAGTTTCCCCATTAGCAGATAGCCGGGCAATACGTTTAATGACGTAAAGCGTACAAAGGTGGCCGAGTCCTGTGAAAGTATTGCTTTGACACTGCCTCCTGTGTCATGAGAGGAGATATAGAGCCGTTCGGTTGTCAGGTCGTGGATATCTGTCAGGCGGATAGCCATATTGGAGCGTGCCGCAAGGGTGATGCAGTCTGTGTAGAGCAGGTAAACTCCGCTGTTAATCAGTTGTTCGGCTTCCGTATAGGTCAGTGAGTGCTGCTCTCTCCGGCAGTTCCGGTTTGCATAGATATGATTGATTTGGGTGGATAAGACTATTTCGTCCGCTTGAAAAATGGTAGCGAGTACTGTTGCGTAGTAGTCGTTACGCCTTTCGCTCATGAAGTCTATTTCACCATATACATTCTTACAGATAGAGAGCGGGGCGACAAAAATGTCGAAATCTTGGTTTTCGTCAATATATTGACGGACAGTTTCCTGGATATAGGGGATATCCGGTTTTCTTTCCAGGTTGATTTGCATAAATTTACCGGTATCCAGCGTTTGGGCATGAAATCCCTGTTGGCGCAAGCTGTAAGTGAATAAATCACTGGACAGTCCGTATATTTCAGCTTTTATTGTTTTATCAATCAGTAAATCAGCTTTGTCCTCTACCAATGCATGTATCTTCTTTATGCACTCTCGGATACGGATTTTCATATCCTGATTCAATTGCGGTTCTGTGATGAGATGATTGGTCAGGCTATAACAATATTCTTCGATAGCATTAACTGTGGTATGAGAAGCTTCGTCTTCTTCGTGGAACCAACTGGCGGAGATAGCCTGCATCCATTCTTGCAACTGTGTCAATACAGGAAGTACGGCCACATAAGGGTGTTCCTGCCGGATACAGTTGATAACTTGCTTGATATCATCTTCATCTTTAATTTTTTCAAATTTGCAAACTTTCATCGTTGTCTGATTATTTATCGATTGTTACTCTTTTCAAAATGATATGCCTTTTTTCAAAAGGGAATGATTGGATAGCATCATTCTTTTGCTTTGGAATAGGGTATATCTTTATAAATCAATTTATTAATCTTGTAATTAATACCTTTAAAGTATTTCCTTACTATAAATAATCTGCCAATACCGTACCACATTGGGATATGAAGTAAGATTTGCTATCTTTGTAGCGTAATTGTAATTGATTGATAAACCAACGATATTCATCTATTTATGAAACTCTGTATATAGCTGCACTCAACGAATAGCATACTTTTTTAATAAGGCTATTCAGCTATCCGGCAGGCAACTTTCCGTCTGCCGTAAAGTTCTTAAATTGGGTTATGCCGTGGGACTTTCATTGATAGTTCTGTTTGCACTTTCAATACTAGATACATTCTCAAAATGACTGAAGATATAAAGAATAAACTTTTGATGTGTGCGGAGATTTACCATTGCGCAGACTTTATTACAAGCGACCCGGTACAATTCCCTCATCGCTATACGCTGAAACAGGATATTGAAATCAGTGGCTTGCTAACCGCGATTATGAGTTTCGGCAATCGCAAACAGATATTGAAGAAAGCAGACGAACTGCACAGGCTGATGGGAGATTCGCCTTATCAGTATGTGCTGTCCCGCCAGTGGGAGGTCGATTTCCCTTCGGGAGTAACCAATAGCTTTTATCGTATGCTGTCATATGCCGACTTTTATGGATACTTCCGGCGATTATATGCAGCCTATACACAGTTTGAAAGCTTGGAAGAAACTTTGAATGCGTACTCAGGAATACCTATGGAAAAGTTGTGCTCATTCCTTGAAGTATCCGCTAAAAGTCCTCAAAAGAAACTCAATATGTTTTTGCGTTGGATGATTCGCCGGGATTCGGCAGTTGATTTTGGAATTTGGAAGAGCTTTGACCGCAAAGAACTGATTGTTCCTTTGGATACACACGTCTGCCGGGTAGCCCATTATTTCAAGTTGACGGATACAGAAACCTTCTCTTTGAAAAATGCCCGTCAGATAACGGCAGCATTGGCTGAGGTTTTCCCGGATGACCCTTGCCTGGGCGATTTCGCCTTGTTCGGCTTAGGGGTGAATGGGGAGATTTAATACATGACCTGATAAAATGAAATTTTCGATTATAACCGGAAAAGTTGACATAAAACCAACTTTTTCCGGTTATAATCGAAAAATCAGAGAATTATTAAAATGCTGTTATTTTGTTTGTGAAATCCTTCCAACCATTTGCATTCTTGTATTTCTCCACAGATTCGGCAGGAACACGAATGACTGTGATATCGTCCGGAAATCCGTACCATACTTTTTCAAATACCTGTGGAGGTGTTATCCCTTCTACCATTACTTCCTTAATACCTGTATTATTGAAAGCTGAAAAATTAATCTGTGTGACGTTTGCCGGAATGGTTAATTGAGTCACTTTTCTATTACCACCCAATAGTCCTTGTCCCAAAATCCGAATACTTTTAGAAATATCGAAGCGAGTTAATTTCGGACATCCTTCAAGGCAATAGGGGTGAATCATCGCTTCGGGATTTTCATTGATAACAGTTCCGTAGGTGGTCACTTCCGTCAATTCCGGGCAGTAATAAAAGGCTCTTTGCGCTATGGTTGTAACACCATTCGGTAATTTCACAGTGGTAATGCCACTTTCCCGGAATGCTTCCAACCCGATTGTTCTTACATTCTCCGGAATCTCAATCGTTTTCAATTGAGACGTCTTAAGGAATGCCTGTGCTCCGATTTCTTTCAGGGTCGCAGGCAGCAGCACCTCTTCAACGCCCGCATATACAAAAGTGCTGGCAGGAAGTTTGGTGAGTTTCGTCCGGCTTAGATCTGCTTTTTTCAAGTTCCGGCAATAGTAGAAAATATTTTCCTCAAGTTGTTCCAGAGTCGTCGGGAATACAACTTCCTGAACGGTTGAATTGAAGAAAGCCATATCTCCGATAGATTGCAGCCCTTCGTTGAGCACCACCTTGTTTATTTGACTACCTCTGAAAGCAGCTTTTGGAATTGACTTCACACTATTGGGAAGTATGATTTCATTATGCCCTTTTAATACTTCCGTCAATACTCCATTTTCTACACGGACAGGAGAAATCTGCACGGAGAAACTTTTCTGTTTACCCTCTATCGTTATGGTTACTTCCTGTTTATCAACAGGGGCAGATGATGAGAAACCACTGATCTGTTCCGGGGTAACCTTCACAGGTCGTTGTTTCCCGTCATCATACTTGCCTGTCACGTTAAGGCCGGTTAAGTCTATATTCTCTCCTAATGCATAAATCGTTTTTGCAGGTAATTGTTCTATGGAGAAATCCTCTAGTAAAGCTCCTACGGGTTCAGCAGGATTTTCTGCCGAAGGTGAATCTTTCTTATATTCGTCATTTTCGGTGCTGCAACTTAGTAATATTGCTCCCAGAACCATTTGCAGGCAAAGTGCTGTAATTATATAAGGTCTAGTTTGTTTCATATGATAAAAGTTTAGTTAGGGAATTGGGTTAAACGTATGTCTACCTTTACGACTTTTCCGGCTTCTACGGTTTTGCCGGAAGACCATATCTGGTAGTTGTCAGGGCCACCCCCTTCTTGTACCACGAATGTCAGGAACCGTTGCGACTGCGTTGCGAACCATTCCTCTCGTGGCAGTACAAAGGTTGCTATACCACTTTCATTTGTCTGGGCGATTGCAGTTGGCAAGGTTAAATTATCTTTTTCAAAAATCTTATAATCCTTTTCATTATACATTTTTACGGGAACTCCCGTTGCAATTTTTCCATTCTCATCATAAACGGCTACCACTACTTTTGCCTCTTTCATTTCTTCGTTTCCTTTTTCGCATGCTACCATGAAAAGCATGACGCTTAATAGAATAACAATCTTCTTCATAATCTTTTCTTTTTTTCTAATTTTTCGAATACAAAAGTAGTAAGATTGCATCAAATATGGGTTATGATGCAATCTTTCAAATCTAACACTCTAATTTAAAATATGCTGATATTCAATGAGTTGTAAAAGATGTATTCTGAGATTTCTAACACAGGTCTAACACCTATCCGAAAAGTGCTAAAAACAACTCCTTATTGGCTGTTTCTGCCGATTTGATACGTGATTTGAGCCGTGACTTGCGAGCATATACATTAGCTACCATATCTTTCATAAACAAACTGATTACTTGTGGAGAGAAACCTACAAAAATATAACAAAGCAGCCGTATGTCAGCTTCTTTCATTGACGGAAAATCATTCCGCAGCTTCTCCATAGCATTATCATGGCAGGTATTTACGATAAGTTCCAGCTCTTGCAGCATTTCATTGTTTTCCGCAAAATCGGTGATAATCTGTTTCACTTCGTGGAACATGGCAGCCTGTTGTGATGCAGTATTCTCACGTTCATAGTAAGTCTTTCCCAGTTTGTCAATGATGTCAAAGCGTGAAGCTATCAAACCTTTTAAATGGCTTTCCGCATTGCGCTGTCCTTCCATGTGTTCCGTCAGGGTTTTGTATTGGAAGTTGGCTTCTTCCGCCAATAGCAGGTAGTGGTCGGTACGTTCACGTTGCAGGCGCAGACGTTGACGGATGATGTAGTATGCTACCCCTAATATCAGAAAAATTACGGTTGCTACGGCAATCTCCCAGATAGTACGGTTCTTCATCCGGTATTCGGCAAAGTTGGAGCGTTCCTTGAAATAGTCACGTTCCACCATACCGGCGGAGAATTGCATATTCGAGCGTGTCAGAGAGTCAGTCAGATAGATATAATGATGTATCTTCTCAGTTGCTTTCTCGAAGTTTCTGGCCTGCGCTTCAATCCGATAAGCGGTGTATTGCAGGTCTGCGATGTCACGAATATCGGTAGAATGTGCTTCTGCAAGTGCCAGATAGTAGCGTGCGCTGTCTATACGGTTTTTCAGTAGATTCGCATCTACTAATGTATGATATCCGTAGAGCGTATCTTGCCGGGCAGAAAGTTCGATACGTTGCAGCAGGTCATGAGGAATTTGTTTCTTGCCTGACACTACATAGAGAGAAGCAAGATTGGTGAGACTGGCTTTGGCTAACTTATCGAACTTGTGTTCATCGGCCAAATCGAGTGCGGCAGAATAGAGCCGCATGGCTTTCTCCATATCTTTCGAATTGAAAGTTGCGGCTGCCATATCGAGAGTTGCTTCTGTTTCTTCGCGAGTGTTATCAGACTGCCGGAAGTTATTGCGAGCTTCACGAAAATAATGATAAGCCCGGCTATAGTTCATCTGGTCATAATACACTTCACCGATTTGACTGTATAAAAGCCCCGCATAATAAGGCTCATTGGTATCTTTCAGTTTCTCTTCAACTTTCAGATAAAGGCGTAACGCTCCCGGCTTGTCTCCTGCACGCAGTTTGACTTTTCCCCAATAATAGAGGGTTTTGCATTGACGGCGTAAATCTTTGGGATGATGTTTGTAATACTCCCAAGCCCGACGAATCAGCGAATCATTTGTTGCTTTGATATGATTCTTGTCTAAAGCCTCTGAATAAAGCAACGCATACTTGGCCTGTTCAGCCTGGCTACCTTCCGATTTGAGTTGTTGTAATATTGTTAAGGCACTATCCGGCTTATTTTGTATCAGTGCTTCCGCCTCGTCAAGCCGGGAAATCTGTTCTCTGTTATAACATCCTGTAAAAAAGAGAATTGCTAATAGTTCGAGTATAATTCTGCATTTCATGCTGTGAATGTAATAAAAATATTTCGAGTTTAGTATGGAATCGTCATATCTTTATTGTTCTTATGGTGTTTAATTTTACAACGGTAGGAAAATATGTAAGTTTGGAAGAAGCCTTGAATACATATTCACGGTTACCTATTACGAGCCATGCTTTGCCGTTATGGTCTTGCTTCAAAACTTGATGTCGGCTGGTGACACGTATATATTGTTGCCTGGCATTGAGTATACGGAAACTGTAAATGTTGGAATAGTCGTTCCGCTGTTTGAGGGCAGATTGATCCCGTTTCAACATGGTGTAATCAATGTCAGTAGCAAAAAGGCATTGTTTGGCCCACATTCTTCCCGGGTAATATCGTTTGATTTATTCATGGTGAATGTTTTGAACGTTGATAGTATATTTTGAGAAGATATTTATTTACCAATCAATTTCTTCTATTCCCTTACTACGCAAAAAAGCATTGGCTTTGCTGAAGTGTTTGCAACCGAAGAAACCATATTCGGCAGAACGGGGAGAAGGATGAACGCTGGTCAGTACCAGATGTTTGCTAGTATCTATCAAAGATAGTTTCTCTTTCGCATAATTTCCCCAAAGCATAAATATCAGATTCTCTCGCTTTTCACTAAGTTTCCTGATAACTGCGTCTGTGAAGATTTCCCAGCCCATATTTCGATGAGAACCGGTTTCGTGCGCTCGTACGGTAAGAACAGAGTTTAGCGGGAATACGCCTTGGGCAACCCAGCGATCCAGGTTACCGGAAGCAGGAATTGGTTTTCCCAGGTCTTGATGTATCTCTTTGAATATGTTGTTTAGTGAACCGGGGATAGCTACTCCCTCAGGTACAGAAAAACAGACTCCGTAATATTGTCCGGGATTGGGATAAGGGTCTTGTCCAAGGATAACTACTTTTACTTTTTCGAAGGGACAGGAATTGAATATATGAAAAATCTGATGTCCGAGAGGGAGGACGTGTGCCCGTTTATATTCATCTTTGACGAATGTAACCAACTTTTCGAAGTATGGTTTATCAAATTCTTCTTGTAATTGCTGTTTCCAACTTTGTTCTATTCTGACATTCATGAGGTGCCCCTTAATAAGTTATACAAAGACAAAAGTAGATATATTGCGAGAGAATATCAAGAATGAGAGACGAAATTGTGTATTTCACCGATTTAGGGTGAATGGTGTGCTAATAAATGATAATTATCGTCTTTCTTCCGAAAAAGAATGAATATAAACGTATTTTTCTGATTTATTACATTATCTTTGTTCCCAGAGTTTGAGTTACGAATTATTATTGTGTAGTTCTTCTTTTTAATATATTATTAGCAAGTAGTCCTCTTCTGTAATTATCCTCCTCACTCCAAAATAGTATTTATTTTAATAAAATTTTTAGATGAACATTTACATTTCAGGTTTAAGTTATGGCACAAATGATGCTGACTTAACAAATTTATTTGCAGAGTTTGGAGAAGTATCTTCTGCTAAGGTTATTTTTGATAGAGAATCTGGTAGATCCAGAGGATTTGCTTTCGTAGAAATGCCGAATGATACAGAAGGACAAAAAGCAATTGACGAATTGAATGGCGTTGAATATGACCAGAAGGTTATTTCAGTAAGCGTTGCACGCCCTCGCACTGAAAGACCGTCTCACGGTGGTGGTCGTGGTGGTTATAATAACTCCAGAAGATATTAATACCCGGATAAAAGCAGAAGATTCTGTCTTCTGCTTTTATATATAAATTATTTCCGTTTCATGATTCATCGTGAAATCCCTTTTACAGAGAATTCGAAAAATCATTTTACATTTAAGTTCTGCTAATTCTGCCTCTTTTGTGTGCAATATCGGAAATTTCTAGTTCTGCACTTTCCATTCTGAAAATAGATTTATTAGACTTTTTTGTAATACAAGCAAGCCTCTGGAAAAAAGAGCAAAGTTTAATAAGTATAATCACAAGTCTATATCAATATTGACTTCGTCGTGAACATTTATATAAGATATGTTTCTGACGGTTTACTTTCAGATATAGCAAAAACAACATTTATGACATTTAAAGAATTAAATATAACCGAGCCGATTTTAAAAGCAATCAAAGAAAAAGGATATACAGTACCGACCCCAATTCAAGAAAAAGCGATTCCTGCCGCATTGGCAAAAAGAGATATATTAGGTTGTGCGCAGACTGGTACAGGAAAGACGGCTTCATTTGCCATTCCTATCATACAACATTTGCAAGTCGTGAGCAAGGAATCTGTCAAGCGTCAGGGTATCAAAGCCTTGATATTGACACCTACCCGTGAACTTGCCCTGCAAATCAGTGAATGCATTGACGATTATTCAAAATATACCCGTGTTCGCCACGGAGTGATCTTCGGTGGTGTAAATCAACGTCCGCAGGTTGATATGTTACGCAAGGGAATTGATATTCTGGTAGCTACTCCGGGACGTCTACTTGATTTGATGAATCAGGGACATATACATCTGGATACTATTCAGTATTTTGTATTGGATGAGGCTGACCGTATGCTTGACATGGGATTTATCCATGATATTAAGCGAATATTGCCGAAACTTCCGAAAGAAAAGCAAACCTTGTTCTTCTCGGCAACAATGCCTGACACCATTGTTACTTTAACCAAATCTCTGTTGAAGAATCCGGTGAAGATTTACATAACACCGAAATCGTCTACTGTGGACTCTATCAATCAGGTTGTGTACTTCGTAGAGAAGAAAGAGAAAAGTCAATTATTAATTTCAATTTTGCAAAAAGCAGAAGACCAATCGGTACTTATCTTCTCGCGTACGAAGCATAATGCCGATAAGATTGTTAAGATATTAGGTAAGGCTGGGATCGGTAGTCAGGCTATACACGGAAATAAGAGTCAGGCGGCAAGACAGTCCGCATTGGGTAATTTTAAGTCGGGGAAAACCCGGGTTATGGTTGCTACTGATATTGCTTCCAGAGGAATCGATATAAGTGAGTTGCCTATGGTTATTAATTATGATCTCCCGGATGTTCCCGAGACGTATGTACATCGTATCGGTCGTACAGGAAGAGCAGGAAATACAGGGACAGCACTTACATTCTGTTCGCAGGAAGAACGTAAACTGGTTAATGATATTCAGAAGTTGACCGGTAAGAAACTCAATAAGGCTAATTTCACTTTTTGAAATTAGCCTCTTACATTATTCATTAAAAATAAGTATAAATTAAATATGATTTCTATGGCAAAATCCATGACAGTAGGTAAACGTGAAAATGAAAAGAAAAGACTCGCTAAACGAGAGGAAAAATTAAAGAAGAAAGAAAGCAAAAAATTGTCGGGAAAAGCGAATAGCTTTGAAGATATGATTGCTTATGTAGATGAGAACGGAATGATAACTTCCACTCCTCCAACGGAAGATATTAAAAAAGAGGAAATAAATCCCGATGAAATAATCATTGCAACTCCCAAAAAGGAAGAGGAAGAACCGGCTATCTTAAGAGGAAGGGTTGAATTTTTTAATGAGGCTAGGGGATTTGGCTTTATTAAAGATCTTAACGGTGTTGAAAAGTATTTCTTCCATGTAAATAATGTTGTTGGCAATATTGTAGAAAACAACATTGTGACATTTGATCTTGAGCGTGGTACGAAAGGTATGAATGCAGTTAATATCTGTCTTGAAAAGCAATAATCCGTTATTAAAGTTTTATTTTGTAATTCGTATAAAGCGGACATGAAAATAAGATCTTTGGGCAATACAAGTTTTGATTTGATATTTGAAACATTTAATAGGACTTTTGCTGCCTATGATACTCGAGAACAGGAACAGTGTGAAAATATCTGATATGCCCAACGAAATTAGATCTGTATCTATCGGAGCATTCGATATGATAGCTGATTTCTGGGATTTAGGGGAATGTTACTGTTGGAAGACGCTTTTCTGACTGAGTCCCTTCAGGATCAATGAATAACCCTGAGGGTTAAATATATAAATTGTTATCTTTGTCTCCAAATTAATTGCTTATGAAGTTAAATGGTTATCACCTTTTTCTTCCAGAAGGAACTTTGGATTACTTTGATCTTGTTGATGTGAAGGAAAGAGCTCCCCGAGAAGTATGCTGGTCAAGAAACAGAGAGTAAAGGGTCTTATGAGCCTGTTGTTGTTCAAGACTTTCCTCTTCGTGGCAAGAAAGTCTTTTTGAACCTCCGTCGTCGCCGTTGGATTTTGAAAAGCAGCAATGAGTATATTTCCCGCAATTGGCGTATGGTGGCTGAGGGTACTCGTTTGACGCAAGACTTTGCGTCTTTTTTAAAAGAACTATATTGATAATTATCCGATCAGTTGCAAGTTATTGGGTACTTTATATGGCGTTGACGGGGATTTGTTGGAACGTCAATACCGCAACCATTTAAGTAATTACCTACACTGGGATCAGCTTGCTCACGCAGAGAACTGGCTCCTGTTTGAGAAGAACATTGGTGCCTACGTCTGCATTGACGAAGTGGCTCTTTCCCGTGGAGAACTCTATACTGTGTTGATTAATAAAGAGACTCACGGTGGTAAAGGCAGTATTATTGGTATCATTAAAGGTACGGATGTTTGCACGGTTACCTCTGTCCTGCTTAAACTTTCGCGTCGTCGCCGCTACCAGGTGCGTGAGATAACATTGGATATGGCTCCCAATATGGAACAGATTGCCCGGACTTGCTTCCCTGCTGCCAAACGGGTTACGGATCGTTTCCATGTACAGAAATTAGCGTATGAAGCGGTTCAGGAGATGCGGGTGAAAGCTCGCTGGGAGGCTTTGGACGAAGAGTCCATACAGATAGCTTACGCCAAGGCCTGCGGAAAGATGTATCATGCGCCCGTTTTCGCCAATGGAGATACAAGAAAACAGTTGCTGGCAAGGAGTATTTATCTGCTTTACAAAAAAGAATCTCTATGGACTCAGTCTCAAAGGATACGGGCCGAGATTCTATTTAAAGAATATCCCGATATAAAGAAAGGATATTATATGGCCATGCGGTTAGGATCAATCTATCATCAGTGTAAGTTTAAAGATATAGCTTTGACAAGGCTTGCAAGGTGGTATGATGAAGTAGACAAAGCGGGGTTTCTCACCTTTGGAAGGGTAGCGCGCTCGATACAAACGTACTATATGAATATAATAAACTTCTTTGAAAGAAGGGCTACCAATGCAGCAGCAGAGTCATTTAATGCTAAAATCAAAGCGTTCAGGGCACAGTTCAGAGGAGTAAGAGATAAAGCATTTTTCTTGTACAGACTCGCTAAATTATATGCATAAAAACGAAAGCCCTCAGATTCTTACGTTGATCCCCCCTTTATCCCACTATTTTGCCTATTCTTGGAAAAGAAAAATCCCCGAACTTCTTTGAAATTCAGAGATTTACATCGTCTTTCTTTTCTTAAAAGTGGTGCCACCAAGAATCGAACATTCAAAGTTCTTTGTTTTTAAAGTCCTGATAGACAGCACTAAATATTATATCGTTAAAATCGAAACCATTGAATTAGCCATATACC
Source organism: Bacteroides caccae (assembly GCF_002222615.2). Classification (NCBI taxonomy): domain Bacteria; kingdom Pseudomonadati; phylum Bacteroidota; class Bacteroidia; order Bacteroidales; family Bacteroidaceae; genus Bacteroides; species Bacteroides caccae. Next base: position 4,286,756 of record NZ_CP022412.2, on the reverse strand, counting down.
TAATCTCAATTATTTCAATCTTTATCGCTGTCATTTTTTGACGGTGTAAAGATATGGAAAAGGTTCGATTCCTCCAAATAGTATTGGGATAAAATTACAGAAAACTTTATAATGTATTCATTTATACTGGAATGAACGGCATATATATGAAGAGAATGTCTTTAGGAAAATTCCCGAAGACGTTCTCTTCTATATTGTCGGCTTTTAAAAAGCTTCCATCCTGTTTTCATCCAGCAGTTTTATAATATCCTTTTCTTTATAAAGTATCCTGCCTCCCAGCCGGTAATAGGGGATAAGTCCGGTTGTCCTGTGTTCAACCAGTGTCCGGCGTGTTATCTTCAGTGATTCGGACAGTTCAGCTTCGGTGATATACCTGTCACCGTTCAGGACAGGCCTGTATCTGTCCGGTTTGCTTTTTAAGAGTTCAGTGATGTGTCCAATATCCTGGAAGAAGCGGATAATCTCCGGACTTTCCCTTGTCAGTAAGTCATGTGCCATATTTCTTTGCTTAATTGTTTCCTTTTTGTAACAGTCCTTCCATGTATGTGATGATGTCTTTTTTCCGGTAATAGATTTTCCTGTCTATCCTGCTGTACGGGATTTTTCCCGTGCTGCGTAAAGTAAGCAACTTTCTTGGAGAGATATCCATCATGATACATGCTTCCTGATTGTCCATCCATTCCGTCAGTCTTTCCTCCTGCCGTATTCCTCTTCCTGTCCGGATATCTCGGATAATTGAGCTTAACGCCTGCTTTATTTCTTCAAATGTTGTGGCTTCGATACTGATCACTTCCATAAGCTTTTGATTTTTTGTCCGATGCAAAGATATGCTGCCGGTAAGTTTGTCTCCAAGTCTCTGACTACAGGTGTCAGCAGATGTCGTCAGATTTCACGGATAGCTGGTCAAATTGTAAATCGTATTTACAATTTGTACCCGAACTTTACAACATCCGGGATTACATTTTACAGTGCTTTTTGTAATTTTTTATTTTATATTTCTTTGTGAATTAGAATGTTATGTAAAAAGATGGATTCGTTTTTTTGAATCCGGCATGTAATTTTCATTATAGTGTAATATACTCTTGTAGTGCGCACAGGAAGAGTATTCAGGTAATCACTTTTTAAAACAATGGAGGATATGCCATGATGTATATAGATAATGAGGTACTTGAGAAAATGATAATGACTATGGTGGAAGGTTTTAATCGCCTTGAAAAGAAACTTGACCGTATGAACCGCCTGAAAGACTGCCTGGACGGCGACACCTTGCTGGATAACTGTGACCTTGCGCAGCTTCTGGGCGTGACGCAACGGACCATTGCCCGTTACCGTGAAAAGGGGCTTATCCGCTACTACCAGACGGACGAGAACGGTAAGAATTTTTATCGTAGTTCGGAAATACAGGATTTTTTGCGGCAGAGGGGAAAGAAAAAATAGGTTCAATTATTTATATTTGCGGGAACCTGTTATATTTTTGCAGCTTAAGGATTCGGTATGAAAAAAGAAAAAGATTTGTTTGTCGCGGTTTTGATTGACGGCGATAACGCTTCTTCCGAGAAGATGGAAGATGTGATGCGGTTTGTATCTCGCTATGGTACTGCCGTTGTGAGACGTATATATGGTGACTGGACTAAAAAAAAACTTTCCGGTTGGAAGGATGCGGCAAGGGATTATTCGTTCAGGATGGTGCAGGCTTCCTCTTTTGTGCAGGGAAAGAATACGACGGATATTGCGTTGGTTATGGATGCGATGGACATCCTGCATGAGGGGCGGGTCGGTTGTTTTTGTCTGGTTGCCAGTGACGGGGATTATACCTTGCTGGCACAACGTATCAGGGAGAGTGGCCTGATGGTTCTTGGTTACGGGGAGGGAAAGACGCCGGTGGCACTGGTACGTTCCTGTACCGGGTTTCTGTTAGCTGACCGGAAGGAGGAGAAGCCTTTTCAGGAAAATACACCTGAATTTTTTATTCAAAGAGATATGGAATACTTTGATAAGGCTTTTGAACAGGCTGCTGATGGTAAGGCGGAGGTTAGCCTGTCTTTGATTGGAGGTGCGCTGAAGAAGCTGATGCCCAAATTCAAAGTGAAAAGGTATGGCTGCAGGACGCTTGGCAAATTGTATGAAAGGCTTGAGAAATACGAACTGGTTAAAACAGGAAAGGGTGTTGCCGGATTAGTGCGGATTAAGTCCTGAATCCGGTTCCGGTTTTATACGGATTGAAAAAAAATACCGATGCTTCCCTTGTCGCAGCAACTGTTGGCGGCAAGGGAGGCTGTCTGTTTCACATGGCTTATACCGGTATCGGATTAACCCGGAGTGTGTCCAGATTGATATATGCTCCCCGGTACAGGGTTCTTCCTTCCTTGAACATCTTCCATAGAATGTCACAGCCGACTTGTGCCAGTATGGAGTTGATGTACAGGTCCTGTCTTTCCAGTGCTTCCGCCAGTGAGCAGCTCGGTCCGGAGTCCTTCTCTTCTATTGTGGAATAGTTCACCTCCTCGGTGATGACATTCATTCCGGGTACCGGCATGAATTCTTTTGATGCCGGTTGCCGTATCTTGTTGCGGACAGTACCTATGAAGACTTGCCCGGTGGTTTGCGCATTCCCGAAATCCATCCAGTAATAAACCGCCCTTTCATTGTTTACGGAGGCCTCCCTGTATTTTTTCAGGAATCTCCACAGTTCCAGTCGTGAGCGGGTATTGTCCGTGCAGGTGATGATGATATTTGCCGGCCTTGTCCTGTCATCCCTGTTTTCCTGTGTTTTCCGTACGGGATAGCGGCAGTTTTCCGCCGTCCATGTTGTTCCGAAAAAACGGTTGACGCGTGTGACGGCCGCTGTCGCCTTGCCTTGCCCCAGCTCCGTCTCACTGAAAAGCTGGCGTCCTATGTTGGCTTCCGTGATAATGTCGGGATCGAATACGGTGACGTGCAGTCCCGGATGTCCCAGTGCCTGCAACGCGACGTTCATGCGTGCCAGGTTGGTTATGACCTGTGATCCCGTGCCCCCTGCACCCGCAACATGGATGGTGACGGGATGGTAAGGTTTCAGCAGGTAGCTGTCCGTATAATGAATCTTTTTCATGCCAGTATGTCTTTAAGTTTCTTCCCGGATTGTTGTAACTCGCTGTAATCAAACGGATTGTTCCGTACATGTTCTGTTACTGAAACCAGATTGCTGCGGGTCGGGTTCCTGCCGCCTCCCAAATGTGAGAACTCGCTCATCCAGAAACGCTTTTCCCAGTATTCCTGAAATTCATGAAAATCCATGTCCTGCGGTTTCTTTAGCGATGAGTTGCCCAGGCAGACGTCCGCCCCGGTTACATTGAAGAACGGTGCCAGATACAGTTCTGTCCGCTCTTCGGGGATTGTTCCCTTGAAGGCGTGTATGTCCATGCATTCCCGTTCCACCACGTAGATGACGCCCGGTACGTTGAATGTCCCGTTTGTAATGTGCAGCCCGTCCTGGAAGTACATTTTTCTCTTCTGCGGCGGATTGTACCATATGTACCTTTCGCGGCCTTTTCTGGAGTCGCACAGGAGCATGTTCCCGGGGATGCGTCCGTGCGGGATTCCGCTCATGCTTTCCGTGTATGATTCCACCAGTGAGTTCATGAACTCATAGGTTACCGGAATGCCGGCTCCCATCCGTCCTTTCTCATTGACAGGCCTAAGTTCGAGATAACTTCGCGGGATCGAGTAACCTGCCGTTTCGCATTCATAGGCGACAAGTACCGCTCTGGGATGCATGATTTGCTGCATCTGTATTGTCAGTTCATTCATTTTCCTGTTTTATTAGAAGTTGTTTGTAATGAGTTTTGTGAAGCGTGCGAGCCATTGGGAGAACCGCTCCGGAAAGTCATCCATGGAGAAAGGCTTTTCCGTGTCCGGCGTCAGGTGGAATGTCGTGACGGGTGTGATCGCGTATGATTCCTGGTAGTCCGAGTTGAAATAGCTTTCCATTTCGTCGTTCATGGCGTCCTTTACCGACCAGGTGACCATGATCTGCGTCTCCAGTCCCACCGGCCTGAAATCAGGTGCCTCCTCGTATGCCCAGTCGTAGGAGTATTGCATGATGCTCGGGCTGCCGTGTGAAATGTATGCCGTACCTTCCGTGAGCAGTTCCAGCAATGCCCGCTCATAGTTCTTCTTTGTATGGTATTTCCGTATTTCCCCCTCCAGGTCCGCAAGAAATCCCTTTGGATTGTCCATTCTCTTCAGTATACGGTGCGCCTTCCCTTTTTCATACAGTCTGGCAAGTGCGGCCTTGCGTCTGATCTCTCCTGCCGTCGCCTCTTCGTCGTAGAGCCTGTAGTCTTCCAGGTAATCGTGTGCCATTTCGTAGTAGCTGGTATCCGTGCTTTTGGGTATGCCATGGTGTCGGGCGAGCTGTCGGATAAATTCCAGTGCTATCCTTCCGAGTTTTTCCGGCAGTCTCTCCGTGAATTCCAGCGGTATCCAGAACAGTTTATACTCCGGCCACTCATGGAACCGGTAGAGGCAGAAGTACAGCCTTCCGTTCTCCTCTTCCAGGTTGACATGCTCCGGGAGTATGGTGTCCATTGCCCGGTACAGTTTGATGATGTTCATCCTCGGTGATTTCCTGGTCGGGCGGAAAGGAAGCCTGAGGCCGACAAGCCCGCTGTATCTGAGTGCCGAACGGTACAGGAAATCAAAATTCTCCCTTGTCGTAAGGTTGATTTTTTCTCCCGCGCGGCTCTCCATATAGTAATCGGGGGTAACGGGGAGAATTCTCCCCGTTAGAAAATCATTACGGTTCCTGCCGGCGGCAGCCTTCTTTTCTTTCTGCTGCCGGTTCCCCGGCTGATGTCTGTGCATCCGGCCTCGCTGATAATAAGTCGTGCCAGGTCTTCCGTTTGTAGTTCCGATAGCTGTCTGCATGCTGTCTCCTCCTTTTTCTTAGGGTTTGTTTTCTTTGCCATGGCTTATCCTTTCGTTCCTATGGTGGTTTTGAACCGGTATACCGCGCGGTCCTCTTCGAGTTCCGGCCCGTGCAGGGTTGCCGTGGTCAGTTCCGGATAGTTTATGGAATAGAAGTCCGTCACTTCGGAAAGGGACATTCTGCTGTCCGGGTCTTCCAGTGTCAGGGTGCCATTTCCTTTTTTCAGGATGAATACTCTTTTGAGTCCTTTGATATCAAGTGCCATATTATTTAAAGTTTTAATGGTTTAACAACATATAAGCTCCGCCTGTGTCTCGTCCTTCATACGGCATTCCTGCGGGAAGTCTATGTATTCCGCATACGGGTCTTCACGCAACAGTTCCCTGTCATTTTCATCGTCCTTGTCAAAAGTGAGCGCTTCTGTGGCCGGTTGTGGCGGTGACTGGTATTCCCTGCCCGTATTTTCCCGGGTTGTCTGTATGACGGTTGCTTGCGGCTGCAGGGGAACGGGTTGCGGTGTTCCCGGATAATATTGTGGTACGGGCTGCGGCTGTACTATCTGCGGCCGAGGCACCGGTTGTTGTACCGTTTGCGGGATTGCCTGCTGTACAGGCTGTTGTGGAGGTTGTGACGTGAACATCCGCATTTGTCCGTCAGGCCGGTTTCCGTTCGCCGTACCGTTTGCGGGCGGCTGTTGTGGGAGCGGCTGTGTATCCGTTTCAGGAAACAGGCAGCCCTGTGACGACTCCTTCTGCACTTCCTGTATCCTTGCCTCTATCTGTTTCTGCCTGTCCGTATCTGCGAGTACCTTGGCCTGCCTGAGGCAGGTTGTCGCTTCCGAGTATTTTCCTGCCGTGAACGCCTCCTCCGCACGTTTGAGGAGTTTTTCCATCTTTTCCTGTTTTTCACGTGCCTCTTTTGTCTTCTTGTCGTTGGCGGTTCCGGTCGCCTTGCCTTGTGTTGCGGTCAGCCGTGCCTGTTGCTCGAAGGTTTCAAGGTTGGTGAGGATTCCCTGCGCTTTCTGCAGCGGTGTGGTGATGATTTGCAGGAATTGTCCGTCCAGTTCCATGGGGGTGCCGTTGAGTATGAGCGGCACGATGGCCTGTCCGGCTTCATCCTTGAGTGTTGTACGCCTGGGCATTACCGCTACGGACAGTTTTCCGTCCGTTCTCCTGATGTTGATGTTCAGGTCTGTGCCTGCCGACATCATCTGATAAATTGATTGGAAAAACATAATGGTTGTTTTTTTATTGTTATACATAGGTTTCCTTGAGATATGTCTTCAGAATTTCGTCTCTGTCCGGTCGCTTCGTGATGTCAAGCAGTGGCTTGAGATAATACCCGATGTTTCTGGGCTCATCAACCGTATTGGGAAATCTTCTCTTTGCAGGCCTGATGCTGCGCGTTGTCGGCCACAGTGCGGGTGCGACCGGAGCTGACGGGGTGAATTTCCTTGTTTCCATTTCATTTGTTGTTTAAGGGTTTATAATATCATTCCGATAAGGATCAGAATGCTGAGAATTGTCGCCAGGAACGGGAGGAGCCTTAGTAAAATACGGATTATGCCTTCCGCCATTGTCAGTAACAGGATGGTATATACCGGAATTATGCCTTTGCGGCATAGCAGGATTATTGCTGCGGCTGCCAGCAGTGTGACCGCCGGCTTGCAGATGCTTGCGATGGATTTCTGTTTCATGTCCTTGTTGTTTTTATGAGTGTATGATTATCCCTTCGGGATCTGTTTTCCCGATTTTACAGGCCTCCTTCCCCCGGATTGCCCTTTTGTGTCAAGGCTTGGCGAAAGAAAATACCGGAGCGCAGCGAGGATGATTTTCTTTCAGCCGACCGGCCCGCAGGGCTGCCTTGACACGAATACGGGGTAATCCGGTACCTTTGCCGCCTAAAAGCGGCATAACAGATGTCTGACAAATAAAAAATGCAGACTTTTCAGCCTGCATTTCCCGTTCCTATATATAGCTTCTATCTTTCACATTTCCGGAAGATATCTTCCGTTACCTCTCCCGAGAGTTTGAGTACCCCTTTCATGAATTCTTCCTGTGTAAGCTTTCCCCTTTCCATTCGTGCCAGTTGCGCCTCCCAGCCCGAAGTCAGTGCGGTTCCCGCTATTTTCATGTTCCGTACCGTCTCATATATGTAAAGCCCCTTTCGTGTGGGGATGATGTATTTGCCTGAATAACGTACATATTTGCGGTCAATCAGGGTCTGCAGGATTCCTGTACGCGTGGCCGGCGTTCCCAGTCCGGCAGTGTCCATGTAGGTGATCAGTTCCGCGTCGGTATATGCGGATACGGGCAGGTCCTTCCTGTGTATCAGGCTGCATCCGGTAACAGCGGCCGTCTCCCCGTTTTCCAGTTGCGGGATGGGGGATAAGCCGTATTCCCTTCCTGCAATGACGCTTTCCCTTTCGAATATGCCGAACCATCCCTTTTCAATGATGCGGCATGCATGACACCGGAAATTTCGTGCGGCACATACGGCATCCACGGTGGTGTATTCCGCCCTGCATGCGGGCATGAAGGCTTCCAGCATCCGTCCGATAATCATCATGTACAGCTGCATCTCCTCCCGGTTTAATCCTTCCGGATATGTATCGGTAATGATGATGGCGTGGTGTTCCGCCGCCTGTCCTTCGTCGACAACCTTGTCCGGCAGGTCGAATATGTTGATCCCCATGCTTCTGACATACGGTCGGAATTCCTTCCTGTTCAGGATTTTTTCCATGATACGGGGCAGTTTGTCGTAAACGTCCCGTGGAAGGAAACGTCCGGCAGTTCGCGGATAGGAAATCAGTTTCTTCTCATAAAGTCTCTGTGCGATTTCAAGTGATTTTCCGGCAGTCATTCCGTAATAGTTGTTGGCGTCTTTCTGGAGTTCGGTCAGGTTGTAGAGGGCTGGAGGCTCTATCTCCCTGATCTGCCTGCTGACAGCGGTGACGCGTGCATGTCCGGCCAGTTTGCAGTCACTGTAAAGCCGTGCAGCCGCCTCCCGGTCCGTGAATTCTTCCGTGCAGCGCATTTTGAGCAGGGTGTTATTTTTGCACAGGCTGATAAAAACCGGAAAGGTGTCCGTGGCAATGTGGTTCTCACGTTCACGGTAACGGCTGCTTATGGCTGCCAGTACGGGTGTCTGCACCCGTCCCAGTGAGTTGTTTCCCGTTCCGGTCGCCTGGCAGAGGGCATAGCTGGCGTTGAGTCCCAGTACCCAGTCCGCCTTGTTGCGGCTGTCCGCTGCCAGAAACATGCGATCATACAGGCTGCCGGGCCTGAGGCTGCCCATTCCTTCCAGCACGGCTTCGTCCGTAAGTGACGAGATCCATAGACGGCGGTAGGGTTTCCTGCATTCCAGATACCGGTAAAGGTACCTGAAGACCATTTCTCCCTCCCGGGAGGCGTCGGTGGCCGCAATGATACTTTCGCAGGCGTCGAATACTTTTTCGATCACTTTCAGCTGGAGGACCGCGTTGATGTCCGGTATCCATCCCGTATCGGTCCTGATGTGTTTTACCATCAGTCTGAAAGGGGCGGGATTTATCGGGAAGTCCCCGCGTTCCGGGCGGTCCATCCCGTAATCCTTCGGCATGGCCAGTGAAAGCATGTTGCCGAAGGTCCATGTCACCATGTACCCGTTCCCGCTCATGTATCCGTCCTCTCTGGTATGTGCTCCCAGAATTCTTGCTATCTCTTTTCCCACATTGGGCTTGTCTGTCAATATCGCAATCATGATCTTCTTTCATTTGATGTTCCCCGTACCTTCGCAATAAAACCGGTACGGGGAAATTGTGTATACTTTTGATTCTGTCTGTATGGGGCAGGGATTATCCGCCGGCTTCGCTTTCCGCTTCGGGACTGATCCCGTTGATTTCCATTACCGGCTTTCCGTCCGTCCCCACCGTGATCCTGAGGGTGGCGTCCATTGTTAAGCGGAGTGCGGGAGTACGGATTTTCAATGGGACGGTTTCCGTTTCCTCCCCTTGCAGGAGCAGTTCCATGTCCCCGCTTTTTTCCAGTTCTTCTTTGTGGATACCGATGGTCTCCAGTGTTTTCCAGTCAAGGTCTTCCTTTCTGAATATCCGGTTGTCATTCTGCTTCATGTCTTTTTCTCTTATGAATGGTTAATGATTCTTTTTTGTATTCTTTTTATACGGCCTGTCTGCTTCCTTTCTTCTGTTCCTGCTGCCGGTTTTGCGTGTCGTCCGCCTGTGCGGCACGCCGGGCCGTATTGCGGCGTATGTCGGGATTTTCCTGGAAGTATTGCAGCTGTCCAGAATTTGCGTTCACTTTCAGGTAGGAACTGAATGTCTTGTTGTTGGCGCTTTTCAGGTCCGATACGAGTATGGTTTTTCCGTCCTGCAGGTTGGCCCGTTCCTGTGCCGTGAATACATGCCCGTATACTTCCGCCGGAACGACCGGCACCTGGCGCTCGCTGAAACCGTCCGGTGTACGCGAGTATTGCGGCCTGCCCGTATTCATGTCCAGTTTGACGAAGGAGGAGAACTCTTCCCCCTTGCGGTTGAGCATGTTTTCAAGGAAGACGGGTTGCCCCTTGCGTAGTGCCTCCTTGTCCTCGGGAGTCAGTAGCACGTTGCAGATTTCCTTCGGGATGTATATTTCCCCGTTCTCCGGATTATGGCGTGTATATTGCGGCCGGCCGGTCACCTTGTCCAGCGTGACGAAAGAGGAGAACAGCGCTCCGTCGGTGCGTTTCATGTCCTCTACAAGGATGGTATGTCCTTCGCTGAGCATCTTGATCTGGTTGGGTGAAAGCTGTACGCCTCCCAGGCTCTGCTGGTTGAACCCTTTGCTTTCCGGATAGATGAATTCCAGCCCCCTGCGTTCCGCGCTGTATTGGAGTGTGGCGTCGAACGGCTTCCCGTTTTTTGAGGTCATTCCGTCCACATATACCGGTTGTCCTTCCTTCAGCGCGTTTATTTCATCCGCTGTCAGTCTGATACCTTTCACTTCACTTGGTATGTATACGTTTTCCTGTCGTACAGCAACCAGTTCGTTGGTATTCTTGTCAATGGAGATGAGACAGGGTGTATAGGATCCTCCGTTCAGGTTCAGTTCCGCCACCCGTCCCATGTTTCCCGTCTCACGGAGGTTCTTCTTGTCCTCTTCCGTGAAGATGTGCCCGAAATAGGGCCTTTCCAGTTCCGGTTCCTTGCGGATACCGTGGATACCCAGACCGATCTGCCCGTCCGGCATGGTGATGAATGAGAGGCGTGCGTCCAGTTTGACCCTGGCACCTGTCAGCGCCAGTGTTAGGGGAACCAGTTTGTTGGTTTTGTATCCTTTCAGCATGGAATCCAGCAGTCCCTGTTGTTCGAGGGAAGTTTTGGAGACGCCCATCTTTTCCAGTGCGTCCCAGTTTACCATGTTCTCGTCATAACGGTAGCGTGGTGCCTGCTGTTCCTGCGGTTGTCCTGTTGAAACTGTCGGTTGTGGTACCTGTTCCTGCGGGTTTGATTTTTGTTTCTTTGCCATTGTTTCTGTTTCTTTTTCGTTCTTACTCTGTTCCTTGTTTTCTCTCGGCCGGATTTCGTAGCGTTTGAGGAACTCTTTTACTGCGTCCGTTTCCTTGCCTTGTGACAAATCTTTGATTGCCTGCCTGTTCTGCTTGTAATCATGGATGGTCATTCGTATGAGCCTGAAATGTGTAGGTTCCTTGAGCTGGCTCCAGAAGTTCCTGATGAAGTTTTCGAGGATACTGGAGTTTTTCTCGAATTTCAGAAAGGAGTTTTCGTTCTTTTCTTCTGCAGGAACCGTCCTGACCTTTCCTTCCCCGTCAATTTCGCTGACAGCTTGCACACCGGCTTTGGGGTCCTCCTTGTTGTGGACAAACAGTAGTTCGTTGATTTGTTCCACATAGGGCTTTTCTTTGGCGGATTTCTGCGTTTTGCGCGTCCGCTTCGGTTTTTCTTTCACTTCTTTTTCTTGTGCCATGATCCATCATTTTGAGATTAATGTTTTCGTTTGACAGCTCAAAAATAGTGGCTGAAATTGAATAAAATGCTGATTCTCAAAACGGTGACATCACGTGTCGTTAGATGTCAGCAGATGTCAATCGAGACATACACGGGGTAAAGTCTTAATACGATAGGTTGACAGATATTTCGATATATTTGAGATACTGAAAGGGATATTTACTCTTCTTTGAATTTTAAAATACGTTTTTTACTGGCTATTTTTATGTTTAGTATGATAAATTATTGTTGGATTAGAAAAGAATAGATAAAATGTTTATAGAATTACTAAGCTTAAGCATTGGTCGAATTTTTGTTTATCAATGTTTTTTAGTTATTTTCAGTTTATATATTGTAATTCTTTTGATAAAATATTAGTTTTGCATAACTTAAGATTTAATTGACTGAAATAGTCTGCTATGAAAAAGAAATATTTTTATTTGTCCCTGCTCTTGCTATTCCTCTGCATACTATCAGTGGACAGCCATGCTACAAATATGAGGAAGTACACTTCCAACTTAAAATTCATTCCCATTTCATCAAGCATATTGCCTACCAATGAGGTGCGGATACTGTATCAGGACTCCGACGGATATATTTGGCTTCCTACTTACAACGGACTTGTACGTTATGACGGCTACAGTGTGGTGAATTATGGTTTGAATGACGGAACGAATTTACCTTTCAACTGTTATCTGAATGTTGTGACTGAGGATCAGGATGGAGATTTATGGATTGCTGCGGAAAAAGGAGTGTTCAAGTTGCATAAGCTTACCGGAGTAATAGAGCGCATCGGAAGTGAAAAACTGGAATCTTTGAATGCAGCGGATATCTTTTGTGCAAGGAACGGGGATATTTGGGTAGGAGGCGACCGGGGGCTTTTCAGGAAGAGAAAAGCGGAGGATGTATTTGAGCGGATTGATTTGTCGAGCCGACGGTTGGGAGGAGTCTCGTCAATTATGGAAGATACGCAGGGGGACATTTGGATAGCAGCTTGTGAAAGCGGTCTTTACCGTTACGATGCGGGGCGGAATAAATTTTACACCTATCTTGATCCGGTCTTGTATTTTTCCAATGTAGTATATCAGGACGACAAGCAACAGATTTGGGTCGGAACCTGGGACAGGGGGCTTGTGAAGTTGAAAACGCCCTACACGACAGGACGTATGCAGTACGACCGTTTTCATCGGGTAGAAGGTGAGGAGAATTCATTGTTTGATAATATCGTATATGCTATCGAGCAGGACGAGTCGCATCGTATATGGGTGGGCACCCGTAGCGGTTTGAGTATCATGCACGATGAGAATGATTTCTATTCTTTCGAAAATTACCTGCCGGGTAGTGAAATTGGAGAACTGCCTTACAATGAAGTAAGCTCGATACAGCGTACGCATGACAATCAGATGTGGATAAGCATGTTCGGCGGCGGTGTTTGTAAGATTCAGACGGAAAACAAGAAATTCGGCATTGACCGGTTGGAGACGGTGAGAGGACTGTACAATACGAGTTCCATACGGAGTATCTTTTATGCCGGAAACGACGAATATTGGATGGGAATTATCGGTTTCGGAATGATTCTTTATAATGACCGGACACATACTTGTGTCAATTATCAGGAGCATCCCGATTTCAAGGAATTGCCGTATACGTCTGCTGTGGACGCGATTATCAGGAGAAAGAAAACGGGGGAGATTTGCTTCGGCACTTATAGCCGTGGAATCTGGCTCTATGATGAGAAAAATCATAAAGTAAGGTCATTGAACAGCCTGACCGAGAAGAAATTCGAAAGCGATTGCATTCATACGCTGATGGAAGATTCGGGAGGGAATTTATGGATAGGTACTCGGCAGGGAGTTTATATTCTGGATGCGGACGATCAGTTTCATAAACTGTCGGAATGGATGCCCGGTGCGGAACTGGAATTCCTTCATTCACGTATCTTCGATATTAAGGAAGATGCGGAACGGAATATATGGATTGCTACCAACTATGAAGGAATTGTCCGCATCAACTTGCAGGACAAGACTTACAAGCGCTACGCCGTAGGGCAGAAGCGTGATGTGCAGAATATCTTTTGCCTGTTGGTCGATTCCCGTCAGCAGATTTGGGCAGGCTCTATGTGGAATGGTCTTTCTTACTACGACCGCCGGCAGGATATGTTTGTAACTATCACTTCTTTCTCCACCATAGAGAATAAGGGAATCACCAACATTGTGGAAGACAGTCGGGGGAAGATATGGATAACGACCAATAATACGGTGCTTTCCTTTACCATGAATGAAGCCCACGTACTGGAAAACATAAACTATTATGCGGTAGCCAATGATATGGAAACTTTTTCGTTCAATCGCGCGTCCTGTTGTCGGCTGGCCGAAGGGAGGCTCATGTTCGGAAGTTCGCACGGGATACGAAGTTTCATGGTAGATAGGACAGGCTATAAGCCTTCCTCTTTTCCCCTCGTGTTTACAGACTTCAAAGTACACAATCGCTCTTTGAGAAGCATGACGCCGGAAGAGAGGCGACGATTCTCAGAGAAAGACGTGAACTATACAGACGGAATCACACTTGAGTATCAGGATAATAACTTTACTATCGAGTTTTCTCTCTTGAATTACGTGAATCCGCAGGAGAACATGTATACCTATCGTCTGGAAGGCTATGACGATAAAGAAATCGTGGTGGATGCCCAACGCCATTTTGCCACTTATAATAACCTGCCGACGGGCACTTACCTGTTCCGCTTGAAGGGAACGAACGAGGATGGTGTGTGGGGAAATACGGAGAGAACCCTGAAGGTCCGTATTCTTCCCGCTCCCTGGCTGACGTGGTGGGCTTATTGCCTATATGCCGTTGCTATTGTGGTGATTCTCTATTTTGTCTTTCGTTTCCTGCGATATAAGATGCGCATGCAGCATGAGATTCAGATTGGCAAGATGGAGAAACAGAAGATTCAGGAGATTAACCATTTGAAATTACAGTTCTTTACAAACATCACCCATGAGTTGATGACTCCGCTGAGCATCATTCTTGCCTCGCTCGAAAACCTGAAGAGCGGGGGAGACAAACGCACACTGTACACGGTGATGACTGCCAATGCTACCCGCCTGATGCGTCTGATACAGCAAGTATTGGAATTTAGAAAGGTGGAAAGCGGCAATCTGAAGATTTGTGTATCTTATGGAGACATCTCTTCTTTTTTGCGCAGTTGTGCGGAAGCCTTTATACCTTTGCTTGGCAAGAGACGCCAGCTTCTTTCTTTTGAAAGTACTCCCGATATCATCTTTGGTTTTTTCGATGCCGACAAGCTCGACAAGATAGTGTACAATCTTTTGTCGAATGCGGCGAAGTATACACCGGAGGGCGGGCAGATATGCGTCCGGGCGGCATTGGCGGACGAATATACCTTGCAGATTGACGTGACCAACACCGGGGAACTGATGACACAGAAAACAATAGACGGATTGTTCAAGCGTTTCTATGAAGGTGATTACAGAAGACATAATACAATAGGTACGGGGATAGGTCTGGCATTGGTAAAAGACCTGGTAGCTCTCCATCATGGGACAATCGAAGCATTTAGCAATGAGCAGACGGGCAATTGTTTCCGTATCATGCTGCCTGTCGATAAAGAAACCTACCGACAGGAAGAGCTCGATGAGACAGTGGCGGCGCAGAGACAGACAGCTTTTCCTGTTCCGATTTATATCAATGAAACGGAAGAAGGCGATGAGCCGGACGAGAAAACGGAACTTCATCCGGAGGACTATACGCTGTTGATTGTCGATGACAATGAAGAATTGTGCATGCTTTTCTCTAATCTGCTTTCCAACTATTTCCGTGTGAAAACCGCCATAAATGGCAGACAGGCGCTTGAAGTGCTGCAAGAAGGGGGCATAGACTTGGTTGTCTCCGATATTATGATGCCCGAGATGGACGGCATAGAATTGTGCAGGTATATAAAGAATAAATTCGAATATTGCCACATTCCTGTCATCCTGTTGACAGCCAAACGGGCTGAAGAAAGTCAGATAGAGGGATATAACTCCGGGGCTGACGGGTATATCAGTAAACCATGCAACTTTTCATTGCTTTATGCGCAGATTATGAATTGCCTGAAACGGCAGGAACGGAAAGGGGCTGATTTTCGTAAGCAGGTTGTATTTGAAGTAGACAAACTGGAGTATACTTCACTTGACGAGACATTCCTTCAGCGTGCGATAGACTGCGTGAATGCTCATCTGAATGATGTGGAGTTCGGCCAGGCGGAGTTTGTCAGTGAGATGGGGGCTTCGCGTACAGTGCTGACAGAGAAACTGAAATCGTTGACAGGATTGACACCTTCAGCGTTTATCTTGAATGTCCGGCTGACTGCTGCCTGCAAACTGATGGACGGACGAAGTAAAATAAGGATTACCGACCTTGCCGTTGCAGTGGGCTTCAACGACCCGAAATATTTCAGTACTTGTTTCAAGAAAAAGTACGGCATGACTCCCAAAGAATACATGGAGCAAGGCAAAGCGTGATAAAGATATATAGCTGTTTGTTAGAGTATTACAGTTTCCTTGTTGTTTCCCTTATTGGATACGCTCGTTTCCCTATGGGGCACGATAGTTTCCCTATATGGATACGCCCGTATCTCTACGAGGAAACGGGCGTTTCCTTTAGGGAAACCACCATGGTTCTAAAGGGATATAACAGTGTTCTCTGTAGAAACGTAAATTTCTTCCGAAGACATGGTAGGAACGACTAAGCGTTCCAGTTATATTCTTCTATATAACCGTCGAAGTAGTCATTCAGTACTACCCCCAGTTCTTTAGCAACGTTTATGACATATATCTGTTCGGCAGGAGTGATTTTCAGTGCTCCCCGGCGTTTCAAGTAGTAATTCTTGCGTCCGAAGTAGCTAATCATCCGGTAGCGGAATGTACTTGCCATTCGCACGGTGAGTGCATTTGCCGTGCGTGTAAAGCCAAGTGCAAAGCGGGTTTTCTCGTTCGAACAATAGTAATCACATTTACCTTTTCCGGCTATTATCCGGTTAGGGTTCATCGTCGGCAGGAAAATTCTGTTGACAGGAGCATACTGCATGGCAATCCGGCGCAGGCAGGTTGAGGCTTTCGGGCAGTTTTCGGCGGCGCACAGGCCGAAGGAGTAGGGGACTTCGGAGAAGTCGAAATGAGGAGTCATTATTTTATGGATGTTGATGGTTATTTATTATCGGCAAAGGTACTAAACTATGCCGGAAACGAGCAAGAATGAGTCTGATTTTTCATAAAATTTGCTTGAATAGGATGAAAGCACTAAGAATAGAAAATATGTTCCCAAAAGTGCATATTCCCATACTTTAGAGAGTTTTTCCGGTAAATTTTCGACCTTTTTTCGGTTAGTAATTCGCTTCTTTGTATGCGATTATTAGTTGCTAATTGCCAAAGGTTATAAGAGTTTATTATTCAAACGATTAATAATATTATGAAGAAACTTTATTTTATCATGTTGTTACTCTTCTTCTTCTTTTCTTTTTCAATAACAGCCCAAACGATGCAAGTGCAAGGGCACTTGTTAGGTGATGAAAAACAAGACTTGGAGTCGGCTACCGTACGTTGTTATACCTCGGATACAATATTTGTTGCAGGCGTCACAACCAATATGAAAGGGCTTTTTACGTTGCGGCTCCCCCTGAAAGAGCAAAGATACCAACTGCGGTTCAACTATCTCGGCTACAAGGAGACGATATTGACCTTATATCCGACAAAAGAATCTTTCGTACGTTTGGGAGATATCCGGTTGGATAAACAGGTGGAGCAGCTTCAGGAAGTGACGGTACTGGGGTCCAATGAAATAAAGATGGAAGACAAGACGATGTATTATCTTACCCGCGCCCAGTTGCGCCATGCCTATAATGGTTACAATACGGTAGAAATGTTAATGATTCCCGGAGTTACTGCGAATAGCTCCTCTATCTCATATTTTGGCAAGAATGTGTTATTGTGCATTGACGGCCGTGAAGCTACGTCGGGCGAAGTGCAGAATTTGAATCCTAATGATATCAAGCGGATTGATTTTTATTCGCAAAGCCGTCCCGATTATCCGGAAGCGGATGTGATATTTGATTATATATTGAAAGAGAGGGATTATGCAGGTTCGGTGGCATTGAACGCCAATCACCAATTAAACCGCCTCACAGGCAACGGGCGAGGAACGATTCAGTTCTTTGAAGGCAAATCAGAGTGGACAGTTTCGGTGGCGGACAACTATAATCACTTCAAATCCCATCCGGAAAGTGTATTGGAGACCACCTATCTATTCCCGAACGAAGCTATTGTCAGAACAGACAAGCAACTGCCTTCGTCGAACAACAACAACGACCTACAGGCGTACATGAACTACATCTTCAAAGATAAAAAACAAATATTTTACAGTTCGCTCCGAATGAATAGAAAGAGTAGCGACATCGATAATTGGGTCAGCCAGCAATATAGTAATAATCCCCTACTCCTGACTAAACAGGAAAGGAGAAATTCTACAAGCTTAAATCCGGCGCTCCAACTTAATTATATACGTGACTTGCCTCGCAGACAGAAAATAAAGTTATGTCTTTATGGAAGTCACGGAGATAACCGGTATGACCGTTGGTATGAGCAACGAGAGGGAGAAACAGCTGTTTCCGCCTATCGCAACGGAACGGATGAAAAAAGTTGGTATGGAAATGTAGACGTAAACTATTCAAAAACATTCAAGAACAATTCCGCATTAACGCTGGCAGTTTATCAGAATTATACTCATACGGATGATTTGAACACGATGCAGGGGGAAGTGTCCGACCACTTTTTAAAGCAAAGTAACACAAGACTATCTGTCTTGTATAATTATAAAATAAAAAAGCGGTTCAATCTTCAACTTAAAGTGGCAGAAGAAGTGTCTTATACCAAAACGAATGGAAATAGTGTGACTACTACTGCGTTCGTTCCCTTCCTGAAGTTATCTTACGATTACAAGAAGCACTCTCTGCAGCTGACCGGAACGGTAAGGAGTGGAGAACCCAGCCTTTCTGACCGTACCGGATATGAATATCGAATGAATGAATATGAACTATTCGTAGGAAATCCGGAACTGAAAAATTACTTGAGATATAATGGCACATTGAGGTATAATTGGAACGTCAGCAAACGTTGGACTTTTATTATCTATTCGTCATTTGAAGCTCTTTCTAACCAAGACTATTCTCTCCATCGCTATGACTCCGACAGAAATACATTCGTTTTCCAATCTTTTAATGGAGGAAGTTGCCTGTGGTCGCACAGTGAGGTCGTTTTAGACTATGCCATTATTCCGCAAAAATTATTCTTCAGAGCCTTGGGTATTTACGATCATACAAACATAGATGTAGGAGAAAAAAAGTCTTATAATAGCTTTTTCTGGCCTTGTAGCATTTATTGGAGAAATAAGGGATGGTATGTTTATTTAGGCTATATGTCCCCTTCAAAAAGTATGAGTTTCAACGGCGACATCTATCATAACCCTCACAGGTTGGATTTTAACGTGCAATATAGCATTAATAACTTACATATTTCTCTCAATGTCAGTAATCCATACAAAGCAAAACATAAGCATTACATTACGCAAGCGGAATATATACAGAGAAGTATTTCCCGTACGCCTCGTATAGATGACTATATCATTGGTCTGTCATTGAATTATCGATTCACTTTCGGAAAGAAGAAGCATCAGTTTGATAACTCTTCCATAAAAGATGTGAATCAGTCGACGATATCGAAAGAGTAAAAGAGGCTACAAAAACAAAATTTCGGCAAAAAGTGCGTATTTCTATACTTTAGAGAGTTTTTCCGGTAAATTTTCGACCTTTTTTCGTTAGATGAAACCTACTTTTGCTGCGTCGATAGCCCGATAATCCGGCTATGAAAACATAACATTATTATTAATTAATTTCTAAGATTATGAAAACAGAATCTTTATTTCTAAAAAGATGTTTTTGGATGTTATTCTCTATTTTGGGAATAATGTTGGGCGTTTCCTGCTCGGACAGTGATGATGAGATGGGTGATGAAGGTGATGGCGGAACAACCGCAACGACTCCTTTCAAATCAGTGCAGGTGGAAGCTGACGGAGAAAAAGTACAGGGTGCTGTAGACGGTACTACGATTACGTTTGCTTTTGACCAGGCCGAGAATTTTTCTGGTTGTAAACTGACAGTTGAAGTAAATACCGGTTATCAGCTCACCTATCCTACAGATGTGAATAGTTATGATATGACGGATGATCCTGACTTATATTTTAAGGGACCGGACGGGAAAACGGTGAAATATAAGGTAATAGTAACTTCCAATGCGTTACCGATTGTTGACTCTTCCAAAATTACGGTAGATGGCGGATATAAACTGACAGTAAACAATGCGACAAAAGAGCTTGTGATCACTTATGACCGGAATATGGATAGAAGCAACGTCAAACTGAACTTTGCAGAGGGCGCATTAATGGCGGGCGCTACGGTTGAGACTGTCGTATTCGACCTTTCTGATGAACCGGCTACAGTAAATATTAAAGTGGCAGGCAGCAACCGTCCCTATACATTGAGGATTGATTATTCGGCTATTATGACTCCGGCAAAAGATTTGGGATTTGTCGACATCACAGATGCAACCGTGAAGGAGAAATATCCTTATATCACAATCATGAGAGCGACGCTGCTGAATAATGTGATTAAACAGAAACCTACCAAGAAACCGAATCCCGACTGGTGGAACCCTAATGAGGATTATCCGGGAATGACGCAGACGGAAGCGATGGCGGTATTGGGAGATCTGAAAGATCCTGCAACTTATCCGGGACTTGAAAACTATGAGAATGTGAATCTTACAGTACTTACGATGGATGCTGCTAAAGTAAAAGGTAGAATGGAAATAGACGATCAGAATAGTCTCACATTGTCTGAGGTGAAAGGATTGGTGACTGTGACCGGTCGTGCTATCGGCTCTAAAGGTAGTCAGGGCGGAAGAGGTATTCTGTATGGCAATAATAAGGTATATTCTTGGCAATTGCCTTGGATAGAGAAACAGCCGGAGAATATTCAGTTTGGTTGGCATTTCGGATTTACGGCAGAAGGTAAGCTCTTGTGTGATATAGCCACTATGAATACGGGTGGAAGCAAAACAAAATTGCATAAGGTTAAATTCTATGAGGCTAATACCAGCGAAGATTTGGGAGAAGTTTATGCAGAACCTTATAACTTTCCAAATGTGTTGACTTACGATTGTCATAACTATTTGAGCGGTGACTGGAATGTAGTATCTGCAGCTTACGGTTATCCTTGCTTTGCCAAAGACGGACAGGCGCTCACTTACAAGCAGGTATTGGGCAACAATGGATTCAGTGATAGTATGGGTGATAATGTGTATGGTCAGTTTATCATGATAGGAAAAACTTTCGATGGTAAGGTAGCTATTGCAATTGTGAGTAAAGAAAATGAGGGTGATTCGGAACTGACGCCTTTGCAGGCTGCATACGTACTTAATAAGATGGGCTGGAAAGACATTATGTGTGTAGGCGTAACCGACTGGCAGAGTGGTTCATGGAAACCAGGGCTTATGGTGGACGGTAAGCTGGTTGCAGGACAGGATACAGACGGCTCTGTATTTGTTATGGCATTTGACGCAAAATAATTAATACTAAATAGAGAACATTATGAAAAAACACAAGTATCTGTTTGTTGCATGCCTGTCATTGTTTCCTGTAATGGCAGTGGCTGGAAACGATACTCTGCATGA